>JAKBES010000255.1 GCA_021833665.1 Acidobacteriota bacterium
GCATGGGGTCAGATGCCCCATGATGACGCCATTCGCGGGCCCCGCCCAAGTTCAATCACCGGGGCTTCGCCCATATCCAGCCCAAATCCACAAACCATCTAAATCCAAACCCTGATCGCCCGGCCTCATTCAGGACAGCCGATTCCCGCTCCGTGCTGGCGCCAAGCCTGAGAAGCATGCCGTTGGCTCCCCGATGCTCTGCCACACCCTGGAGCCCCAGGAAGCGATCGCGAACCGGCGTCTTGCCAGGATGATCCAGTAGCCAATCATCAAGCACATCCCGGAACGGTCGGTCCCCCGCGTGGAACCATGCGAGAAAACGCCAGGCGAGCGCCGGATCCCACTGAGCATAGAGTGTTCCGTAGCGCGCCTCTCCCCCCAACGCGGATCCCAAGGCATCACCTTCATAGTAGAAACCGGACTTGTAATCCCAATGGGTGAAGGATCGGTGCCCTTGCTCGACTGGTCTGTCATTGAACTGGTTGCGAGCGTCCACGGTATCGAGGTATTCCACCCCTATCTTCCAATCCTGCCAGTTCATCAGAATGCCCACCCCATCGTTGGGGACTTGAGGGCTTGGGGCTGTGTACCGGTAGGACCGGTTCCAGATCTTGCCGACACCTAGCCCATCGTGCCAATCCGCATTGATATCTTTGCCGATGTAGTAGAGTGGCCGATGAGCCAGAAGGCCATAGGGAATATTGTTCACAGCCTTGGAACCGCGACTGATGTAGATGCGCACATCTCTGGCGTGGAGAAAATCTTCCAGGAACGGGATCCGAATCCGCATACCCACATCTGAATTGGATGCGCTTTTTGCATTGACCCCCGGGATCCCCGGATGGGGCTGAGTCATGTCATACGAATTCTCGATCAAGGTGTCTTTCAATCCTGTGAAGGCCGTGAGGTAGTCCCCTAGGCTGTACCCGTTGAACCGGCTGACCCCGTTCACAACGCCGCCAAAAAGGTTGATCCAGTTCAGATAGAACTCGATGTTGTCTCCGAACTCAGCCTCAGCTCGAAAGCCAGAGAGGTAAGGTTTCTCTGGATCGCCCTCCTGGGCAATAGCCCGGCTCCGAAACGAAGGATCCTGGATGTCCTCCGAAAGCACCCTCTGCCCCTCCAACCTCCCCAAGAAGACCTCGCCTTTCCAGCGCCCCAGCGGTACCGAAAAGATCGAGCGCGCGGCCATCGGCGATGCAACACGGATCCGCGGGAAAGGCCGGGCAGCCTCTCCCAGTAGATAACCACCGTTCAGGCCATACCCCCAGACCATAGGTTCCTGCTCCAGGACGTATGACCATCCCCCTGACGTCTGAAAGCGAACATGGCCACGGTCCAGCCGGAATTGATCCTGGCCCATCGGCGTCCGCAGAGCCATCGCACGGACCGCAAGATCCCACCGGCTCGCCTTCCACCCGGCGGATACCGTGACCCCGCCGCCGGTCACGGCATTCCCGAGCCCAAGGGAATTCACGAAGGGCGCCGCAGGGCCATGTTTGTCGGCGCTCCAGAGGCTCGCTCCAACCCAGCTCCCGAGTGGAAGCCCTGAACCCAGGGGTTCCTGCGCAGCCCACCCCGGAGGCGCCTGGGCCACAGCCGGCAGCCAAGCAACCGTTTGCAGGAGAACGGCGAGACGGACTTGGCATCCCCAATTCACCGGATAGCCTCCGCGACTAGCCAGCTGTCAGCCCGGGTCTCCAGCCCACGCAGATCCTCATGCTCACTCTCACTATGGCTCGGGAAGGCAATCTGCTGGAATCCAGCCTCGGCGAGCGCCCGTGTCAATTCTTCTCGATCGTAAAGATACTGGTGGCCCCACCAACGCAGGCCCACATTGAGCATCTGGGCCCTTGTGCAGAGGAACGCGTATTCCGGCCACTGCACCCAGTCGAAGCGGGTTTTCCAATCGCCGTCGTAATACCCCTTCACGAGATCCTCCAAGTCCGGCATGGCGATGCGCAACACTCCGCCAGCCTTCAGGGTCCGTCGCGCATCCTTCAGGAAGGCCAGGCCTATCTCGTAGGGCACATGCTCCAGTACATGCTCAGAGTAGATTCGGTCTAGAAACCCATCGGGGAAGGGCAGGCGCTTCTCCAAGAAGACCACCAGATCGGCCCGTGGATCAATATCCGCATTGATCCAGCCCTTGAAGCGGTTTCGCCCGCAGCCTACATGCAGGCGGGTGAGGGCGCGACGGGCGCTCAGCCGATGCTTGAGAACCCAAGGCCAATAGAGACAGCGTGCGGCCACCGCAGGCCAGTGGTCCCGCAGGGAATGGCGGACCCGGCGCGCGATTCCCATCAGAGATCCTTCTTGAAGTCGGCGGGAACTCCGGCCACCAAGGTATGCGCACGAACGTCCCTTGCCACGAAGGCACCTCCGCCGACCACAGACCAAGGCCCTATGACCACCTTCTCGCGAATGGCGCAACCGGTACCTAGGTAGGCACCTTCCCCCACCCGCACATTGCCGCTCAGGTTCACACCCGGTGAAACAGTGCAGTAGTCCTCCATGACGATGTCGTGGCCCAATGTGCAAGCCAGGTTCACCACCACATGCCTACCGATGTCTACATTCACTGTCATGATCGTACCTTCAGTGATAACCGAGCCCGTCCCGATGTGATTCCGCTTCGAGACGCGCACGTCTGGATGAATGATCGGCTCGGCGAAGGCGAATCCCGCATCAAGGGTCTTGCTGGCAAACTTCCTTTTCAGGGCCGGATCGCCCACACCAGCACACAACACCGGAACCTTCCCCCGCAGGTGGATTAGGTCCGTGATGTCGCCCATCACAGGCACAGCGTCCACTACCACCCCTTTCATTTGGGGGCGCTCATCGAGGAACCCCACCACCTCGATGCCGAGGATTTCGCAAAGCCAGTGCACCTCGCGACCGAAGCCTCCACATCCCCAGATCAGAAGCTCCCGCGTCATCCCGTCAACCCCTCGATCACTCGGCTTACGGTCGATTCGGGCATATCTTCCCAAAGGGGGAGGCTCAGGATGCAGCGCGACAGGCGCTCCGTGACGACCAAGCCGTCGTGAGGGCAGGCAGCAAACTGGTGCTGCTGGTGGCAGGCGGGGCTGAAGTAGGTACGGCATTCGATGGACAGTTCGGCCATGCGTGCGACCACTTGATCCCGGTTTTGGCCCGGCGGGCAGAGGATCGGCATAAACTGGAACGCCACGTCTCCCCGTGTGCGCTGGGGCTGCCACCCCTTTCCGCCTAATCCCGAGCACTCCAGGCCATCAAGATATGCCTTATGGATGGCTTGCCGCTTCCGAATCTTTTCTGGATAAATCTGCCAGGTGGCAAGGGCTAGGGCCGCCGCATACTCGGATATCTTGCTGTTAAGCCCCTGTTCACAAGATGCCCGGTCGGAAGCGAATCCAAAGTTCCCGGCCCGTTTCAGGCGGGCCACAGCCTCGGCATCCCCGCTGTAAACGCCACCTCCTTCCCCTATACCGAATGCTTTAGTGGCATGAAAACTGAAAACGATGTAACCCGGGAATCCAAGCCCGAAATGACCCTGGGCGCTATCCTCCAACACCTTTGTGCCAAAGCTAGCAGCGGCGTCTATCACCACGGGAATGCCGCGCGCCTGCAGGGCCGCATAGGGCTCAAGCGCCATCCCAGTCCCGAAGGTGGCGTAGGGAATGACCACCGCCACCTCGTCTCCAAGTTCAGAGATCGCTTGCGTGAGGCTGTTCAGATCCATGCACCAGGTATGGGGATCCACGTCCACAAACCAGGGCTCCAGCCCCGCCCACTGGGCCGCCAGTGGCGTCGCTGCGAAAGTGAAGCTGGGCATGATCGCGTAACGCCCCTTCCGTTTGGCCAGACGAACGGCCAGCATGAGGCCAATGGTGGCATTGGTGACGGTGCAGAACCCTCCCTGATTCTGGAAGAACGAAGCGAGCACTTGCGACTCAAACTGACTGCACAATGGGCCGTAGTTGGAATAGAGGTGGGTCTCGTCGATGCTCCGCAGCAAGTTAACGTATTCGTCAACGACCGGTAAACTGGGCCTCAGGAAAGGGATGGAGGACATCATGAGGCGTTGTTCCTTTCCCGATAGTGGCGCAGGAGAAGGTCGGGATGGCGGGCCACCCTGACTCCCAGGTAGAGCATCTTGCGAAACCGGTTCCAATCGCCAGGTTCACGGTACTCATAGGCCTTGAGATCCCATGGGAGGCGCCGCAGCCAATGATGGTAGAACACCGAGGAAGTGCTGACCCGGGTTTTCCGGAACCCATCCGCGGGATTGATGGCCCATTTTCCGTTCGCTTTCTCATAGTCGAACGGGTGGTAGACCATGTCCGCACGCTCTTTCCGGGCGAGCGTCAGCAACTTCTCGATGCGCTCCGGTGCGTGCTCGTCATCATCGTCGAGATGGGTGATCCAGGAGCCTTTTGCCATACCCAGGGCCATGTTCATGGGAGTCGTTCCAGCCACCATCCAGCGGAGATGGGGTTCCGTCGGGTAGGTCCCGCGCTGGGGCAGATTAAGGAAATGGATTCGCGGATCGCATAGACCCGCAATCCGTTCACCGGTGTCATCCGTGCAGGCGTCTCCCACCACCAGGATCTCGAGGTTCGGGTACGTTTGGTTTAAAAGGGAGGGCAGGCAACGCTCAGTGAGGAGACGCATCCGGTTGAAGGTGCCGATACACACGCTGACCAGAGGATCCACTTCTTCGAAAGCAGCCTGATAGGCGGGTTCAGCACGTTCGGAAAGAAAGGCATCGACTAATTCCGCCGGAACGTCCAACTTCGAGCGCAAAAAATCCAATTCCATCCGTAGGGCCTGCAACTCAGGCTCCACCTTACGCAGGGCCCACTTCTGGATGAGGCGTCGGATCATGGCAATCGGTCCTATTTTTTGCGAGGGCGCAGTAAGCCCGCATCTAGATCTCGTGTTGCAAGAGTCATGGAGAGGTCGGTTCAGAGGAATGAGGAGACCTACGCGAGGAACCTTGCCTGAGATGCTACCCGGTGGGAGGCAGTGCGGAAAGATCGAAGCAATGGGCGAGTACACCAATTCCTGTGAGGAACTCTGTGGTTTCTGGAAGAATTCGGTCCTGGAGGTCTCGCATGGAGGCATGCGGAAGAGACATGCTGCGCGACGCCCTGCAGGCCGGGGCCGCACCCGAGGTGTGGGTCCGCTTCCCCCACCAGCTGGGCGACGTGGTGTTCTCCCTGCCTTTCTTCGGCACCCTCCAGGAGGACTGGAACCGGGTCGCCCGGGACCTCGGGGTGGACCTGCGCTGGATCGCCGTGGGCCACGAGATCGGGGCCTCCCTGTTCAGCGAGGCGAATCCCGCCTTCATCTCCGAATCCCTCATCGAGCAGAAGGGCAAGGGCAAGATCGATCCCTGGCGCCTGGCCCGCCGCTATCATCAACCTCAGCCAGAGCCTGCGCATGGGCTTCGCGGCCTGGCTCGCCCGCGTGCCCGTCCGGGCCGGGGACGTGGACAACCACCTGGGCTTCCTCTACCACTTCCGGTTCAGCTACCGGGAGCACGGGAATCACAAGGCGA
>JAKBES010000256.1 GCA_021833665.1 Acidobacteriota bacterium
ATCTGGCCGGGCTTCCGGTCTCCGGTCATGACCCAGAGGAAGGACGGGGCAAAGGCGTGGTTTCCCTCACGCTCGATCAGCACCACCCGGTGCTCTTTGGGCAAGTTCCGCCGCAAGGCGTTCGCCGCCACCTGGCCGCCGACGCCACCGCCGAGAATGACCACCGTCTGGGACGCCATGGCACCACCTCGCTCTATCTGCTAGGTCCCTTTGCCTTGCGCCGGGACGCCGGCCCCGGGCGCTTCGACCGGCAGGCCCGCAGCCTGCCAATCGGGATACCCCTCCAGAAGCCGGTGTGCTTTCACGCCCGCCTTCCGAAGCATTTCCACCGCTTGAACCGCGAGCACGCAGTAGGGGCCTCGACAGTAGGCGACGACCTCCTGACCCCGGGGAACCTCCGTGATCCTGGCCTTCAGCTCCCGCAGGGGGACGGACATGGCCCCCGCGATATGGCCCGCCCGGTACTCCTCGACGGGGCGCACGTCGAGGACCGTGACGCGCCCCTCGCGGACCCTCTGGAGCAGTTCGCGGCTTGCGACCGGCTCCATGCCCTTCCTGCCTTCGAAGAAGCGGCGCGTGACCTGTTCGACCTCGGCCAGGCGGGACTCGGCGAGCGAACGCATGGACCGATAGAACCCGCACACGGCCTGGTCGGCAAGCCGATAGGTGACGTAGAGGCCCTTCTTCTCGGCTTCGAGCAGGCGGGCGTCGCGAAGAACCTTGAGGTGTTGCGACGCGCTCGCTATGCCCAGCCCCGCCTCCCTCGCGAGGACCTCCACGGTCCTCGGGCCCTGGCAGAGGAGGTCCAGGATCTCCAGCCGTTTCGGGTGGGAGACGGCCTTGCCGATTCGCGCGAACTGCGCATAGGTCTCGTCCTTGTACTCGCGTTCCCGGCTCATCGACCTCACTCCTTAAGTATTTTGCAAACCAATTGAATACTAACTCTATTCCATCGGCTCACCAAGCCCCGGCAAGGACGAGGGGCGTGCTTGGAGCAGTTACTCGGAACAGGCACTTTTGGAGGACGAGCCAGAGCGGGCCTATCGACCCGACAGGCCCTCGCAATCACTCCCCCGGAAAGCAACGCTTTAAAATGGCCGAGATTCAACGAAACGGGTCAAGTCCAGGGGCTAAGCCATCCAAGGGCCAGGGTCTCATAGTGGCCCTGGGCGCCCGGACCTTCCGTTGCGCCTGTCCGGCGCGGAGAAGGGATGCCCCCTTCCCCGGCTATCGGCCGCCCCATCGTGCATCTATAGCAGCCCACGTGGGGCACCGGAGCTCAACTCTCAGGAGTCCCGGTGCGGGCTTGTCCCGGCCTCTCCCTCCGGGTTCCCTCCCGTGAGGGCTCCGCCTTGGGTCCCTCCCGGGTGCGAGGCCGGGCCTGCGCCTGAAAACATTCTGCCCTTCGGGCTTCCGCCCCTGGGGCGGGCAGGAACCAAAGTTTTGGCGAGGGCCGCGCCAGCGCCTTCGGCCTCTTTCTGGTGCCTCCTTCGCCCCTTCTCTTGTTGGAGGAAGCTGCAATTCAGGCCAGTAGTTAGACGCGCTTGCTTTCCTTTGAGGGAGACACTATATTGCTGATAGCGATAATAATAATCGTTACCATTATTGCGAACCTTCGATGAGGTTTCCATCCATGCCGAGGCCTTTCCAGTACCGAGATTCCATCCTGGCTCTCCTGAAGGACAACCCGATCCACCCCACCGTGGACTGGATCCACGCCCAGCTCCGGCGGGGCCACCCACGGGTGAGTCTGGCCACGGTGTACCGGACTCTCAGGACCCTCGTGGCGGAGGGCACGCTGTGTGAGTTGCCCTTTGGGACGAGTGAGAGCCGGTTCGGGTTGACCCTGGAGCAGAAGCACTACCACTTCATCTGCGAACAATGCCATAAGATCTACGATCTTCCGATCCGTCCCAGGATGACTCTCGAACGGTCCGTTCAGGCGGAAACGGGCCACCAAGTCCGCCGCCACACCATGGAATTTTACGGCGTGTGCCGGGAGTGCACCGAGGGGCCAGCCTCGGTAACCTCCTTGCGGCCCCCACGCGAGCAAAAGGAGAAGACCGAATGAAACTGACCAAGAAGGCCCTGCTCAAGGCATTGAACAAGGACCTGGAGTGGGAATACGCAGCCGCAATCCAGTACGTCCAGCACGCGGCCCTCATCACCGGCCCCGAGTACGAAAGCATCGCAAAGGAGATCCTGGTCCACAGCCAGGAGGAGATGCAACACGCCGTCTCCCTGTCCGATCAGATCGCGTTTCTGGGAGGTACTCCGACGGTGGATGTGGAGCGCCGCGATGTTTCCTCCGACAGCAAGAAGATGCTCGAACAGGACCTATGGGGGGAGGATAACGCCATCACCCGTTACAAGGAGCGCATCGGACAGGCCGAAGCCCTCAAAGAGTACGGCCTGCGGCGGGCTCTTGAAGACATCCTCCTCATGGAGGAGGAACACAAGCGCGATCTGCTCACCGTATTGCGCAGATGACAGGGGTTGGTACGTGCATCAGAGCCACTCATGCGGCAGCAGAGTTGCCGTGAGGAAGGTGAAACGCCCTGTAGAGATTGTCCCCATTACGTTTAGGCTCGGCATGGGCTTCGTTCCTTCCTTCCACCGCCCACACTTCACTCTCCACGCGGAAATGGCCAGTTCCGGATGGACACCAGTTAGGGTGTAGCGCTTCCAAGAGGAGGCCGGCCGGGTCCTAGCGCCGAGAAGACCCCGTCGTACTGTTGCCCGGCGGTCCTGCCGGACAGGGAAAAGTGGCTCGGCCCACTGAGCGAAAGGAGCGAACACCATGAATGAAGATAGTAAGTGCCCGGTCACGGGCACCACTCACAACCCCACCACGGGCAGAGGCCCGTCGAACCAGGACTGGTGGCCGAACCAGCTACGCCTCAATGCCCTGCACCAGCATTCTTCCAAGTCCGATCCGATGGGCGAGGACTTCAACTACGCCAAGGAGTTCAAGAGTCTCGACCTGGCGGCCGTGAAAAGGGATCTCGAGACGCTGATGACAGACTCGCAGGACTGGTGGCCGGCGGACTTCGGTCACTATGGACCTTTGTTCGTTCGCATGGCCTGGCACGGTGCCGGTACCTACCGCATCAGCGACGGCCGCGGCGGCGCCGGAGAAGGCCAGCAGCGCTTCGCACCGATCAACAGCTGGCCCGACAACGTCAACCTCGACAAGGCGCGCCGGCTGCTGTGGCCGGTCAAGCAGAAGTATGGCCGGAAGATATCCTGGGCCGACCTCTTCATCCTCGCCGGCAACGTCGCCATGGAATCGATGGGCTTCAAGACCTTCGGCTTCGGTGGCGGACGCAAGGACGTCTGGGAGCCGGACGAATCCGCTTACTGGGGCGCCGAGAACAAGTGGCTGGATGACAAGCAGCGTTACTCCGGTGAAAGGGATCTCGACAATCCCCTCGCGGCCGTGCAGATGGGGCTGATCTACGTCAACCCGGAAGGCCCGGGAGGCAAGCCGGACCCGATCGCAGCGGCCAGGGACATTCGCGAGACCTTCGCCCGGATGGCGATGAACGACGAAGAGACGGTAGCGCTGATCGCCGGTGGCCACACCTTTGGCAAGACCCACGGCGCCGGCCCGGCATCGCATGTTGGGCCCGAGCCCGAGGCCGCCGGCATCGAGGAGCAGGGCCTCGGCTGGAAGAGCAGCTTCGGTACCGGCAAGGGTGGCGACCAGATCGGCAGCGGCCTGGAAGTCACGTGGACCAGCACGCCGACGAAGTGGAGCAACAACTTCTTCTGGAACCTGTTCGGATACGAATGGGAACTGACGAAGAGCCCGGCCGGTGCATACCAGTGGAAGCCGAAGGGTGACGCGGGTGCCGGCACCGTGCCGGCTGCACACGACCCCTCAAAACGTATTGCGCCTTCCATGCTGACCACGGACCTGTCGCTGCGGTTCGACCCGGTCTACGAAAAGATTTCCAGGCGCTTCTACGAGCATCCGGATGAGTTCGCCAATGCGTTCGCCCGGGCGTGGTTCAAGCTGACCCACCGCGACATGGGTCCTCGTGCACGCTATCTCGGCCCGGAAGTCCCTGCCGAAGAGCTCATCTGGCAAGACCCCATCCCCGCGGTCAACCACAAGCTGATCGATGCGAAGGACATTGCCTCCCTCAAGGGCAAGATCCTGGCTTCGGGCCTGTCCGTCTCGCAACTGGTGTCGACGGCCTGGGCGGCGGCCTCGACCTTCCGTGGCTCCGACAAGCGCGGCGGGGCGAACGGTGCCCGCATTCGTCTGGCACCGCAGAAAGAGTGGGCGGTCAACCAGCCTGAGCATCTGGCCAAGGTGGTCAGAACGCTGGAAGGAATCCAGGGCGCGTTCAACAGCGCCCAGCCCGACGGCAAGAAGGTCTCGCTTGCCGACCTGATCGTGTTGGCCGGTTGCACGGGCGTCGAGCAGGCGGCAAAGAACGCCGGTCACGCTGTGACGGTTCCCTTCACGCCGGGACGCATGGACGCCTCTCAGGAACAGACCGACGTGGCCTCCTTCGCCGTGCTCGAACCGGTCGCAGACGGCTTCCGCAACTATCTGGACACACACAGCGCACCGGCCGAGGCGTTGCTGGTAGATAAGGCGCAATTACTGACCCTCACCGCGCCCGAGATGACTGTTCTTGTGGGCGGCATGCGCGTCCTGAATACCAACGTCGGCCAGCCCCAGCATGGCGTCTTTACCAAGCACCCGGAGGCGCTGACCAACGACTTCTTTGTGAACCTGCTCGACATGGGCACGGAGTGGAAGGCGGTCTCGGACGCCAAGGACGTGTTTGAAGGGCGCGATCGCAAAACAGGCGAACAGAAGTGGACCGGCACGCGTGTCGATCTCATCTTCGGCTCCAACTCCCAGCTCCGGGCCTTGGCTGAAGTTTATGGAAGCTCGGACGGAGAGGAGAAGTTCCTGCATGATTTTGTGGCGGCGTGGGACAAGGTCATGAACCTTGACCGTTTCGACCTCGCCAGGTCGTAACACAAGCGCCTTCGAGCGCTTCTGGCAGGGTGGCGGAGGGACAGTCCGGTAACGACCGGTTGCGGCGGCGTTAGACCGCCGACGGCCCGGTCCCGTCAGGGGGCCGGGCCCTTTTTCGTGCCACCGCAACGGGTTTTGGCCTCTCCCAGGCTCTCCCCAGAAGAACGATGCTCTAAAATCGTCGAGGTTCGACGAAACGACCGACACCAAGGGTTAGGGCCGCCCTAGGCCCAGGGCCGCGCTGTGGCCCTGGGCGCCCAGACCTTCCGTTGCGCCTGTCCGGCGCGGAGAAGGGGTGCCTCCTTCCCCGGCTATCGGCCGCCCCATCCTGCATCTATAGCAGCCCACGTGGGGCACCGGAGCTCAACTCTCAGGAGTCCCGGCGCGGGCTTGTCCCGGCCTCTCCCTCCGGGTTCCCTCCCGTGAGGGCTCCGCCTTGGGTCCCTCCCGGGTGCGAGGCCGGGCCTGCGCCTGAAAG
>JAKBES010000257.1:0-304 GCA_021833665.1 Acidobacteriota bacterium
TTCGTATCGGTTAGAAAATGCCCAAGGTAAAGGTTTCACTATCAAGATGACCCCTTATGGGGGCAAGCTTCCGTTGGAAGAAGACGATTTCAATTAATAAATTATCATGCTACATTAACAAATAATTCTCTGCATCATTTACCACGCGCCTAACCCTCCACTCAACTCGGACCCCGCCTGCATTGTCCACCGCTCTCTCTCAACTTTTCGCTTCCTCGGCTTCGTTCAGCGCCTCGGCGCAGGCGCGGCCGGTTAGCTTCATTCGTTAGGTTGCCCGATGAACCTCAAGGCATACCTCCTCCTC
>JAKBES010000257.1:314-5464 GCA_021833665.1 Acidobacteriota bacterium
TCAGGCCCCGTATCCAAAGAACCAAGTTGACCGGACTAAAAGCCCAATTCTTTGGCATCTCCAGAACGACCCCAAACCGAGTCCTGTTCCAATAAGAGATAAGTACCATTTCGAAGGATTTGAATGCCCACCTCCCCTTCCTCGTGGGCCTATCGAAAGAATTGATATTTCGACCTATGTCTACTATTCCGATCGATTGCGGTGGATTCCTGGCCTCTGAGCCTATGAGCAACCTAACCCTCCGCTCAACTCGGACCCCGCCTGCATTGCCTCCCGCTCTCTCTCAGCTTCTCGCTTCCTCGGCTTCGTTCAGCGCCTCGTCGCAGGCGGGGCCGGTTAGCTTCTTTCGTTAGGGCGTTCCTGATCGTGTTCCCAAGTTGAAAGGGCTAGCGTGCTTCTCGCAGGTTCACTCTGCCTAACAATCTTGATCGCTCAAACCCCGGCCAACAATTCCGGCCCATCAATCAGTCTTGCGGCTTCTGCTCTTCGGTATCCAACCAACGCTCACTCGATATCGCAAATTGAGTACGGCGAGTTGAAAGTAGAAGTGGGTTCGAAAAGGTATCAATTACATCAAGGTGAGTACCTGAAACGGTACAAACCAACAGGCCTTAATCAGCTTCGTCTGGTTGATCACTGGCTGATCAAGGGTACCGACGGCACCCCAAAGTATGCCGTTCTCCATCTCGAGCATCTAGGCGTTGGTGGTAGCAGTTCTATCACCACCTACGTTCGTCGGTCTTGAAAAAGCCCCTCCACGGCTCATGCGGCACCCGCCTCTGATGCAAGAGGGCGCGACAGCGGCCTGAGCGCGGCCATGAACCAAGCCCAGACAAGGACAAAAAGATGCCTGAGGTGGGCGAGGATCTTCCTCAGGTTGTGGCCGGCGGCGCAGAGGATCGCGTTCTGGGCATCTCCCAGCATGCCCTTCAGCCAGTTCCGGCCCAGCTTCCCGTCGAACTTCTGATGGCCGATCTCGGGCTCGATGCTCGATCTTCGCTTCATCTCCTGCTTGAGGGCCTTGCTGATACCCTTCCGGCTCCCGGCGATGATCACCCGGCAGATCTCGCTGTCCACGCCGTGCCCTTTGTACCCTCGGTCCACATGGCACCGCTTTGGCATCGTTCCGGCGAGCCGCTCCACCTGCTCAAGCTGTTCCTCCAGCGTGTGCCCATCGAATGGATTGCCGGGCAGGGCCATCGCGCCTAACGCGAACCCGCCCCACGCCGTCGTCGCCAGGCTGGCCTTGACCCCGAATTCGTAGGGCTTGTGGGCCTTCCCCTTGGCGATGCACTCCACCTCCGGCGCGTGCATCGAGTAGACCTTGCCCTTCGTCTTCTTCTCCTGCGTCAGCGCCAGTTCCGCCAGGATCATCGTCCCCTTGTGCTGCTCCCACGCCTCGTCGCTCAGCTTCCGCTCCAGATCCCGCTGCACCCTTCCCGCGTAGACCTTGAGCTTCTTCCGCTCTCGTGCGACCCGGTTGAACTGCTTCGCCTTCGCATACCGCCCGCACATCAGGAACGCCGACTTCGCCAGCTCCCGGTAGCTCTGACGCAGCTTGATCCCCGCCGCCTCCGCCACGCGCAGCAGATGGTGGAGCGTCTTCCGATACAGCCTCGCGTCTGTTGGATGCTCCACTGCCTTCGGCTGCACCGTCGTGTCCACCACGACCACCTGCATCTGCTTCGGCGTGATGGTCCGCGTCCTCAGCCCCGCATCGATCGTGAGCTTCAGGATCCGCTCCACGCCTTCCTTTCCGATCCGCTTCCGCCACCGCGAGATCTGCGAGAAGTCCACCGGCAGCTCGTGCTGAAAGAACTCCTCACCACAGAAGAACTGCCAGTAGGGCCGCTCCGGCCACTCCCGCACCACCTGCTCATCCGAGAGCCCGAACGTGTGCTGGAGCAGCACCAGGCCCGCCATCGTCCGGATCGGGATCCCTGGCCGGCCCGTCTTCTCCGAATACAGGCCCCCGAACGACTCCGACAGTCCGTCCCAATCAATGGCCGCCGCCAGCCGGACCAGCTCGTGGTCCGTCCGCAGCATCAGATCCAGCCGCCGGTCCTCCAGCAGCCCCTGCGCGTGGGTCTTCACCTTTTCTTTTGGCCGCATCGGTACACCGGATTCTGAGGGGGCGCCCCTACCAATCTGGTGTTTCGGATAGGCCATTTGTTCCCTCAAATCATTGCCTTTGATTGGGTTGTGACTTTTTCAGGACCAACTAACGTACGAACTCTCATACCTTCACAATACGAATCGGATCTTGCTCTCAGCACTACAAATTCATAACGCCCCGGTGACCGAATTTTCATCAATCCCCGTGCGCAATGTGCCTACCAGGATGACTTTGTTGAGATCCGTATGGATTCAACGGTACGCAGTCAGACAGGCTTGCAAGATTTTCCAGGCAAAATCTGGAATGCGCTCCTGTGCCTGAATAGCGGAATGGTCTGATATATCGATGCTTTTCATACGGTGATAACAATCTAGATATTTTGAATCGAACCGAACAAGGTCGATCCACCAAGAGATTCGACGCTGAGCTTCAGCGATGCCCTTCCATGAATGAACGGCCTTCATTTGATCGTCCGGGATAGGGGCACAGGTCGGCACTAACACTTTGAGTTTCTCCCGATTTGAAGGGGCAAGGCCGAAAGACGCGATACGAAGACTGGCAGCATCCGGCCATTTGGCAAGTTGGTCCTGGCCTAACGTCGAGAGGTCCTCGATGCGCATGTCCAGGCAGGATGATCCAATCCAATTCTCTGGGGGCGAAAGCAGGGATTCTGATCGGATGATGGCAGACATCAACTCTTGGATGAGCAGATGGACTGCTGATTCAGTGGATACATCCAGCGTTGAACCGTCCTCTACTTCCCATTGGCCTAGCGGACCGTTATCACCGGCCCTTGGGGAAAGCCAACTTCGGACATTAGATGGCAACCTAGGGTCGGCCAAGGCAGCATGAATACGCGCTGGGCCCAAATTTTCGAGCACTCCGGAGAGAATGGAGTCTGGAATGAGCCGCAGTTCGGATACTCCGTTCCTTGGATGAAGCGGCGGGAGTTCAAGAATGCTCTGATATAGGGCCACCCGGGCGATGTCTGCTCGCCGGGATTGTTGCGCAACCAGCAGATCCTCCAGGAAGTCGCTGGCTTCGAGGTGCTCGATTGATCGACCCTCTTTGAATCTGAGCACCTGCTCCTGGAATTCGCTGGCCCAGCCTTCGTAAGCATCCCAAAAGGGCGGGGATGCGCATCCGCGCATGGCTGACAACTGGCAAAGCGCATCTTGGATGGCTTGCCGAAGGGGGGGAGATGTCGAGAACGGCCACTGGAACGTCACAACTGAAGCATTCGAGGCCAACCCAGGAAGAGTCGCGTCGCAAGTAGCCTTGGGAATCCGGTATGACGGAATATCAGACATTGGGCCACCTGATGTTTGTCCTCCGGAATGGGTGTTGTGCTCCCGAGTTCTGAGGAGCGTGAAGCAGAGTCATCCTGGTTCGTCGTATGATCAAGAACCCAAAATTCATAAAGGTCATTCGATGCCAATCCGGATAACCGATCGGTCGCAGGCGGCGGTTCATCATTCATGGGCTGAATGCATCGTCAGTTTGGACGATCCTGGATCGGACCTTGAAGTCAGAGGCCCGCAGCACGGGCTTTTTCTCTTCCGGGATCTGCTTGGGAACGTTCCGGAGGGCCCGACCTTGGAGGTCTGCCGGTCGATTCTCGATCACGTGCAATCCTGTCATGCGACACTCGCCTCCCGAATGCTGGTTCATTGCCAGGCTGGCATCAGCCGAAGCCCTGCGGTCGCGCTGGGCATTCTGGTCTCCCAGGGCCTGCCGCTGGACCTGGCGTGGCGCCGCGTGCACCGCGCCCGACCTTCCGCTTGGCCCAATGTCCGAGTGTTGGAGCATTTTGACGCCCTACTGGAATGCCGGGGAGAGTTGGCCTCTTTGGCGAATCGAATCGATCAGTGGCGATGCCGCCGTGGCCGCTTGCCGGCATGGTGATCAGGATCTAACGCCAGCGGCTCATGGAATTCACGAGCGCCCACATCATTTGGGCAAGGATTCTCGCGCTGAACCAACACAACACCAAGTGGGCGGTCAGAACCCACGGCAGAAGGACCCACTCCCAGGCCACCTGGATGAGTTGGAGCACCTTTGCAAGGGCCAACACCGGAGGCAGGAAAGTTCCCGTGATGATCACCTGGCTGAGCAGGTGCGTAACGGTGTGTCGGAATCGCGGCATTCGGCCTCCCCCTTAGGAATATACAAAGGTCGAATGGACACAAACTGTCTAAGGCAAGCCTGTTAGGTAACGGCGAGGCCTGGAGAGTGTGATGAGAGGCACCTCATGGCGCACTGGAAGACCGACTCACCTGTGGGTAGGAGCGTGCATGGGCCATCCAACAAGGACGTCTCGAAGTGCGATCCACGGATGTTTGTGGGGCTTGGCCGTGGGAAATGTCCTTGGGCTCGCACTGGAGGGCAGGATGGTCACAGATCGAGACCCCAGAGTACGCGGGAAAGTCCTCCGCGGCTTCGGAAGAAGGGAAGGTGAGCCAACCACATGTTTACTTATTGAGAACCTAAATGTCGCTGTTGCTGCTGAACGAAGATCCGCGGCATTCGGCCTTCTGGAGGGTTACCCAGCAGGCGTTGCTGCGATGGTTGCTGAATACTGGAGGGAGGATTTGAATTCTTGTAGGAGTGCGCCGCCCAAGAATGCCCTGCTTCGTTGGCTCCGATCTATCAGCCGGTGTCGTTATTGCCTCAGACATTAGTTGCTATTATACCCTTGGTATTCACCCAACTTTGGTACCAAACCACGGTTTCGGATTGGTCTGATGACCTCGAAGAAAATTATCGTTCAATCTGCATTTCAAGGTTTTCTGAAGCTGCGTTCAGGTTGTCCAATTTTGCCGTGGAACTTGGCCCCTGTGATAAAAAGCCAATGTTAAACTTTAGGCCATCATCAAGATGCCATGTACCATATGCCCAACTAATTCCACGAGCTTTGCCATTCCGAGAAACCACGAATTTGTTTCGCGTCGTATTGCCTTGCTGCCCCCAGAATTTCTTCATCACCATTGATCCCGCAACATTTGAATTTGGACATCGAGGGCAATATCCGAAA
>JAKBES010000026.1 GCA_021833665.1 Acidobacteriota bacterium
CTAACCCCTCCCCCTCAACTCTCAGTGTTATAGAGGCTTTTCCAGCGCCTCCAGGGCCCGGTTCAAGCCCGCGTCCGTGACGTCGTGATGGGTGACGAACCTCACGGCCGTGGCGGAGGCCGGGCTGGCCAGGACACCCCGCGTCTTGAGGACCGCGCAGGCCTGGGCCGAGGTCATGGGGAGCTTCACCTTCGCCATGACGATATTGGTCTGAACCCAGTCCAGGTCCACGCTGAAGTTCGGGTGGACGGCGAGCGCCTGGGCCAGGAGGCGGGCGCGGCGGTGGTCCTCCGGGAGGGCCGGCACCACCTCGCGAAGGGCCACCAGGCCAGCGGCCGCGAGGACGCCCACCTGGCGCATGCCGCCTCCGAACATCTTCCGAAACACCCGCGCCTTTCCGATAAAGGCCTTGGACCCGCAAATCATGGATCCCACGGGGGCGCAGAGTCCCTTGGAAAGGCAGAACTGGACCGAGTCGAAGGGGGCGGCGATCTCCTTCACGCCCACGCCCAGCGCGGCGGCGGCGTTGAAGATCCGTGCCCCGTCCAGGTGGACCGCCATGCCGTGCTCGCGGGCCACGGCGCCAAGAGCTTCGCAGGTTTTCACGGGCGTGCAGGTGCCACCCCCCATGTTGTGGGTATTTTCGACGCACAACAGCGCGGGGCGGGGGAAGTAGTAGACGGCGGGACGGATGGCCTCGCGCACCTTCTGAGGATCGAGAATGCCGTGGTCGCCGGCCACCAGCCGGGGGAGGACGCCGGAGAGCACGGCCATGCTCGCGTTCTCGAACCAGTAGACGTGGCCCGTGGCCTCGCAGAGGACCTCCTCTCCGGGCTGGGTGTGCACCTTGACGCAGATGCCGTTGCCCATGGTCCCCGAAGGGACGAAGAGGGCGGCCTCCTTGCCCATGAGGCGCGCGGCCTCTTCTTGCAGGGCGTTGACGGTGGGATCCTCGCCGTAGACGTCGTCACCCACCTCCGCCTCGGCCATGGCCCGCCGCATGGCGGGCGTGGGTCTGGTCACCGTATCCGATCTAAGGTCCACCCAATCCTGGGACATGCGCTACCTCCATGTGAGGGAGGAGAGTATACCGCGCTGGCTCCTTCTTCTGGCAATCCGTTCCCACTCCAAACGTCTGCGAAGGAATTCTCCCGCCTTGGAGACGATTGTCTTATTGGACTGGGGCCCGAGGTTCGGCGAACCCGGCGGGGACGGTCCCCGCCGCGTTGCCCCTCAACCGTTCCGCGGTATATGCTTAATGGACAGGGGGCCATGGATATGGACGAGGCGCTTCGCCTGAAAGCCGTGGACAAGACCTTCAGGGGCCACCTCTCCATCGGCTCCCATCAGGTCCTTCGGGGGGTGAGTCTCACCGTGCCACGGGGCGTCATCTACGGGTTCCTCGGGCCCAACGGCGCGGGCAAGACCACCACCCTCAAGGTCATTACGGGCCTCCTCTTCGCCGATGCAGGGGAGATCTCCATCTTGGGCCAGGGCGTGGAAGACAGGTCCGTCCGGGGCCGCATCGGGTTCCTGCCCGAGAGCCCCTATTTCTACGACTACCTCACGGGCTACGAGCTGCTCATGTTCATGGGACGCCTCCTGGGCGTGCCCGCTGCCAAGCTCGCCTCGCGCATCCCGGGGCTCATCAAGGCCGTGGGCCTGGAGGGCAAGGACCGGCTTCAGCTCCGAAAGTACAGCAAGGGCATGCTCCAGCGCATCGGACTGGCCCAGGCCCTCTTGAACGACCCCGATCTCGTCATCCTGGACGAACCCATGAGCGGCCTGGACCCCATCGGGCGCCGCGAGGTGCGGGACCTGATCTTGGCCATGAAGGACCAGGGGAAGACGGTCTTCTTCTCCTCGCACATCCTCGCCGACGCGGAGATGATCTGCGACCAGGTGGCCATCCTGGTGAAGGGCAAGGTGGTGCAGGAGGGCCCCCTGGAGAGCCTGCTGAGCTCGGAGGTGCAGTTCTGGGACGTGACGGTGCGCGGCGCGGCGGGGATGGTGCCCCCTCCGGGTTGCTCCGTTCTGACCCGCCTGGGCACCCAGCTCCTGATCCGCGTGGACCGCGAGGAAACCCTCCAGGACTTGCTGGACCGGTCCAGGGCCGAAGGGGCCAGCATCAGGGCCGTGGTCCCCCACAAGAGTTCCCTGGAGGACCTCTTCCTGTCGCACATTCCCGGGGAGGGACGCTGATGGCCTCGCGAGGGGACCGGTCCACCGTCGTCCACCAGATCGCGGCCCTGGCCTCCAACACGTTCAAGGAGGCCACCCGAAGCCGCGTGTTCTACATCCTCCTGGCCTTCGCCGTGGCCCTTCTTCTGTTCTCCTCGGCCATGGGCTTCATGGCCGTGGGAAGCATCCGGCGGGTGGTTCTGGACATGGGCCTCTCCACCGTGTCCTACTTCTCCGCCATGACCGCCATCTTCGTGGGAGTCGGGCTCATCTACCGCGAGATCGAGCACAAGACCATCTACAACATCCTGTCCAAACCCGTGTCCAGGACCGTCTTTCTGGCGGGGCGCTATGCCGGGCTCATGGCGGTTCTCCTGGTGAACCTGGCCGCCATGACGGCCGTCCTCTCCCTGGTGCTGGCCTTTTTCGGCGGCTTCACCCCGCGAGTCTTCGCCGCCGCCGGGTACATCTACCTGGAACTGCTGATCCTCACGGCCGTGGCCCTGTTCTTCTCTTCCGTCACTTCCCCCGTGGTGAGCGCCCTGTGCACGGCGGCCTTCTACATCATCGGCCACACGAGCTCGGCGCTGCCCGATCTCCTGGTGCCCTACCTCACCTCCACGTGGGAGCGGCGCCTCGCGGTGGGGATCTATCACATCCTGCCCGATTTGAATCTCCTGAGCATCAACAACCTCGTGTCCAACAACATCCCCACGGCCCACGGGTTCGCTATTCGTGCGATCCTCTACACGGTCCTCACGGTGGCCATCCTCATGCTGGCTTCGGCGCTCTGCTTCAAGCGGCGCGACCTGGTGTAGCCGTGTGGAAAACCCTCGCGGGGATCAGCCTCATCGCCGTCCTTATGGTTGGGAGCGCGTCTCTCCACCAGGATCTGGTGGCCCTTCACAACACGTACCCGTCCGAGTTCCGCTCCTACTACGTCCCCTCCAGCGCGTACCTCTCCGTCCTGAGCCTTGGGCAGCAGAACTTCTGGGCCGATCTGGTCTTCATCTGGTCCATCCAGTATTTCGACCGGTATGCCCAATCGGTGCGCGACACGTACCTGTTCCACACCTACGACGTGATCACGGACCTGAATCCGCACTTCTACGAGGCGTACATCTTCGGCGACCTCTTCCTCTCCCTGGACAAGCGGTGGGACCTCATCTACAAACTCGCCGACAAGGGGCTCGAGAAGAACCCCAAGAACTGGCTCATCGCCTGGGACGCGGGCACCTACGCCTTCTTCCAGCAGAAGGATTACGCCATGGCCCTGAAGTACTTTCACATCGCCGAGGAGCGCAACCCCGGCGACCCTCGCCTGAAAGACTTCCTGGCCAACGCCTACAAGTACAGGGGCGACTACGAGAGGTCCCTCCTCTACTGGGACAATCTCAAGGCCACCAATGAGAAGAGCGACACGGAGCAGGCCCATTTCTTCACCTTCGCGGCGGAGAAGAACATCTTCGACCTGACCATCAAGATCGACCTGAGGGACTTGAATGCGGCGGTGCAGGCCTACCAAAAGGCTCGAGGCATCCTGCCGCCCACCCTGCGGGCCCTCGTGACGGCGGGATTCTTGAAGGCGCTTCCGGTGGACCCGGCGGGCAAGCCCTACCTCTACGACCACGCCACGGGGGAGGTGTCGTGCCAGACGCCCTTCAAGTTCCGGGGGAAGTACGCCCAATGGTGACGGGGCTGATCCTGGTCTTCGCCGGGTGCCTGGGGCTCGTGTGCGGATCCTTCGCCAACGTGCTCATCTACCGCCTGCCCCGGCGTGAGTCGGTCGTGTTCCCCGGCTCTCACTGTCCCGCC
Source organism: Acidobacteriota bacterium (assembly GCA_021833665.1). GTDB lineage: Bacteria > Acidobacteriota > UBA4820 > UBA4820 > DSQY01 > JAKAJA01. The sequence goes on from JAKBES010000026.1 coordinate 3,997, forward strand.
TGCGGCGCCCCCATTCCCTGGTACCTCAACGTCCCCGTGCTGTCCTTCGCCGTTCTCAGAGGCCGCTGCGCCTCGTGCAAGGCCTCCATCAGCCCCCGCTATCCTCTCGTGGAAGCGTCCATGGGCCTGCTATTTCTGGCCTGCGCATGGGCCTGGGGGCCCACCGTGAAAGCGGGCTGGGGCGCCGTCTTCTGCCTCCTGTGCCTGCCTTTGGGCCTCATCGACCTGGAGCACCAGATCCTCCCCGACCGGCTCACGTACCCGGGGTTAGCCGCCGGGCTCCTCTTCTCCTTCACGGGCCAGGCCACGGCCTGGCAAGACGCCCTCGCGGGGGCCGTGGCCGGCGCCGTCCTGCCGATCATGGTCATGGGGGCCTACTGGCTGATTCGGAGGGAGGAGGGCATGGGCTGGGGCGACGTCAAGCTCCTGGCCATGATAGGTGCCTTCCTGGGATGGAAGGGAGCGCTTCTGACCCTCATGGCCGGCGCCATGGCGGGGACCTTCATCGGCGGCGGCTACCTGCTGGTATCGGGCAAGGGGCGGCGGACGCCCCTGCCCTTCGGCACGTTCCTGTGCGCCGCGGCCCTGCTCGTCCTCTTCTTCGGGGACGCCGCATGGAGGTGGTACGCCGGCCTCCTCCCGCCGCCATGAGTTCGTCCGCGCTAAGGCCGGGCAAGGCGGCGCTCGTGGCCCTCCTCGCGGGAGGCGCCCTGGCGGCGGTCCTGCTGGGAGGCCATCTTTTTGTTATAACCCAGAGCATGGCGGGCCAGCGCCAGTTGGCCGAGGACCAGGTGCTCGCCCAAGGACGCGCCCTGCGCCAGCACCTGATGGCGGACGGGTTTCGCCCCCCCGGCGGGTCCATCACCGCGCTGGAGGGGCCCAGCCTCCTCCAACCGGGAGCCCTCGTGCACCTCAGGCAAGTGGCTCTCTTTTTCGGAACTCGAGCGATCTGGACCCTTCCGCCGGGGACCGCTTCGCCCCCCGCCGAGCCTCCTCTCGCCTCGGCCGATGCGGTGGAGCGTTCGGGCCCCCTGTGGGTCTATGTATACGGGCTGCCGGACGGCCGGTCCTTGGCCGCCACGTTCGAGCTGCCCCTCTACACCCGCCGGAGCGGACGGATGGCGCTCGCGGCGGGACTGGAAGCCTCCGCCCTCCTGACGCTGATCCTCCTTCTGGGGTACTTGGCCAGCCGCATCTACCGCCGGGGCCACGAGGAGGGAGCGGTCCTTCCAGGAAGTAAGGGGGGGGCCTCACCGCAGGCCATGGTGGCCCTCTTCCAGCAGACCCTCAAAGAACTTCGGTCGCGGACGGAGGAAATGGAGGAGCTCCACCGCCGGGAGCGCGCCCGAGCGGAGGACGTGGAGCGCATGGCCGAGGCCCTCTGCGCCAACCTGGAGGCGGGCTATCTCCGCTTCGGCGAGGACGGCCGCCTCACGGGCGTGAACGCGGCGGCTCGCGCCCTCCTGAGATTGCAGGAAGTTCCCAGGATCGGGGACCGCGCCGATCACTTGCTCAAGGAGCGGGAAGGTGTCCTGCAGGTCGTGGAGGAAGTGCGATCCACCCGGGCTCTCGCCCTCCGCGAGGAAGTGCCGGGACCGCCGGGGATACTCTTGCAGGTCGTGGGCATCCCCCTCTTCAACCTGCTGCACCAGCTCAAGGGCTACCTGCTCCTCCTGCGCGACCAGACCGGCGTCTATCAGATGCGCCGCACTCTGCGGGAGCGGGAAGCCCTCACCCGCTTGGGAGAGGTGGCCGCCGGCGTGGCTCACGAAGTCCGGAACGCCTTGAGCACCATCTCAGCGCGCCTCCGGCTTCTGAGTCAGGACGTGCCCTCCCTCGACGGCAACGCGAGCTTCCGGGCCCTGGCGGAAGAGGCGCGAAACTTAGAGCAGGTCATGCAGAACCTCCTCTTTTTCGCCCGGCCCCTGCCTCTGGAGCGGGAAGCCGTGGACATGGTGGCCCTGCTGGAGGAGGAGCGCGAGGCCATCGAAGCCGCGCATGGAGGCGAGGTGCGAGTCCTGGTCGAGGCGGAGCCGGTGGCCGTCCAGGCTGACCGCGAGGCCCTGGCGAGGGCGCTGAGAAATCTCACGCGCAATGCCATCGAGGCCATGGCCGAGGGTCAAGAGCGTGCCAAAACGCTCCGCCTGTCGTGCGGACCGGAGGAAGCCTTGGCCCGCCTCCGGGTGGAAGACAGCGGCCCGGGGATCCCGGAGGGAGCCAGGGGGAACGCCTTCACCCCCTTCGTCAGCCAGAAACCCGGCGGCACCGGTTTGGGGCTGGCCATTGCAAGGAAGATCGCCCGCGAGCACGGCGGGGATCTGGTATACTTCGAGTCCGCCCTGGGCGGCGCAGGGTTCGAGCTAAGCCTCCCCCGTTGAAGGGGCGCGGCGCGGATCCTGCCTCCCGGGACCGACCCCTAGGCAGGAGGCCTTCATGAGAAAGTTTCTCGCGGTTGTATTGGCCCTGCTCCCCGCGGCCCTCATGGCGGGACAGCTGAGCTGGCATCAGGGCACCCTGGACCAAGCCTTTGCCGCGGCCAAAGGCCAGAACAAGGCGCTGGTCCTGAAGTTCTACGCGGATTGGTGAGGGGCGTGCAAAAAACTGGACCGTGATGTCCTTACGCCCGACGTTGTCGACCGCCTCTCCCAAACGGCGGTCATGGTTCGCCTCAACATCGACAAGGCCGACACCAAGCCCTTCTCCAAGCAGTACCACGTGGGCGGCATCCCCACCGTCATCGTGTTCAACGCCCAGGGCCAGGAAGTGGACCGCATCATCGGCTACGACGACGACCGCTCGGCGTGGCTCAAGACCCTCCTCGGGTATCTCTACGGCATCGACACCATTGAGGACATGCAGCACCGCTACGCGGCCAAACCCGACGTGGTGATGGCCCACGACCTTGCCCAGAAATACCTGGACCGAGGGGACGGGCCCAGCACCCTTCTCTGGGTGGAAAAGGCCCAGAGCCTCAAGCCCGACGCTGGGACATCCAACAAGTTGACCCTGATCCAAGGGCAGGGGCTGCTGCTCACCGACCCGCCCAAGGGCGCCGAAGCGCTCATGGGGCTCGCCACGGCCCCCGACAACCCCCTCGGCGCGGAAGCCTTCCAGGCCCTCTCCGCGTTCTACAAGCGCCAGGCCAGGAACGCCACCAGCCCTCAGGAGAAGCAGCAGGCCAACCAGGCGCGGCTGGACGTGTTCCACAAGGTGATGGCGGCGCGCCCGTCGGATCCTGACGTGCTCACCGAGTACGCCTGGACCTGCGCCGGCGAGGGCATTGAGCTGGACAAGGCACTGGCCGCCGCCCAAAAGGCCGCGGAGCTCAAGAAAGACGACGCGGACACGCTGGCCGTCCTGGCCGAGGTGTACTACAAGTCGGGCAACAAGGCGGCAGCCCTTCAGACCGTGGACCGCGCCTTGAAGCTCGCTCCTGACGAAACCTTCATCAAGACGCTGAAGGACAAGTATTCTTCCAAGGATGAAGCCAAGCCGAAACCGTGACACGATCCCTCCCCCCGCGGGAGGGCAAACCATCAGGGGCCCTGGCCGGGAAGCGTCTTGCCCGGCCGGGGCCTTCCCCGTTTTTAGGGGAGGCGGACCAAGGGAGACCCCGTGCGCGGGAAGGTGAACCGGCCCTTTCTCTACCTGGCTTTCGCCGCCGGGTGCGCCGGGGCCTTGTGGATGGATGTCCCCCTCTACTGGGCCCCGGTGGCTGCCCTCCTCATGGTCTGGGCGCGCCGGCAACCGCCGCTTTGCTGGGCCGCGCCGGTCCTCCTGGTGGTCCTGGGGCTGGCATGGGGCGCCTGGCGCGTTCCCGTCCCGAGCCAGGATCCACTGGTTGAGCTGGCGAGCCGGTCTCCCGAAGGAGCGTTCCTGTGGGTCCGCGGACGAGTGCTCGCGGCGGAACCATGGACCGACGGGACTCGGGCCGATCTGGCCGCGGAGGCCTTCCAGGACGGAGAACACTGGGTCCCCTGCGGCGCGCGATTGAGGGCCTACCTCCCCGTCCCCGCGCCCCTGCCCGGCTCCGCCTTCGAGGCCAGCCTCAAGGTCTCCGTGCCCCCACGGGGAACCAACCCCGGACAATGGGGCATGCGGCAGTACCTGGCGCGCGAAGGCTTTGGCCTGACCGCCTCGTGCAGATCGGCCCGTCTGTTCAGCGCTGCCCCGCCTTCGGGGTGGCACCTGCTGGCCCGGTACCGGGCCGCCCTCGAGGCGCGGCTGCTGGCCGACGGCGGGCAAAGCGGGGGGGCGCTCCTGGCCATCCTCCTGGGAGAGCGCGGCCTCCTGCAGCCGGGGCAGGTGGATGTGCTGAGCGCCTCGGGCCTTTACCACCTGGTGGCCCTCTCGGGCTTCAATGTGGGACTTCTCCTGATCGCTTTGGCGGTCCTGGCCCACGCGGCCGGCCTCCATCCGCGCCGGCGCGATGGAATCTCCCTGGCCCTCCTGGCCGCCTACGGCGCGGTGGTAGCCGGGCAGCCGTCCTTGGCCAGGGCCCTGCTGATGGCCACGGTCTTCCTGGCGGCCCGCCTTCTGGCGCGCCCTCAGGGCGGACTTCTGGCGTGGTCCGCGGCCCTCGCCCTGCTCCTGGCCTGGGACCCCTACTGGATCATGGACGCGGGGTTCCAGCTCACCTTCGCCGCCACCCTTGGCATCCTCCTTCTCTGGGACGCCTATCCCCTTGTCCTGCCCAGGTCCGGTATGTCCGGGAGCCTCGTGCGCCTGCATTGGATCGGGCTCGCGGCGCAGGTGGCCACCCTCCCGTTCATCGCCCTGGCCTTTCACAGGGTGTCCCTCCTGGGATGGCTGGCCACCCCCTTGGCCTCCCTGCCCCTCATGGCTGTCCAGGTGCTGGGTACCGCTTACATGTTCGGCCTGGCCTTCGTGCCGGGGGTCCATCAGCTCCTGGGGCGAGCTCTCGACGTGCTCACCCGGCTCTTTCTATTTCTGCCTTCGTGGCTGGGCGAAGGACGGTGGGGAACGGTGTTTCTCGAGGCGCCCCGTTGGGGATGGGTCGCCCTTTACGGTAGCGCCGCGATTCTTTTGTGCATCCCCGGCCGGGCCCGACGCGCGGGGTGGGTGGTGGCGGCAGCGGCCGTCGTGGGGGCATGGTGCATTCCCGTGCTTTTCCCCCATAAGTCTCCACCCTCCGTGGCGGTGCTCGACGTGGGCCAGGCATCGTGCCAGGTCCTGCGATGGGAGGATCATGTCCTGCTCATGGATGCTGGCAATGGGGCCTACCGGGGTCCCACGTCGGGCCGGACGGTGGTGGAGCCCTATCTGGCTACCGCGGGCATTCGTGCTCTTGACGGCATCATCCTCACCCACTGGGACGCCGACCACTCTGGGTCCGTGGAGGATCTGCTCATGGACCTTCCCGTGGGCTTCCTGGCCTTCCCGGCGACAGGAACGAGCCAGACGACCGTTTCCAGCCGTATCGCCGCCTGCGCTCTCCGGCGCCGGACAAGGCTCGTTCCCCTCAAGCGAGGCCAGACCCTCTCCTGGAGCGGCGCCGCGTTGGAGGTTCTCCATCCGCCCGTGCCCCCCGGACTGCCGGACGAGAACGACCACAGCCTGGTGTGCCGCGCGGCTTTGGGCAGGTCATTGGTGTGCTTCACCGGGGATTTGGAGGCTCCAGGTGAGACCCAAATGGTGTCGGGCGGCTGGACCCGCCCGTCCTACGCCTTCCTGGTGCCTCACCACGGTTCGGCCACGTCCAGCACCCCCGCCTGGCTGGCGTCCCTGGAGCCCAGGCTCGCCCTGGTGAGCGTCGGACGCGGCAACCGCTTCGGCCACCCTTCGGCCCAGGTGCTTCACCGCTTGGCCGCCCGGGGCGTGAGAGTCGCCCGAACGGACCTGGACGGAGCCCTGCTCCTGGACCTGGGGCGCATCCGTCCCGTCCTGTGGCGCATGCGCGACGGGGATTGGTCGGGCGCCTTGAAATGAAGAGGCCCCCGCGGATGCGGGGGCCTCGGATGCGGCCGGGATGTGGTTCTCATGAATCAGGTGGCCTTCTTGCCCGTGTACTGATCCAAGAGGTCCATCAGGCTTGGGGTGATCTGGTTGCCCCGATAGCGGATCACCCCCTGCGGGTCCACGAGAACGACGGTGGGGATGCCCGAAACGCAGTAGTGATCCGCCGCGGAGTTCTCCTTGTCCCAGAGAATGGTGTACTGGAGCGCGTTCGCCTCGCGGAACCTGGCCACGTCAGCTTCGGTCTGCTTGAAGTTCACGGCCACGCCCAACATGTTGAGCTTGGTGCCGTATCGGACGTAGAGCTCCTTCAGCAGGGGTATTTCCTTGCGGCAGGGGGGGCACCAGGTGGCCCAGAAAACCACCAGCGTAGGCTTGCCCTTGAGCTGGGACAGGGTGACGGCTTTGCCGCCGCCCACGGGGTCAAGGCTGAAGTCCTGGGCGGCCTGGCCGTTTTCGGGGCACCCCGCGGCTCCCGCCAAGATGGAAAGGTTCAAGAGGACAGCCGCAAGCAACGCGTTGACGATCGGACGTTTCATCATGGTCTCCATCCCTCTGAGGAGGGATTGTACACCTTGGAACCCTAGGGAGACAAGCCCTAGGGCGGGATCACGCCCCTTGGGCGAGGGCCACCTGCGGCATAGAGGACCACGGACGGCCGTTGGTGTGGACGCTCAAGGCGCGCTGCATGAGTTTTCGGGCCCGGTGGATGCGAGACATGACGGTGCCGATGGGGCACCCCACCATTTCGGCGATTTCTCGGTAGGAGAACCCTTCCACCAGTGAAAGGAAGAGAGCCTCCCTGTAGTCCGCGGGGAGGGTCTCAAGGGCCTGTCTCACTTCCGCCCTGAGCATGGAGTTGATGAGACTCTCCTCGGGGTCACCCGGCTTGAGTCCCGTGTGTTTCACCTGCACCTCATGGGTTTCCTCGATGGCCTCAAAGTCCACCTCGCTGGGCCGGCGATGCTGCTGGCGGTAGTGGTTGATGAAGGTGTTCTTCAAGATGCGGTAGAGCCACGCCTTGCAGTTGGTGCCAGGCTCGTACTTGTCAAAAAACCGAAAGGCCCGCATGAAGGTTTCCTGCACCAAATCCTGGGCGTCGTCCTCATTGCGGGTGATCTTGACGGCGATGTTATTCAAGAAGTCCAGGTGAACCAGTGCGGTCTGTTCAAAATAGGCTCGGGATACCATGTCCTTTATCCTCTTAAGGTTGAGGCTCGCCGGCGAGGCCCGTCGTTGCGTCCGCCGGAAAGCCTGTGGTATAGGTGAGTGCCTTTTGAGCCGGAGCCATCCCATGCCCTACCTTTTCAGCGCGCTCACGCGCGTGTCCACCGGAACCTCGATTCACCTTCGGGACCTCCTTGAAGAGCCTCGTCTCATAGAGCGCCTCCGCCGAGGGGACCGGGTGTCCAGTGTCCATCCTTCTCTAAGCAAAGCGGTTGCCAAGTTGGACTGGAAGGGTTGCGAAGAGGAGGACCGCCGGGCCGAAGAGAGGGGCGTCCGCATCCTGCCCTGGGGCGATCCTCGGTATCCCGAAGGACTCAGGCACATCCCATCGCCGCCGCCGGCCCTCTACGCCCTGGGCCGCGTGGATGCCCTGGCCCAACCTTCCGTGGCTGTCGTGGGCTCCCGCCTCAGCACGGTGTATGGCCAGAACGTGGCCCGCATGCTGGCACAGGACCTGGCACTGGCAGGCCTGGGCATCGTGAGCGGATTGGCCCGCGGCATCGACACGGCCGCCCATGAAGGGTCCCTGGCCGCTCCGGGCCGGGCCGTGGCGATCCTGGGAACGGGCATCGACGTCCCCTATCCGAGGGAAAACGAAGGGCTGATGAAGCGGATCTTGGAACGAGACGGTGTGGTAGCCACGGAGTTTGCTCCGGGAACCCCGCCTGCTCCCCGGAATTTCCCCCTCCGCAACCGCGTTGTTTCGGCTCTAAGCTGGGGTGTGGTGGTCGTCGAAGCCACGGAGCGGTCGGGCGCGCTGATTACGGCGCGTTTCGCCCTTGAAACGGGCAGAGAGGTATTTGCCGTCCCCCACAACATCACCAGCCGTACAGGTGTTGGACCTAATACGTTGATTCAAAAGGGCGCCAGACTCGTCCAGCAGGCGCGAGACGTGCTCGACGAGTTGCCCGAGCACCTTCGTTGCATGTTGCAACCGATAGCCTCATCCTCCCAGGAGAAGGACGCCGTGGCGACCTTGAGCCACGAGGCGCGCCTCCTCGCGGGCGTCCTTCGGGCCGACGATGGAGCGGGTATGGACGCCCTCTGCGCCGCCACGGGGTTACCGGCCCACCGAGCCCTGGCCGGACTCCTGGATTTGCAAATGGCTGGCCTGTGTGTAGAATTGCCCGGGGCCAGATATGCCCTCAATCGCCCCGTCAAGGAGTCCACCTGATGCCAAGCACCCTGGTCATCGTCGAATCTCCGGCCAAAGCCAAGGCCATCCAGAAGTATCTGGGCAAAGGCTTTACCGTGAAAGCCTGCATGGGCCACTTTCGCGATCTGCCGAAGAACAAGGAAGGGGTCAATCTGGAGAAGGGCTTTGAACCCACCTTCGTCCTGGATCCGAAGAAGAAGGCCATGGTCTTGGAGATCCAGGCCGCCGGCAAGAAATCGGATCAGATCCTGCTTGCCGCCGACCCTGACCGCGAGGGGGAGGCCATCTGTTACCACCTCAATGAGATTCTCAAAGGGGCCGACAAGCCCGTGAGCCGGGTTCTGTTCCATGAGATCACGCCGTCGGCCATCCGGGAGGCCGTCTCGGTTCCGGGCCAAATTGACCCGTGCAAAGTCAACGCCCAGATGGCGCGGCGGATTATCGACCGGCTGGTGGGCTTCCGCGTGTCCCGGGTCCTGTGGGACAAGATGAAACCGGGGCTCTCGGCCGGCCGGGTTCAGACCGTGGCGCTCCGCATGATCTGCGAGCGGGAGGCCGCCATTCGGGCCTTTCAGCCCCAAGAGTACTGGACCTTCGTGGCGACCCTCGAAGGATCGGCCAAAAAGTCCTTCCAGGCCAAATTGACCCAATGGAAAGGCAAGAAGGCGGAAGTGCACAGCCAGGGGGACGCCGATGCCGTCGGAGCAGCCCTCCAAGGCAAGGCGTGGTCTGTCGCCTCGGTGGAGAAGAAGAAACAGAAGCGGTCTCCTCTCCCCCCGTTCATCACCAGCAAGCTGCAGCAGGAGGCGGCCCGGCTCCTCAAGTTTCCCGTGCGCAAGACCATGTCCGTAGCCCAGCGCCTTTATGAAGGCGTAGACCTGGCGGGAGGCGAGACGGTGGGGCTCATCACCTATATGAGAACCGACTCCACGCGCCTTTCCCCTCAGGCCGTGGATTCGGCTCGTGCCTTTATTCCGGAAGCCTTCGGCGCCGAGTACGTCCCTGACAAGGCGAGGCTCTACGCCCCCGCCTCGGCGGCCCAGGACGCCCACGAGGCCATCCGGCCCACGGACGTGACGCGGACCCCCGAATCGGTCAAGGCCTTCCTGCAGCGGGACGAGTACGAGCTTTATCGCCTTATCTGGCGGCGCTTCGTGGCCAGCCAGATGGCCGACGCCCGGTTCGACTCCACCAAAGTCCAGGCCGCCTGCGGTGACGCGCTGTTCTCAGCCAGCGGGCTCGTCTGCACGTTCGAGGGCTTTCTGAAGGCCTACGAAGTGGAAACGGATGAAGAGAAGGGCGCCCTGCCGCCCCTGGAGCGGGGAGAGGCCCTTGCCCTGCTGGCTCTGGACCGGGAGCAGAAGTTCACCGAGCCCCCGCCGCGCTACACGGAGGCCGCGCTGGTCAAGGCCCTGGAGGAGAACGGCATCGGCCGGCCCTCCACCTACGCCGACATCATTTCCACCATCCAGAAGCGTGACTACGTGGTGAAGGAGAAAGGTGCCTTCGCACCCACGGACCTCGGGATGATGGTCAGCGACATGCTGGTGAAGCACTTTGCGGCCGTGTTCGACCTCGGCTACACGGCCAGCCTCGAAGGGCACCTGGACAAGGTGGAGAACGGCACCGAGAAGCGTCAGAGCCTTCTGGAGCGCTTCTGGAGCAAGTTCTCCGCGGAGCTGGAGGCGGCCCACGGCTCCATGGCGGACCTGCGGCGGGAGGGACAGCCCACGGAGTTCGTCTGCGACAAGTGCGGGAAGCCCATGGTGCTCAAGATGGGCAAGTTCGGCCGGTTCCTTTCGTGCTCCGGTTACCCCGAGTGCAAAGCCACCCGCCCCCTGCCCGACGAGAAGCCCATGGAGGTGCCCGAGGAGGCCAAGACCTGCCCCAAGTGCGGCAGCGCCATGACGGTCCGGCAGGGACGATTCGGGCCTTTTCTGGCCTGCGAGCGCTACCCGGAGTGCAAAACCACCATGAAGCTCCGCCGCGGCAAGGACGGATCGGTGACCGTGGCCAGGGACGAGGTGCTGGAGGAGAAATGCCCCCAGTGCGGCTCGCCCATGGTGAAAAAGCAGGGGCGGTTCGGCCCCTTCGTGGCGTGCTCCAATTATCCCAAGTGCGCCTACATCCAGAGGGAGACTTCGGAGGTCCCCTGTCCCAAATGCGGCCAGCCCCTGGCCAAGCGCTTCACCAAGCGCCGCAAGGTGTTTTACGGGTGCACCGCCTACCCCAAGTGCGACTTCGTCTCATGGGACAAGCCCGTCCCCGGTCCCTGTCCCAACTGCAAGAGTCCCTACCTCGTGGAGAAGTTCAAGGGGGGAACCGTAACCAAAGCGTGCCCCAACAAGGAGTGCGGCTGGTCGGAGTGAGAGGGAAGTGAAAAATGAAAAGTGAAAAGCAGACCATGGCGTGAGGACGCGAGACGAGGAGGATGCTCCTCGCGAATTGGGAACCGTAGAAGGGGGCAATGCGCCGCGCCGCTCTTCTTTTTGACGCTCTTGTTTTTTCCCAATCTCCCCGCTTAAACAGCCCCGCCAGTCCCAACGCGGAAACACCCGGGTGGTGACCCTCCTCACTTCCCAGCTCCCTCACTTCCTAACCAAAAAAAGGAGGGCCGTTTTCCGGCCCTCAATGGTTGGAGGAAGGAAGTTGAGTAAGGAGGTTACGCGAGGGGATGGGCCAGTTGGGGCGCCGACCAGCCCTCCTCGGAAGATTCGATTTCGTTCACCGCCAGGGAGGCCTTAAGGAGTTTGGCCATTTCCGCGTGGAGCCGGTGGCCTCCCTTGTGCACAAGGACGTGTCCCTTGATAAAGTACCCGGAGAGGGAGAGGTCCCCCAGAACGTCCAGAATTTTGTGGCGCACGAACTCGTTGACGAACCGGAGGTCGTTGTTCAGAGCTTTGCTGTCTCCCAGAACCACGGCGTTGTCCACGGATCCCCCAAGCGCCAGCCCCCGCACTCGAAGGGCTTCAACGTCCCGCATGAACCCGAAGGTTCTCGCCGGGGCGATCTGGTCTTCGAAGGTGCCTTCATTGATGGGGATGGTGAGGGTCTGCTGGTGGATGAGCGGGTGGTCGAAAGCGATGGTGTAGGTGACCCGGAGGTCTTCCGAGGGGAGGACCTTGATCCAGCGGTCCTGCTCCTGAACTTCCAGCGGCCGCACGACGCGCAGGTACCGGCGGCTCCGGTTCTGGCTGAGGAGCCCCGCCTCGCGGATGAGGTACACGAAGGGTGCCGCCGAGCCGTCCATGATGGGCACTTCCGAGGCGTCCAGCTCCACCACCGCGTTGTCCACGCCCATGCCGTAGAAGGCACCCAGCAGGTGCTCCACGGTCTTGATTTGAACGTCTCCCACGCCGATGGTCGTAGCAAAGTCGAGGCGCTGCACGCCCGAGGCGCTCGCCGAGACCTCGAACCCGTCCTTGTCCATTCGCCGGAAGACGATACCCGTGTCCGGCAGGGCAGGAAGGAGCCGCAACGTGACCTGTTTGCCCGAATGGAGACCGATGCCCGTGCACTCGATGCCTTGCCTGAGGGTCTTCTGGTAGTACAAGCTGCCACACCTCCGGGGTCGAATTAGCAAGGGGGATGCCATTAACCAAGTTCTTCATTTTCAAGACCTTGCAAGTTTTCCACTGAGTCTTTCCTGCCACACCTTGTGACCCGTATCACATTCGAGCGCCCTCGTACGCCGCAATCCGGGTGAGCGCCGGTGGCAGGAGAGCGGCGGCAGCCTCTCCTGTGACAACGAGGGAACGCATAGGCTTTAAACCCTTTCCGGTCTAGGATGGTCTAGAGGGACGGAGCGTGGAATGCCGGAGGACCAAGCCGCATGGCTCGACCAGCTCAGAACCGGCGATGAAAGCGCCGTGAGGGACATGGTCCGGGCCTATGGCGGGGCCCTGATCCGGTTCCTGGGCGGTATGACCGGCAACGCGGCGGATGCCGAAGATCTTGCCCAGGAAGCCTTTCTCCGGGTCGTGAGCCATATTTCCGAGTTCAGAGGAGAGGCGTCCTTGAAAACTTACCTGTTCAAGATCGCCCACAACCTGGCTCTGAACCACCTGAGTTCCGCCCGGCAACGCTACGAGGTCCTTCCCGACGAACTGCCCGACCGCCCCTCCCCGGAACCTGCCCCCCTTCAGGCGGTATCCGACGAAGAGGAGGCCCGGCGGCTGAGGGACACGCTGGTGCACCTCCCCTCCCAGCAGCGGGCGGTGGTGATGCTCAGAACATGGGAGGACCTGTCCTTCAAGGAGATCGCCCAGACCATGTCCTTGGCGGAGGGGACCGTAAAGGCCCACTACTTCTTCGCCCTCAGAAACCTGCGCCGAATGATGGAGGCCCCCCATGACCCACGATGAAGCGCTCCGGCACGGAGTGGCGGGAGGCCCTCTCCCCCAGGAGGCCCAGGCCCACCTGAACGCATGCCCCGACTGCGCGGCCGAGCTGGAGGCATTAAGAGCCATCGAGCGCCGGCTGTCGCGGTCGGCCCCTCGGGTTCAGGAGGTGGACCTCCTGCCGGGGCGCGTCCTTGCGCGGGTTCGGCGCTCCCGGCCTCGGGGCTGGGCCATGCCTTCGGCGGCCGCACTGGCCCTCGCCGTAGGCCTTTGGGCCGCCTGGCTCTCTCGCCCGGGTGAGAGACCAGCCTCAACACCCCCCGCCGAGCTCGCCAGTGCCTCCGCGGTCCTTGACATCTCGGGGGGGACCGACACGACGGCCGACCTGCTGGGCGCCTACGAGACCGAAGCCGCGTCCCTCGGAACGGCACCCCCCGAGGCCCTCAAAGGATTTCTGTCCGCCACCGAGGATGGAGGTTGAGATGATCAAACGCACGCTCATGGCCGCCCTAGCCCTCGCCCTGACCCTGGGCACCTTGGCCCAGACGGACCCGCCCCCCGGCCCCGGAGGGCCTCCGGGGATGCAGCGGAGGGACACGGTACGCCTGTTCCTTGTCCATAAGATGAGAGAACGGTTGGGATTGAGCGACGCCCAGACCCTCAAGGTCTTAGACGTGCTTGAAGCCATCGATACCCAGAGGGCGGCCGACCAGGAGGCGCGGCGCTCCGCCCTGGACCGGATCGAGGGGCTCCTGGCGGACCCGGCCTCTCCGGAGGCGGCGTATAAGGCGGCGGTGGCCCAATTTCAAAAGGCCGTGGAGCAGTCGGAGGTCAAAATGCGCGAGCTGGAGGCTAGGCTGCTGGACGCCATGACTCCCAAGCAACAGGCCCAGTTCATCCTTCTGCGCCGCCAGCTCCTGCAGGAGATCCGGCAGGAAGCGGGCCGTCCCCGAGGTCAAGGCAGAGGACGCTTCAGGCAGTAGCGGGCCCAACAGCGTCCACGACACCTTGTGGATACGGCTCCGGTATCTCATACTACCTGGCATGGAATTTCGAGCCGCCATTCTCCTCCGAAAGCTTCTCGGGAAGGTGGGCCTCCTTCCCCGGCGGGGGCTCGGCCCCTGGGGCGAAGAGGTGGCCGTCCGCTATCTGCTCGCACAGGGCTATCGCATTGAGGCTCGCAATTTCCGGGTGCGAGGCGGAGAAGCCGATCTCATCGCCTCCAAGGAGGGGACGGTGGTGGTGGTGGAGGTGAAGGCCCGGAAGAGCCGGGCCTTCGGCTCGCCGGTGCAGGCCGTGGACGGGCGCAAAGTGCGCAGGGTCCTTCAAGCCGGCCGCGCCTTCTGCCGGTCCCGGGGCATTTCCCTCGCCCATCTGCGCTTCGACGTCCTGGCCGTGGACGCCACCGGAGAAGGCCTCCCTCAGATCCGCCACATCCGAGGAGCCGTCCCCGATCCGCGCCGGCGCTGAGTCCCCCCGGTTGCTTCCCTCGGTCCGTTCCGCCCAGTTCCTGGTGATGTATACTTGGGGCCTCAGGGGGACCCTACATGTGGGTACTGAGGTTCCGGTACAAGGGGCGGAGCCTGTCGGTTCCGATGCTTCGCCCCCATCTTACGGTCGGGCGGGAGGAGGGAGCGGATGTCCGCTTTCTGGCACCGGGCGTGAGCCGGAGGCATTGCCAGTTTTTCCTGGAAGGCGAGGACCGCCCCCGGCTTCACGTTCGGGACCTCGGTTCGCGCCTCGGAATCTTGCGCGGGGAAGAGCCCCTCAGCGAGGCCGAACTCGGCGAGGGTGACGCGCTGACGTTGGGGCCCGTTTGGGTGCTGGTCCAGAAGGAACCCACCCTGGATTGGCGCACGGCCTCGGGCCTGCCCCTCACCTTTCCCGTACAGTTCGGCACTGACGGCCCCGGAGGCGATGCGGGGGACACCCTCGCTCCCGAGCGCGAGCGCGTGCCTCTGGACCTTCTCCAAGCTTCCCTCGAAGCCCTCGCCGGCGATCCTGCATGGGGCTCCCGCTGGCAGCGCCTCTTGGGACTCGATGCCCTGGAGGTGACCTGCGAGGGTCCAAGCGGAGCCCTCTGCCTGTGGCCTGGACCCTGGGCCGAGCCGCCCGCGTGTGCGTCCCGGACCCTGACCGAGGGGCGCCAGGGCCTTTGGCGCGCGGCGTGGCTGGGGGGCAAACCGGGAGCTGGCAGCACCCTGCGGGCGCTCCTCTACGTCTTGGACCTGGTACGGGGCCGCCCTGGAGCCGGCCCGGTTCCCGGCGCCAGCGCCCCCGCTCCCTCCCTCCGGCTGGTCGCCTTGGACGCCGTCTGGGAAACCCTGGAGCGGCTAGCGCTTACGGATCTTCCCGTCCTTCTCCTGGGCCAGACGGGCGTGGGCAAGGAGGTTCTGGCTCGCGCCATCCACCGGGCCAAGTTTGGCCAAGACGCTCCCTTCCTGGTGATCCACTGCGCGGCCATTCCCGAGCCGCTCTTTGAGAGTGAGCTGTTCGGCATCGAGCCCAACACCGCGAGCGGCGTCACGGGACGAAAGGGCAAGCTGGAGGAGGGCAATGGAGGGACCATCCTCTTGGACGAGGTGGCCGAGATACCTCCCTCCGTGCAGATCAAGCTTCTGCGTGTCCTCGAAGAATCCACCGTGAGCCCCGTGGGGAGCAGGAAAGCGGTTCCCCTCAAGGTGCGGTGGCTTTCGGCCACGAACGTGGACATCCACAAGGCCATCGCCGAGGGCCGCTTCAGGGAGGATCTCTACTACCGCCTGAAGGGCGCGGAAGTCACCATCCCCCCGCTGAAGGAGCGCATCGGCTCTCTGCCCGCCCTGGTGGACCTCTTCCTGGGACAGCTGGAGGCGGAAGCGAGGCGGGGCCTTCAGGGCTTGTCCATGGGAGCCTATAGGGCGGTCATGGCCTACCCGTGGCCCGGCAACATCCGGGAGCTGAAGATGGAGATCAAGCGCGCCTACCACTTGGCGGACCAGGGCGGCATGATTCAGGTGAGGCATCTGTCCCCGGCCCTCCGAGCGCACGGCGAGGGTGACCCGGCCTCGGCCGCGGGTGAACTGGACCGGAGCCGGCGCAGCGCCGTGGCCGCCACCATCCGGGACGCCCTCACGGCCACCTCGGGCAACATCACCCTCGCCGCGGAGCATCTGGGCGTGACGAGGCAGACGCTCACCAAGCACCTCAAGGACCTGTCGATCGACGCGAAGGAGTTCAAGAGTCCTTCCGGCGCCTGACCCGAGGCGAGCGGAGGGGCTCCACCCTGCCATGGCTATATGCGCACAGTGCGGACGCACTCTGCCCCCGGACGCGGTGGGCTGCCCGGCCTGCGGCGGCACGGTGGTGCCCGGCCGCCCCCATGGAAACCCGGGCCCCCTCTTTGCCGAAGGGGACCGGCTTGCGGACCGCTTCGTGGTGGACCGCCTGCTGGGCACGGGTGCGTCGGGGGCCGTCTACAGTGCCCTGGACACCCTCATGGGGGTCCCCGTCGCCCTCAAGGTCATGTGGGACTCGGCGGTGCCCGGCGAGGAAGCGTTCGAGCGCTTCCGCAGGGAGGTCCAGGCCGCTCAAACCGTGGGAGACGCCAGGCACCTCGTGGCCATCCACCACATCCTTCTGCTCGAAGACGGCCGCCCCGCCCTCGCCATGGAACGGGTTGAAGGCGGCAGCTTGAAGGACCTCATCCAGCAGGAGGGCCCCCTGCCCTGGGCCCGTGCCGCGGACCTAGCGGCCCAGATCGCGGAGGGTCTCGCCCAGCTCCACGCCCACGGCATCGTCCACCGAGACGTGAAGAGCGGGAACGTACTCATCGGCCCCGGCTTCACGGCCAAGCTGGGAGATTTCGGCTTGGTCAAGGGCGAGATCCTTGGGGCCACGCTCACCCAGGCCGGGTCCGCTCTGGGCACGCCGGGGTACATGGCGCCCGAAGCGATCCGGGGGATGGAATCCACCCCCGCTTCCGACCTCTACAGCCTCGGAGTCGTCCTTTACGAAATGCTCGCCGGCCAGACGCCCTTTCAGGGCCATTCGGGCCTGGAAGTGGCGAGCAAGCACCTGGCGGATGCTCCTCCGTTGCCGCCCCTCAAGGCCGCGGGAACGCCCCGATGGCTTTCGCGGGCGGTACGCCGCCTCTTGGAGAAGGACCCGAGGGACCGGTTTTCCTCAGCCGCCGAGGTGGCCCGGGCCTTGCGGAACCGTTCCACGGGCTTGGTTTGGTCTCGTAGATGGACACGCCGCGCCGTGGCGGCCGGGGTGATCGCGGCCTTGGCGCTGGGCATGGCGGGAGTCGCTTGGAAAATGAGCCGGCCCTCTGCCCTGGCTTTGTCTTTCCGCGGGAAAGTTCTGGAAGCCCGGTCGCCTTCGGGCCAGTTGCAATGGAAGAAGGAGCTTCCGGCGGAGGTGCGATCGGCCTGCTTCGGGCTCTTCGGGCCCGAGGGATCGCCGGCCGTGGCCTGCGCCCTTGGGGCGGCTGCGTCGGCCGCGCCGGGAACCAGGGCCCCCGATCCCATCTATCTGTGGGACCGCAACGGAGCCCTCATCAGAACCCTGCCGGCGGCCCTCTCTGGAACCGCAAGCTCGGCCGCGTACGCCATCACCGTCTCGGCCCACCGGTTCAAGGCCGGCGCGCCGGACCGGCTCGTGGTGTACCTCCGGCAGTGGGCGTGGTACCCCACCGGCCTCAAAGTACTGGACACGGCCGGGGAGCGCGAGAGCACGCGGGTGGTTCGGCCCTTCGAATCCCTGGACGTTTACAACTCGGGCCTGTTTTACGATTGGGCATACAAGGACCTGGACGGAGACGGTGTGGACGACGTGGTGTACGCGGGATCCAACTACCGCCTGTTCGATGTCCTCTTCGTGGCCGCCGCGAAACTGGTAAGGTCCCGCACGGCGTCGGACCGCACCACCCATTCCCCCGATCTGGCCCAGACTTCTACGAATCCTCCCCTCTTCTACCGGTGTTTCGCGTTCGGACAGGTATCCAAGCTGAAGGTCGAGGGAGGCCACGCCAGCCCCATCAAACTGAGCTTGCCCGGGCATCCCCCCTGGACCCTCACGGGGCGAGGCGAACTTGTGCAAGACGGGCTTTCCCAGGGACCGGACCTGGGCCACATCGCCGCCGCTGACGCCCTTCTGCCCGATCTCTGCTACTTGAAGGATCAGGGCAGGTGGCAGGACATACTGAAACTGGTGTCCCGGTGGCCCCACGGCCTGGCCTACCCGTACAACTGGCTCGGGCGCTTCTTTTCGGTACAGGCTCTCATGGGGCTGGGCCGGCACCAGGAAGCCCAAGACCTTCTGGAACGGTCGGCGAAGGAATTCACCGGTCACGACCTTCCCCTTCCTTACTACGAGTTCGAGCTCAACTCCCTCTTTCTGGAAGGCCGGTATCGGCCGTGTCTGGACCGGTTCTTCTCACTCCCCCCAGAGGTGCGGATGACCATGCCCGAACTGGGCCGCACGGCGGTCTGGGCCGCGCTCTACCTGGGCGATGAGGAGGCCTTGCGGAGGCTCCAGCGAGACAGCGGCGTTTCCAAGTACATGTGGTTTCCGGAGCTTTTCACGGGAGTTTGGGACTACGTCCGTGGAGACTTCGCCGCTGCCCAGGCGGGGTTCGGATCCCTCCGCCTCCAGTGCGCTTACGACCCCGAGCCCAGCCTGTGGCTCGCCGACGCCCTGGCCCGTCAAGGCCGGGTGGCGCAGGCGGAGGCCATCCTCAAAAGCTTGCAGCCCGACGAGTTCAGCGAACCTCCCCAAGATACGGACGTAGGCTTGTGGCTCAGGTGGAAGGGCGGCGACCACGGGACGGATCTGCTGGAGAAGATGGATGCCCTCCTTCAAACCAGGCGGCTGGAGGCGCAGACCGACGCCGAGGCACGCGC
>JAKBES010000258.1 GCA_021833665.1 Acidobacteriota bacterium
GGCCTCTCGGGCAGCACAAAGGGCGAGGTTGTCGGCGCGGCCTCGGCGGGGGCCGGCCGGGTCTGGGCACTGCGCCACGCGCGCGCTGCGCATGTCCCCCGCGGGAAAACGGGTCAAATCCGTCACCCCGCTGCGGCCCTCCAGGAGCGCCTCCCAAAAGGAGGCCGCGTCCGTGCCGATGGCGCTGTACACGCCCACCCCCGTGACCCAGACGGGGCGCATCACGGCAACGCCTCATGCACCACGAAGACACCAAGGCACCCAACCGCCGGCTCTTTCATTCTTGTCTTCCGATCATGATTTCCGCTTTCGTGTCTTGATGTCCTGGTGACTTGGTGGTGGAATCCTCTTCTCATCCTCCGCCCATCCGCAGGACCATCACGCCGCGCGCCACGAGCCGCCCTTCCCTGCGGGCGCTCACGCGAAGCCGGAGAAGGGGCCCCATGCGCTTGAGGACCTCGCAGCGGATCTGGAGCACGTCGCCCGGCCACACGCGCCGAGGGCACCGGTAGGCCGAAACCTGCACCAGCGCTCCCCCCGTTTCCTCGCCTTGTGCCGCATCGAGCCCCGCTCCCTGGGTGAGGGCTTCAAGAATCACCCACGGCGGGACGGGACCGCCCCGGCTGAAGGCGTCGTTGGCCGAAGACGCGAAGGCCACCATGGCTCCGCCTCCCTCGCGGGATATGAATTTGAAGGGGTACGCGTGGGGCAGACGCTGGGGCTCGCTCATGAGGGCCAAGGATAGCAAGGAGAGGGCAAGGAAGGGAAGGCGCGTTGGGGAAGAGACCATGGCGATTTGGGATTTGGGATGGCGGTCCTCACGCGACGGGGCTCGTGGAGGTGCACCTTTTCACTTTTCACTCTTCACTGTCCCCCTGCCTCCTCGCTCTGAGGTAAACTATATTTTTCAGGAGGCCGTCATGCTGATCGAAGTCATCCTTGGGAGGGAGATCCTCGATTCTAGGGGAAACCCTACCGTTGAGGCGGAAGTCATTTTGAGCGATGGAACCGTGGGCAGGGCCTCCGTCCCCTCGGGGGCTTCCACGGGCGAAGCCGAAGCGGTGGAACTTCGCGACGGGGACAAAGCGCGGTACGGCGGCAAGGGCGTCCTGACGGCCGTGGAGCACGTGAACGGCCCCATCGCGGACGCGCTGCAGGGGGAGGACGGCCTGGATCAACGGGCCCTGGACCTCCGGCTCCTGCGCCTGGACGGCACGGGCAACAAAGAAGCCCTGGGAGCCAACGCCATCCTGGCCGTCTCCGAGGCCGCCGCCCGCGCCGCGGCCCATTACCTCCAAATCCCCCTCTACCGTCACCTCGGCGGCGCCTTCGCCCACCGCCTGCCCGTCCCCATGCTCAACGTCCTCAACGGCGGAGAGCACGCCGACAACAACGTGGACGTGCAGGAGTTCATGTTCGTGCCCGTGGGGGCTCCCACCTTCAGAGAAGCCCTGCGCATGGGCGCGGAGTGCTATCACGCCCTCAAAGTCCTCCTCAAGGAGAAGAAGCTCTCCACGGCCATCGGAGACGAGGGCGGGTTCGCCCCCGACCTCTCCAGCGACGAGGACGCCCTCAAGCTGCTGGTGGGCGCCATCGAACAGGCCGGCTACGGGCCGGGCAAGGACGTCTACCTCGCTCTCGACGTGGCCGCCAGCAGCGCCTGGGACGGAGCCAGCAAGACCTATCAGATCGGCCAGAAGCGGTCCGCCGCCGACTTGATTGCCCTCTACGCGGACTGGTGCGCCCGGTACCCCATCCTCTCCATCGAGGACGGCGTGGGCGAGCACGACCACGAGGGATGGAAAGCCATGACCGCGGCCCTGGGCGCCAAAATCCAGCTCGTCATGGACGACTACGTGGTGACCAACCCCGAGCTCATCCGCAAGGCCGTGAGCGCGGGCGTGGGCAACGCCGTTCTCATCAAGCCCAACCAGATCGGCACGGTGACCGAAACCCTGGAGGCCGTGGAGATTTCCAAACGGGCCCGGTACGGCGTCGTGATCAGCCACCGGTCGGGCGAGACGGAGGATCCCTTCATCGCGGATTTGGCCGTCGGTGTGAACGCCGATTTCATCAAGACGGGCGCCCCGTGCCGCATGGACCGTCTGGCCAAATACAACCAGCTCCTGCGCATCGAAGAAGAGCTGGATGACTCGGCGCGATTCGCGGGACCGGATATCGTCTCGCGCCTCGGCCGGTGGAGATAGCGGAGAGCATGATTTCGTGAACCTCCCATCGGCGCCCCGGCAGGAAAAGTCCAAGACCAGCCCCGCTCAGGTCGGGTGGAGCCTCGTGGTCCTGGTGTGGCTTCCCATGGCGGCCCTTCTGGTCTGGGGCCGGGGCGGCGTCCTCGACCTCATGGCCCTGCGCAAGGAGGTCCAGCAGCTCCAGACCGAAGCTACGGCGCTGGAGCAGGAGAACGCCCGAATTCGGGCCGAGATCCAGAAGCTTCAGACGGACCCATCCACCTACGAAGCCCTTGCCCGGGAGCGGTTCTTCCTGAAGAAACCGGGGGAGCGGGTCCTCTACATACCACCCGCCGCCCTTCCGCCGGCCGATCCTGCCCCGGCTCCGGGCCAGCCCTCTCGGAAGAACGGAGGGGCGGCCCCGGGAGCCTCTCCGCCGCCGCCGTGAACCTTCCCCTCTCCTTACGCGCCGCCGCCGAGATGTTCCTTCCCTCGGGCCCGTGCCTCCTGTGCGGCGGCGACAGCCGCTCGGGACCGGCCCCGGGCTTGTGCCGTGCGTGCTGGCGCCTTCGGCGCACGCCATCGGAACCCGCCTGTCCCATCTGCGGCGTGCCTCTCCCACCGGTGGAAGGGCAGGAGAGTCATCCCTGCGGCGAATGCCTCGCCGCCCCTCCGGCGTTTCATTCCCACGCAAGCGCCTACGTGTACGCCGGTCCGGCCCGGGTCCTCGTGCTCCTTTACAAGGACCAGCGCCGCTATCCCCTGGCTTCCCTTCTTGGACACGCCGTGGCACGCCGCGTGAGACGCGCGTGGCCCGAAGCCTCCTGGGACGCGGTGGTCTACGTGCCGAGCACCTTGAGGCGGCGGCTGGCGCGGGGGTTTGAGCCCGCCGGCCTCATGGCCATGGAAGCGGCCAGGGCCCTGGGCCTCCCCTGCCGCCGCTGGCTCCTTCCCCGCAAGGCCCCTCAAGCCCAGAAAGGATTGAGCCGGGCGGGGCGGCGGACCAACGTGAGGGCCGCTTTCACCGCGCGGAAGGAGACGGTTCAAGGCAAGCGCCTCCTGCTGGTGGACGACGTCCGCACGACCGGCGCCACCCTGCGCGAGGCCAGCCGGACCCTCGCCCGCGCCGGTGCCGAGGTCCACGCCGCCACCTTCGCCATGGTTTTGACCCGCGATCTCGATCTGATGGGGACGCCAGCGGAAACGATGGAGGGGGAAGAACTCCAGTTTGGCGTCTCAAAGCTAACTTGAATCATGTGGCAAGGCCGGAGACGCCACACTTCCCAAGGGGCTCCGCCCCTGGCAGGCTGCAGCAGGCTGTTACCCCGACAGAGCGGGGGGAGTGCCTTCCTCGCACCCTCCCGTGTCCTGTCAGACCGTCCGGATTTATTCGGCAAACCGCGGGTGCAGGACACTGGCAGGCCGCTCCGTGCCATGGGACGGTCCGCCCGCTAGGCGAGGCCGCCGCAGCTCGGTGGTGTATACTTTGGGGGTCGGGGGACCCATGGGCGTGAGACCGTACACCGTGTTACGCAACGAGCGGAGGGGGCCGTATTGCACGCTCACCGTGAGAGGTGAGGTGGAGCCCTCGGAGCCGGGGCAGTTTTATATGGTCCGCGGTGATTGGGGGGCGGACCCCCTCCTGCCGAGGCCCTTATCCATCCTGGGGGAGGATTCGGAGGCGGGCACCCTTTCGTTCCTTCTCAAGGTCGTGGGCCGTGGATCGAGCCTCCTGTTCGATCTGGAGCCCGGCCACAAGGTCACGGCCCTGGGGCCCTTGGGACGCCCCTTCCCCATGCCCCCCACGCCAGGCGGCCCGCCCGTGGCCCTCGTGGGAGGCGGCGTGGGCGTCCCCCCCCTTGTTTTTCTGGCCCGGCGCCTGGCGGCCGGGAGGATTCCCTACGCGTTCCTTCAGGGTGCTCGGACCAAGGACGATCTCCTGCTCGTGGAGGACCTCACGGCCCTGGGCACGCCTCCCGTATGCACGACGGAGGACGGAAGCGCCGGTGCGAAGGGGCTGGTGACAGCCCCGCTGGCCGCCGCGCTGGACGCGGGTCTAGGAGCGGTTTACGCCTGCGGGCCCGAGGGCATGCTCAAAGCCGTGGCGGGCATGTGCGCGGGGCGTGTCCCCTCTCACCTGAGCCTGGAAGCCCGCATGGGGTGCGGATACGGCGTGTGCCTGGGCTGCGTGGTCCCCATCTCGCGCGGCGGCGCTCGCGTCTACGAGCGCGTCTGTCAGGAGGGGCCCGTGTTCGACGGGGAGGCGGTCCTATGGGAGTAGACCTCGCGGTCACCCTCGGCTCGGTGCACCTGAGCAATCCCGTCATGCTGGCCTCCGGGTGTTGCGGCTACGGCATGGACATGGAGCCGCACCTGGATCTGAACCGCCTCGGCGGGGTGTGCCTCAAGGGCCTCTCCATGGCCGGCAGCGAGGGCAACAAGCCCCCGCGCATCTGGGAAACCCAAGGGGGCATGATCAACGCCATCGGCCTGCAGAACATCGGCGTCGATAGGTTCCTCCGCGAGAAGGCGCCTGCGTTACGGACGTACGGCACGGCCTTCGTGGCCAACTTCTACGGGCACACGGTGGACCAGTACGTGGAGGCCGCCAGGGCCCTGGGCGAGGAGCCCGCGCTCGCGGCGCTGGAGATGAACATCTCCTGCCCCAACATCCAGGAGGGCGGCATCCAGTTCGGCACGGACCCGGCCTCCGTCTACAAAGTGACCAAAGCCTGCCGCGGCGCGACGAAGAAGCCCCTCTGGGTGAAGCTCAGCCCCAACGCCGCCGACGTGACCGCCACGGCGAAGGCGGCGCAGGACGCCGGCGCAGACGCCCTCACGTGCATCAACACCATGCCCGCCATGGCCATCGACGTGGAGCGGCGGGAGTTTCGCATCTCCAACAAAATTGGCGGCCTGAGCGGACCTGCCCTCAAACCCATCGCCGTGCGCATCGTCTACCAGGTGACCAAGGCGGTGACGATTCCCGTGGTGGGCATCGGCGGCGTGGCCACGGCCGCGGATGCCCTGGAGTTCATCCTCGCGGGAGCCAAGGCCGTGCAAGTGGGCACGGCGCTCTTCGTGAACCCGCAATGCCCTTACACCATCCTGCGCGGCATCGAGGATTACTGCGCCCGCAACGGCTTCCCTTCGGTAGAATCGCTCGTGGGCCAGATCAAGGATGGAGCCCTGATGCCGAAATGCCATGAG
>JAKBES010000259.1 GCA_021833665.1 Acidobacteriota bacterium
CTTCCGAGCCACCTTGCCCAGAGGCTCGACCTCGGCCTGGATCCCGACGAAGCGCCTGCCCCCCCCCCGCGCAAGCCCCAGCCCAGCATCCCCCGTCTGCTTCGCGCCAGCTCCGATCTCCAGCCCGCGATCCGCGCGCTGCGCGGCCTCCTCGATCGCCTGTCCACGCCGCCCCGTCCTTGACCAGCGCCTTCAACCGGTCTAGAGTCGAAGGTTCACGGCGCGTGGCGCAGCCTGGTAGCGCACTACCTTGGGGTGGTAGGGGTCGGAGGTTCGAATCCTCTCGCGCCGACCAAACAACTCCAGCAGGGCCAGAACCTTCGGGATCTGGCCCTTTCTCTTTGGGACCGTTTCCAGGCCCCAAGTCAAAGAGAAGTCAAAAACACGTTCCCGCAGCTCCGCGATCACAGGGGAACCCTGGGGCACGCAGAGCATGAAGGCGTGAAACGGCATGGCGGACGATCATTTCGGGTAGAGACTCCCTATCAGGCGAAGGAGAGAACTCTCAGCCAATGACTGCCACCGTGTCGTGCTTCCCTTCCGGTCGGTCTCCGGCCTCCCTCCACTGCCCCTACCGCCTGGGCTCCTTCCGTTTTCTCTTTCATGCATCTTTCATGCACACCTCTCATGGAATTGTCCCCAAATGGGTGTCCAAGGGAATCCCAGGGCGGCGGAGGGTGCGGCTGGCGATCCCGTGGCAACCGTGGGTGACCTCGGGTGTGATCTAATCGGAGGAGTCGCTCGGGAATGCCATGAGAATTCTGGTGATTGAAGACGACGTGCGTGCGGGGCAAGCGATGGTGCGCGGCCTGCGTGAGCATGGGTACCAGGTCGAACTGGCGGCGGATGGCCTCAAGGGGCTCACCCTGGCACGCAATCCAGACCTCGACGGGTTGGTCCTGGATGTGGGGCTTCCCCGTCTCGACGGATTCTCGCTCCTCTCCGATCTGCGGGGAGCCGGCATTCAGACACCGGTCTTGATCCTCACGGCCAAAGACTCTCTGGAAGACCGCCTCAAAGGCCTGGAACTCGGAGGAGGAGACTATCTTGTCAAGCCCTTCTCCTTCACCGAGCTCCTGCTCCGCCTCCACAACCTTCTGCGCCGTGGACCAGCAGCCCTTGGACGTGTGTACTCGGCCCACGGACTCGAACTGGATTCCCTGAGACGTAAAGTGAGGGTCCAGGGGCAACCGGTTGACCTGAGCAATCAAGAGTTCACCCTGCTCGAACTCTTGCTGCGCAACGAAGGACATGTGGTGCCCCGCTCCCGGATCGCCGAAGAACTCTGGGGACTCTCCTACGATCGGGATCCGAACCTGGTAGAAGCTGCCGTCCGCCGGCTCAGGAAACGGCTCGACGACCGGGCCCAGGACCGCTACATCCAGACGGTGCGAGGTGTCGGCTACACCATCAGGGCTTCCGATGGATGAAACCCCACTCCCATCGGACCGGCCTCTCGGCCGGATCGCTCACTTCGTCAGGACCATGAATCGCTCTCTGCGCATCCGGCTCCTGGTCCTGACGGCTGGCCTTCTCCTGGTCCTGCTTGGAGGATTCGCGTCTGTTGTCTATTTCCGAGCCGAGAGTTCCGTGGAATTCCATGCGCATGACGAGATCCAAAGCGCCTTCCAACTCGTGTCCCATCGCCTGCTGATAGATCGGGCACCCATCAACAAGGAACTCCTCGACCTCAGTGATCACATCCTCATCAAGATTACTGGGGCGAACGGGCAGATCCTCATCGAATCCAACGGAATCCAGGGCTGGCTCCCGGAGAACCTTCCCGTCCCGCCGCCGACCCGCCACTACTGGAATGCCTGGCGGGCGTCTGATCATGCGCGGCTCGAAGTCTTCTCCGCGCCTTTCGAGGGTGGATGGCTCCATGTCGGCCGCCCGATGGATTCCGAGGACAGCCTCCTCCGGGAACTTCGCACCTCGATCATCGGGTTTATGATCATTGGCCCCCTCCTTGCGGTCCTTCTGGGGCACATTTTGATGGGTTACGGATTGGCCCCGTTGGCGGACCTCACGATGGATGCGGAGCACATCCGGCCCGAAACCTTGAATGCCAGATTCAGAGCCTCGGAGGTCCCGACTGAACTCGCGGCGTTTGTACACGCCCTCAATCGGACCCTGGACCGCTTGCAGTCAGCCTTCCGGAAGCTTGCGGACCTTAACGGGGATCTGGCCCATGAACTCAGGACCCCGGCGCATGCCCTTTTGCTGGATTGTGAGGGACTGCTCAGGCGTCGAGACCTGCCCGAGGAGGCCCTTGCCTCGCTTGAAGGCATGGTGGGAACGCTGGACCACCTGGGGGCCATGATCGAGCAGATGCTTGCACTGGCTCGCATGGAGGATCCTTCCCGCGGACTTCATCTGAAGACGCTGGGTGTGGACCTGTTGGTCTCGGAAGCTGTGGCTCCCTTCCGCTCTTTAGCTGAGGAGAAGGGAATCTCGCTCCGGGTAGATACAGGTGCCCTCGCCACGTTGCAGGGGGATGCCACCCTCGCGAGGAGGGCCATCCACAATCTGCTCGCCAATGCGATCCGCCATTCCGAAGGGGGCGGATGCGTCTGTGTGACGACTCGACGAGAAAATGGGACAGCCATCATTGCTGTGGAAGACGCTGGAGGCGGCATCCCCGGGGAATTACTTTCCAAGGTGGGGCAGCGCTTCCTGAAAGGCGAGACAGAGGTTGACCAGCGAGGGAGCGGTCTCGGCCTCGTGATCGTCAAGAAGATCATGGAACTCCACGGCGGTAGCCTCCGGTTGGTCAGCCGGTTGGGCCAAGGAACCCTGGCGGAACTCCTATTCCCGGAATTCTGACAAACAAATCAGGAATGAATCGGCGCGGTATCAGGTTCACGGGCTATACCTAGGTGCGATCAAAGACAACTCTTTGATCGTCTATGTAAAACTGAGGCCGCCACCGTGGCCTCAGGGGTTCAGCCCAGGAGTGCCCATGATCCGACGCATGCATTGTCTTCCCGGTGCCACGCGAGGCCCGGGATCCGGCGATAAGGGACACCAACCTTCCGGTCCGGCCGCAAGAGGACGCTACGGCCCCTCGGAACATTCGGCCCCCCCGACGCGCCGAGCCTGGCGACACTTCCCGGCCCTGCTCCTGGGGATCGCAAGCTTGGCCTTACCTGCCCGAGCCGGGCAGGCCGCCATGTCCCGCCCGGGCGCTGCCTGTGAGGCGTGCCACCCCGGTCTGGGCGAGGCCTACCTGCACGGTCCCCATCGGGTAGCCGGAATCGCCTGCGAGGCTTGCCACGGTCCGACGGCGGCTCACGAGGCCAATCCTTCCAAAACGAACATTCGCTGGTTCGGGAAGGGGGCGCCTGGGAATCCGAACGCGGTGTGCCTGAGTTGTCATGCGCAGTCCGGGCCTATCCAGAACTGGATGTCATCCCCGCATCGGCGGGCGGGGCTCCAGTGCGCGGATTGCCACAATCTCCACCAGGACCGGGCCTTGCCACCCTCTCGTGCTGCGGAGAACCGCCTGTGCCTGCGGTGTCATCAGGAGCAAGGAGCAGCTGGCCATCTGCCGTACCACCATCCCGTTCTGGAAAACAAGATGACCTGTCTCGACTGCCATGACCCCCATGGCGGACCCGCAGGGAATGGCCTCCGGGCGGAGAGCATCAATCAGCTCTGCTACAAGTGCCATGCCGAATTCCAGGGCCCGTACACCTACCAGCATTCACCGGTCAACGAGAACTGCCTCACCTGCCACAAAGTCCATGGCTCCGTGAACCGATGGATGCTCAACGTGGCTCAGCCGGCGCTCTGCCTGCAGTGCCACAGCGGTCACCACGACGGCACCAACATCCCGCTGCTGGATCCGTGCACCAGTTGCCATAGTTCCATCCACGGCAGCGACATCCCGTCTGCGACGGGAGGATCCGTGTTCATTGACAAGGGGCTGCAATGAGCCGGATCAGGATCCCTTCCATGACAACTGGAGGCCACGCCATGCGATTCAGGGGCGCCTTGTTCCTCCCTTGGATACTTGCGCTGATGGTGATTCCCTCACCTGCCAGGGCCAAGGACAAGAAGGATGCGCCTGCCTCCACTTCGATCCAATCCGATGCTCAGCTCGGGTACCGCTTCCAGAGCGCCAGTGGGTATCCGGGTCTGGCGGGGCAGTTCGAAAGCCTGGGTGATTCAGCTACGGCAGCCTTCGCGCTCTCCGTGGTGGACCCTAGCCGGACCCAGCTCTGGGATGCGAAAGTCGAGTTTCTCAACAAGCGGGACTACAAAGTCGGCGTCCAGTTCCATTACCGGGACCTCTTCACGTTTTCAGCAGAGTCCCGGAGCCTAGTCAAGAACAGCGCCAAGCTGAACCTTGGCCCGAATTTGAGCGACGATATCAATGTCACGGATTCGATACCCACGAGCACGGTGCTCTCGACTCAGCGGGTGTTCAACTCCGTCAAGGCGACGCTGCGGATCCCTTCGACTCAAGCAACGATCTTCGTGAAGGCGGATGACACTAGCAAGCGCGGCACAATTCCGCAGCACTACTTCGACATGGGGTCGGATCCCGTGGTGGCCTGCGGAGCCTGCCACGAATCCTCGTATGTCGGCGCCATGAACTATGAGACTCGCCACATCGCCGCAGGAGTCCAGATGGACTTCAGCAAATATGGCGTGATTACCTACCAGCACGGATGGACCACCGGGCAATCCAATATCGGGCAGCCCACCGATTTCTACGGCCTGGCCGCCAGCCAGCCCGGAGATTCCCTCGGACCCGGCGTCCCAGATGTGGCCGCAGGCAACTACCAGCACAACATCATGGCCGGCATCCACGACTTCATGGATACCCTCCAGGCCGCACTGCACCTGGCCTCCGACTCCTCGCTCAACCTGAGCTACACCCAGGGCACCAACCGTGACACGTTCACGGGGCACCCCATGGATTTCATGAACGCGCACATGAACTTCCGTCAGGGACTTGGACGTGAATGGTGGCTATCCCTCGATGGTCACTCCGAGGAGATGGTAAACAAGTTCACGCCGGTCTATGCGCTCTTCCCCAATGCCTCGCTTCGAAGAAACTGGGAGACCGCCCGCATAGGCCGTCGGCTGGGAACGTACGGGGACTGGGAGATCTACGCCAAGCGGTCGGCCGTGGAACGAAGCGATACCTCCCTGTTCCCGCAGGTATACTCACCGGACAACACAGATCCTTTGAAGGTCGTCCCATATACCCAGACCAACACCTATGGGACCTCGGTCGCAGTTCGAGGCAAGGGCTGGCGGATCAAGGGCGGCTACGAGTGGGCCTGGGCCCATTCCCCAGGCTACGAGACGGATCCCGGGCTTGCCCAGCGGGTTCTGCTCGATCTGACGCTCATGCCTTCAGAGACATCC
>JAKBES010000260.1 GCA_021833665.1 Acidobacteriota bacterium
AGAGAAGCCTTCCGTCCGGGAGCGCAACCGCGCCCTGGACCTCCTTTGAATG
Organism: Acidobacteriota bacterium; assembly: GCA_021833665.1. Classification (GTDB taxonomy): domain Bacteria; phylum Acidobacteriota; class UBA4820; order UBA4820; family DSQY01; genus JAKAJA01. Next base: position 53 of record JAKBES010000260.1, read on the forward strand.
GCCCTCGAGGACGGCTACAGACTGCCCCTCGGACCCCCAAAGGCGAAGGGTGCCGTCCTGAGACCACGAGAGAAACCGGCCGTCGGGGAGGGGTGACGCACCACTAACCATGTCCTGGTGTCCTTGGAGAACGGCCATGGGTTGCCCTTCGGACCCCCAAAGGCGGAGCGTGCTGTCCCCGGACCACGAAAGAAAGCGTCCATCGGAAAGCGCCATGGCGCCTTCAACCCCCTTTTGGTGTCCTTCGATGACGACTATGGGATAGCTCTGTGCCCCCTCCCAGAGGCGGAGAGTGCAATCGGAAGACCACGTGAGGAACTGACCGTTGTGGAGCACCGCGGCACCCATAATATTGCCCGAATGTCCCGCGATGACGTTGATGAGCTTACCCTCTGGCTCCCGGAGGTGGAGTGTGCGGTCGCCATTCGACCACGAGAGAAAATGGCCATTGGCGAGCGCAACTGCGCCCCAGACCCCTGTTGCGTGTCCCCCAAGGACGGCACCGGGCTGGCCCTCGGACCCCCAAAGGCGGAGAGTACCGTCCCAGGACCAAGAGAGAAACCGACCATCCGAAAGCGCAATGGCGCCTTCAACCCTCTTTTGGTGGCCTGCAAGTATCGCGATAGGCTTCCCCTCAGAACTCCACAGGCGAAGAGTACCGTCCCAGGACCATGAGAGAAACCGACCATCCGAAAGCGCAATGGCGCCTTCAACCCTCCTTTGGTGGCCTGCAAGTATCGCGATAGGCTTCCCCTCAGAACTCCACAGGCGAAGAGTACCGTCCTCGGACCACGAAAGAAATCGGCCGTCTGGAACCACCAGGGCGCCAATTAGTGGCTGTTTGTGCCCTTTGAGGACGGCGATAGGCTGCCCTTCGGACCCCCAAAGGCGAAGGGTGCAGTCCTGGGACCACGAGAGAAGCCTTCCGTCCGGGAGCGCAACCGCGCCCTGGACCTCCTTTGAATGGCCCTCGAGGACGGCTACAGACTGCCCCTCGGACCCCCAAAGGCGAAGGGTGCCGTCCTGAGACCACGAGAGAAATCTTGCGTCCGGGAGTGCAATCGCGCCCCGGACGCACGTCGCATTTCCCTCAAGGACTACGATAGGCTGCCCCTCAGACCCCCACAGATGAAGAGTACCGTCCCAGTGCCACGAGAGGAACCTGCCATTGGGAAGGGCCGTGGCACCTTCAACGCCGTCCTGGTGCCCTTTGAGTATGGCGATCGGCTGCCCCTCAGACCCCCATAGGCGAAGCGCATCGGTTCCGGCCCACGAGAGAATCCGCCCGTCCGGGAGAGGCAACGCACCCATAACCCAGTTTCGGTGCCCCTCAAAGGTGGCGAGGCACCTTACCCCTCTTGTTAACCTGGCTTGACGAGGATTTTTCCACCAAGTCCATCTACAACGATCCGCCTCGAGCCAGTGTTCGGCGACATGGGTCACTGGGCTGTTTTCAGCGTGTTCGACGGCCAATTGAAGAAGAATCTTGCAGGGGGGCCATCGGTCATCCCCGCGCCTCAGAATGTGCGCGTTCTCTCGGAAGAAGGACTGCCAGACCCGAAGGTCGCTTCTTTGGGCGGCCGTCAGCCTGGAGGAATGTTCGGAGGAAATGAGATGCCCAAGGTCTTCCTCATTGATCTCGGCATACCGGGTCTCGAACCGACACCGCAGCATCTGAAAATCAAAATCCGTGAGGAGTTCTCCCGCCTCGCGCTCCCTTCCCGCTGCCATCAGGTGAAATGGCAGATGTCGAAGGGCATAGTGATGCACTAGGCTTATGCACGCGGTCATTGAATCGGTTCCTGCCCAAAGGCATTCACAACCATCTAACTCGGCATGCGCAGAGGAGCCGTTGCCTCGCCCCAAAGTTAAGCCACTTCATGTCCCGTGCGCCCAAGGATCTTCACCCGGACCGACCTTTTCCCGCCCCCTTTCTGGGAATGTTGCTACGCGAGATCCGTCGTATGCACGAAGAAACTTAACACTCCCATCCTGAAACCCCAAGGCCAGTGTGTTATCTTCAAGTAGAAGGTAGCGTGTCACTCTGGACATTCCACACCACTGCGCCAACGGGGACCTCGTGTCGTTCAGAGGAATTAGACAAGCATTGTGGTGCTCTATTCGCGCTGCCACTCCACCCTTGAGCTGAAATCCCACGATACTTCGTCCTGAGAGAAGTCGTGTCCACTCAGGACGCCTTCTGAGGCCTTCCGCTATGTCTATATGATCGGTGCAATGCCCTGTCCGAGCGTCCCAGAGCCTGAACGATCCATCGTCCGACCAGGAGAGCAAGCTCTGTGGTTCAACAAGGTGGGCACCCAGAAGTCTTCCTTCATGATTTATCAACTGGCCAACCAACCTGCCCGTTTCGAGCTCCCACAGCTGGTTGTATGTTGCGTAGAAGCGGGTTACAAGCAGGAGTTGCTCTGATATGGCGACGACACGGTCCACCGCGAGGTCGCTGTCAAGCATGAGAGTCTGCTTAGACGCCATTCGGAGGATGGTGGGCATACAACCGGGCAACGCCGCCCAGTCGCTGTCAAGCGTAAGAGTCTGTTTCCACCGTCCAGTCTCTGCATCCCATATCCGAATTGTATTGTCCCGGGACCACGTAATTATTCTTCCGTCCACGCCAAGGCAGGCTCCTTGGATGGTACCTTCATGGCCAGCAAGGATTGCGACACAGGTTCTGCTCTCCACGTCCCACATTCGCGCTTCATAGTCCTGCTCCAGAGTCCTTGTGGACCACGTCAGAGTCCTTGTGGACCACGTCAGCGCTTTGTCTCCGGGCAGTGGAAAGACACCCGAGTTAAGACCAGGAGGCCCCTCTTGAGGGAATATTGAGCTAAGACCGTTGGTGACATCCCACAGGTCCGGGCTATCGTCACCGTGGTACCAAATGAGAAGGTTGCCAGTTGTAAGCTCTTCGCACCCCGCAATGTGGCCACGCAAGGGCAATTCGGCTATCTCTTCTTGAAATGCGTCATCCCATATACTGATGCACTTGGATTCCCATGACTCGCCCGAAACCACGAGTACCCTTCCGTGACGGAGACAGCGTACCGAATGGATGCAGGGGTGTTTGCCTCTGATAACCTTCGAGCACGTACCACTGGCCAAATCCCAAATTAGGAGGCGCCCATCGCTCGGAGTCTGGTCCCTGTCGGACCACGAAATCAGCCTCCGCCCCTCAATGAGTAGTCCCCCGACTGGTGCGACATGACGCGGCTGGGTATCTACCAACTTGCTAGACCGCCTATCCCAGACTCCCATGGTGCCATCCATAAGGCACACCAGGGCATTCCCATCCGGTAGCGACGTGACGCTGGATGGGTTATCAGGAAGCCCTTCAAGGGCTGACAGGGACTTTCCGGTCGCCTTGTCCCACATGCGGACCGATCTATCCAAGGCCCATGAGACGACCTGTCGCTCAGCGAAATCCATAATTCCCCGAGTCTCCCCCTCGTGCCCCACCAACGAGGTCTGGCGATGTCCATCGGCAGAACTCCAAAGCGTTATTGTATTGTCGCGATGAAAAATGGCGAAGACGCTCTCTGATAGCGGCCTAATTTCGCGTATAGTACGCGGGTCGCAGAAAAGCCTTGCGATTGGCTCACCTCCCGCGTCCCACAAGATTGGTGCCTTCGTTTTAGGATTCCACAATCCGAAACGATCTTCGGACACCCGCACAAGAGAAGCCGACCAACGGTCGGTAGCCGGGCATTCGGTGGAACGGGTCCATAGGTTCTCGCCCGTCCTAAGGTCCCACAGCTGGAGGGCTCCGCTCTCGGACAAGGTGACCGCCCGATCGTCCTTTAGATAGATAGCGTTTCGTAGCTGCCCTTTCGCGTCAATTCGAACCAGCGGTTGGTCGTCGTCCCCGTTCCACACCAATAGAGATTCCCAGGCACTTAATGATAGGCATCGCCCGGAACCGATCGATTGAAATAGAAAGGGCGCAAGGGTATGCCATCCTTTGCGGGTCTTTACCGAACGGCTACGCCAATCGTAAATAATGATGCGTCCGTCATTCACTGCAAAGGCTACCCTCTGCGAATCAACGGTGATTGCGCCACGAATGAGGGGCCTAATGGGTCCTTCCTCTATGGATAGCGGTCGCACTATGAAACCGTCCAGGCATCGTCTAGCTTTCCAATCCCAGAGCCTAACCTCCTCATGAAACGACCAGACTAGCAAGAGCGAGTCTGAAAGCACAAAGAACCGAAGGCCCCCATACCCGCGGCTTGCTACTTGCGCCATCTCCTTTTCGGCCTCGATGTCCCAGGCTCGGATAGTTCCGTCTGCTGAACCTGAAAACAGCAATCCTTCCGGGCCAAGATGCACCTGACTTATCCCACCTTCGTGCCCCGCGAGCGCCTTAGAAAAAACAGAGGGTTGGACTCTTGAAGGGCGATTGAGGACTTGAAGCCGGAACCAGTTGCCGCCCCCCCTTTGAAGCCACCTTTCAGCTGCCTTGGTAACGGGGCTATCATCGGCATGCTCGATGGCGAGCTGGAAGAGAATCTTGTGGGAGGGCCATTGCGGAGTCCCAAGTCGCAATAAGTGGGCTCGTTCCCGGATGAAGGATTCCCAGTGACGCAGTGCATTTCGTTGGTCGAGCGGAAGCTGGGGATGAATCCCCGCCGAAACGAGCTGGCTGAAATCTTGAACGTTGTTCTCGGCAAAGTTGGGATCAAGAAGGGCTCGAAGCATATGAAAATCAAAGTCCGTCAGGAGGGCAAGCGCTTCCTGGCCGCGGTCCGCCTGAATCAAGTGGTACGGCAGATGCCGAAGGGCGTACTCAAGAATTAGGGCCCTTCGTGAGGGGTTTGTCACTGCCTCACCCACCTGAAGGCTCCTCCGGCCCCTCTCGCCTCAGGTTCTGCAGGAGTTGAGCGCAGAGGTCAAGGCCCCGCCTGGCTTCCCGGGCTCCCTCATGATCCCCTGCGGCCTCAAAGCCGCGCTCGCTGGCCTCGTAGCAGGCGATGGCCTTGGAGAGGTTCTCGGCCCGGTCGCCGGCGGGGAGCTCGCTGTAGGCGGTACCCAGGTTGATCTGGGTCCCGGCCCACTGCAGGGGGAAGCCGGCCTCGGTGCGCACCCGCAATGCGGCCTCGCAGCAGGCGATAGCCTTGGAGAGGTTCTCGGCCCGGTCGCCCGCGGGGAGGTCGCTGTAGGCGGTGCCCAGGTTGTTCTGGGTCCTGGCCCACTGCATGGGGAAGTCGGCCTCGGTGTAGACGCGCAGGGCGGCCTCGTAGCAGGCGATGGCCGTGGAGAGGTTCACGGCC
>JAKBES010000261.1 GCA_021833665.1 Acidobacteriota bacterium
CGGCCACGCAGGCGAGCCCCTTCTCGGGGGCGCTGGAGCCGTTCTACCGGACGCGGTGGCTCATCAAGCCGGACGGAAACACGGTGGGGACGGCGTACGGGACGCTCTCGCGCACGGTGACGCTCTATGGCATCCAGACGAGCGACGCCGGGACGAGCAACGCGGCCACGGTGTACACCCAGGACATCCTGGGGCGGCTGCTCGCCGTGAGCCCGCCCCTGGGGGCGGGCTCCGCCAACACCTACGACGGCCTGGGGAACCTGTCTACCGTGAGCCTCTCCGGGCAAACGCGGTCCTTCACCTATAGCGCGCTGGGCCGCTTGACGGGCGCCGCGAACCCGGAGAGCGGCACGGTGTCCGGGCTCCTGTACGACCCCATGGGGAACCTCATCCAGTACACGGACGCCGCGGGGGTGACCCTCACCAAGGATTACGACTTCAAGGGGCGCATCCGGCACGTTTACAAGGCCGGGATTACCCTCTCGCAGTGGGACTATGACCAGAGCACGCTGCACGGGCCGTATTACAGGAACCGGCTCACGCACGCGCTCAGCCAGCGGGACGACGGCACGGGGGACGTGGAGGAGGACTTCACGTACGACCAGGCGGGAGGGAGGCCCGGAACCAAGAGCGTGGCCTTCACCCTGGGCGGGGGCATCACGTCACGGGCCTATAGCCTCACCTACCGGTACGAGCCCAACCAGGGGCTCCTGTCCGCGGAGACGGCGGCGCGGGGCACGGACTTCTCCAAAACCGTCACGTCCACGTATATCCACGGCGGCCTGAAGACGAAACAGTTCTCGGATGCCAAGGGCGTGTCCTCGATCACCTACAAGCCCTCGGGCATGATGGACGTGATGGCCTACACCAACGGGAACACGCTCAACCTCACCGAGCAGGGGGACATGGCGCGCCTGTCGAACGTGGAGGTCCAGAGAAGCGGTTCCACCCTCTGGAGCACGGGGATGTACGCCTACGACGGGGCGGGCAACATCAAGGGCATCGGGCCGGGGTACGGGCTGTCTCTCGCGGACGCCTTCACGTACGACGTGCTCTCGCGGCTGAGCACGGCCAAGGTGAACCACATCAATCCCGTCACGTCCCTCGGGTTCCGGGTGGAGCTCTCGTACGGGTACGACGCCTGGGGGAACCCGCTCACGCGGACGATCACGACGAGCGACACGGACCTGAACACGTACATGGGCTCCACGGAAGCGGGCCTCTTCAAGGGCGAGACGAACTTCTCCCTCTCGTGCTCCGCGTCCACGAACCGGATCACCACGGCGGGCTACCAGTACGACGGGGGCCTGGCGGGCAACGGGAACCTGACCGACGACACGAAGGCCACCCTCGCCTACGATCCCTTGAACCGCCTGAAGAGCGCCAGCATCAAGAACACGGTGAACAGCGAGCAGTACTATTACGGCTCGGGAGGCGAGCGGGGCGCGGTGTGCAGGTACAGCGGACCGAACCTTCAGAGCGTGACGTACTATCTCAGGAGCGGCGCGCAGGTGGTGGCGGAAGAGACCTTCAACCTCGCGGGAACCCCGCCGGACCACGTGAAGGCGTACCTGTACGTAGGGGGCAACCTGGCCGCCACGGAGGAGGGAGACGTGGGGGCCGGCAGCGGGCCGCCGGCCGTGCCGGACGGCAAGAGCGCCACGACGCCTCTGAGGGCAAGCAAGCTGGACGCCCTAGGCAATACCATCAGCCTCTCCTTCGGGACCTCGTGCGCCGCCGTGACCCACGAGATCTTGTACGGAGGCGGAAGCCAGCTCCCTACGAGTTACGGGGGGACGTACACCCTCAGCGGGGCGCAGTGCGGCATCGGGGCAAGTTCACCTTACACCTGGTCCAACACCATCAACCCGGCCAGCGACGCCAAGCGGTTTGACTGGTTCCTCGTGGTGGCCACCGACGGGAGCGCCACGGAGGGCCCCTGGGGAAAGAACAGCGGCGGCATTGAGCGCACGGGCCCGGGAAGCGGGGGAAGCTCGGGACGGTGCTCCATCACCACCAAGAGCCTGGCCAACACCTGCGGGGCCACCCTCACCGAAGACGAGCAGGCCATGGCCGGCGTGCTCGCCCGGGAGGGCACGGGAGAGACCGAGCCCCTCCTGGCCAACGCCGCCGCCTACTTCTACGCCTGGGACCACCTCGGAACCATCCGCCTCGTCATGAACGACGCCGGCGGAACCATCCTGGACCGGCACGACTACGAGCCATTCGGCATAGAGGTAAGGCCCGTCTACAACCATAGCCTCAACACGCATAGGTTCACGGGCCACGAACGCGACGACGCCACAAAGCAGGACTACGCCAACTTCAGGTACATCGGAACCAGCACCGCGAGGTTCACGAAACCCGACACCTTCGGCGGCAGCCTCGCCAGCCCCCAGAGCATGAACCTCTACACCTATGTGGGCAACAGCCCCGTCAACCTCAGCGACCCCACCGGGCACTTCGGCACGAAAGAAGGGGGCGGCCTGGCAACCACGTTGCAAGCGGGGATGTTCAGCTTCGACAATGCAATGTGGTGGTCGAGCGCAGACAATAACGGGGCTGGGAATACTCAATCCTGGATTGATTATCATACGACCGTAAGCGGCTTTTTCTTAGACACAGGCACGGGGCAAAGCTATTCGTTTAGCATGAATCAACTGGATTATAGGCGCGTGACGGCAGAAATCTCCAACAGTCAAGCTGCCGGTGCCATTTCCTACATGCCTGGGGTCATACCCGCTGGAAACCCCAGCAGCATAAAGTCCATGCCGGCTTGGATGATTCCAAGGTATCTGCGGCCGTTTGAAACAATCCCGCTGGAGATGATATGGTCGAGCACCGTCATTGGGTATATGCGCGCTTCAATTGACGTCCCAAGTGAGGCCTTCTCGAGTGATCTTGTGGCGGGTACAGAGGGCGATGCTGCAAGCCCGTCCGGGGTTCAAGGCGGGTACTTCACGACGGTAGTGGAATCGATTTTCACGATCAATGGCAACCCATATGGTGGCGTGTGGATAGCCCTTGAGCCCCAAAACAACTCTAATATTCCAGCCGCTGTATACAATGCACAGCCCTACGCGATCATTCCATCACGGCCTGGTTTTTCTTCTTCCCTCGCGCCAGGCAGTTTATTTCTGTGGCCCTTTACCGGGCATTGAGGAGGTCTCAAGATGGCACAGAGGCACGTGAACTGCTGGTGCGCGCTACCAGCCCTGGCAATTCGATGTCTTGTATGCCTGATAATGCTTGGATGCAGCCTGAAAGCGCAGGCGGCTTCAAACAACAGCACACTGCCATCCGCAGAGGAAATGGCCGCCTATCACGGAGACGCAAAAGAGATTCTCCGGCTGCTTAGTGAAGGCTTTGACGTAAACCATTTAGGGAAAGATGGCCTGTCGCTGTTGAGTTATGCCGTTTCAGGGAGCCAGCTTTCGTTGGTAAAGCTCTTATTGGCCAAGGGCGCCGATCCAAAAGCAGACGGGGGCTCTAGCATGGTGACGGCGGCCGACTTAAATAATCTTGAAATGCTGCAGTGCCTGCTCTCGGCGGGTGGGAACCCCAATGCACATTTCGGTACGATCTTAGACACGCCGCTGATTTGGGCAGCGCGTCGCGCCAGCGTAGACGCCGTTAGTCTTCTGCTTAGAAATGGAGCTAACCCCAATGAGCAGAACGCCTTGGGGTGGTCGCCGCTCATGGTGGCCGGTAGTGGAGCAGTTGCGCGCATCTTGATTGATCATGGCGCCGACCTTAACGCCAGAGACAAGAAGGGAATGACAGCGCTCATGAGCGCTGCCATGTGGGGGAAATTGGACCGTGTAGATCTTCTATTGAAGGCGGGCGCTGACACAGCCCTGGCAGATGCAAGAGGCTGGACCGCGGAAACCTATGCCGAGAAAGGTGGCTTCAAGGAGATCGTGAAAAGACTACGAGGAACTGAGGCCCAGCCAGCCCGTCTGTCCCATAAACCTGAACCGGGAAAAGAATAACAGGCGGGTGAAGGTGGTCTTTAATGTTAGCCTGTTGCTAGACTGCCTTCGCCCGAAGAGGTTATTCAGAGTGACGTACTATCTCAGGACCGGCGCGCAGGTGGTGGCGAAAGAGACATTCAACCTCGCGGGAACCCCGCCGGACCACGTGAAAGCGTACCTGTATAAAGACAAGAGGAGCCAGCAAATACACACCAGCACAGCCTTTGAAGGCTACACCCTGGCTAATTATGCGTGGCATTTCACCCACACCCTATGTAATTATGCGTGGAAAAATCGCCCAAATCACAGGGGGCTGTGGAAAAGTGGGGCATATGACGCGGAGGAGGGCTAGCGAACAAGAGGGACGTGCGGGGGACTGGTAGAGCGAAATGGATCAAGGGAGGCCGAGCCCTACAACCTGGCCCCCGCTTCGGCGGGGGCCAGGTTGTGTAGAAATGGGATCTCAAGCGCATTATATTCTTGGCCAACGGAACTCCAGGCCGGAAGGAGGTGCTGTCCATGGACATATCAGACGATGAGCGGAAGGCATACGAGAATGGTCAAAAAGAGGCGGAATATATCAACGAGCACCCGCTAGGGTACTTGTTCACCGGGGGCGTCGCCTCTCGTCCGGAGGACCCGGATGAAGCCGCAGCTTACGATAAGGGCCTCAAAGGCGAACAGCTCGACGGGGACAAGAAGAAGTAACCCGACCGAGCATGCCTGCGTAGTGGCATGGCTTGTTTCGGTATGGACGCGCAGCTGAAAGCTTCGTGGGGGCCTTGCCGTGTTCAAGAGAAGAGGCTAGGTTAGGGGCTAGACGGATGGTTGTTGAGCTACCGAAAGGCCCTCGAGGAAACTCGGGGGCCTTGGTATTTCTCTATACTTTCTCATAGGCGGCTACCCGTACACTGATCCCGACGGCGATACCAGCCGAAAGGAGAGACCGATGCAGAACGAAAACAACACCACTCCAACTGAAGTCCAGGAGGCCACCCTTGCACGTGCGAATGCTCGCATTGAAGAGCTGAAAGGCGCCCTTGCTGGGGTGCTGGGAGTTGCGGATTGCCTCCTTGCGGGAGAGCAGCACCCTTTTGCACTAGAGAACGTGATGATTGCACGGAAGGCGTTGCAGAAAAACGACGGCTGATGTCGGGGGCCCCAGTGTTTCTCCTTCTTTTCTGGCGAGGTGACCCCAGGAAGCAAGGTGATTTCTGGTGGTTGGGGTCGCCTCAGAAAACGGAATATAAAGTACGTTAAGCCTCCTACTAAGGACTCCCTGCTTAAAACGGCCTTCTAGAATGCCCCAGGTTTGGCGAAAGAGGGGGGGCTTGGTACTTTTGCCCCGGG
>JAKBES010000262.1 GCA_021833665.1 Acidobacteriota bacterium
GCTGAAGAAAAAGTCGCGCTCCAGGCGCCAGGCCTCGCCGAACATCTCCTTCCATTCCGCCACGGGGTCGATGAGGGCCTTCATGTGGGCCAGATCGAGTTTGTGGCCCTTGGCCTCGTCGCCCGCCTTTCGGTTCTCGGCCGGCAGGGCCGCGGCGGTGGAGTAGCCCTCCTTGTCTTGGGTCAGCACGGTGGAGCCGTCGGCGCTGAGGGCGTAGTCCTTGAGGGGGGAGACGAGTACGGCATCCTTGCGCTTGGCCATGTCAAAGACGTGCAGCGCGGGCTCCTCACCAGGGAGGGGCGTTTCGAAGCTCTTCAGCGGGACGGTCATGTAATAGATCCGGCCGCCGGCGGCCCTGAGGTTCCGGATGTTCCCCGCGGGTACGGGCAGGGGAACCACACGCTGGGCCAGTCCTTGCAGATCGATCCGGATGGCCGGAATCACCCCCGGCTTCCAGGGGGCCGTTTTAGGTTCCTCGACGGATTTCACGGCGCCTTCGTCGGAGCGGGGCGCGAAGGGAGAGGCTTCGTCCGCCTGGAGGGTGGCCACGTAGATGCCGTCCATCTTGAGGGTGGCCACGTTGAACTCGGTCTGGCTGAACACGGGGTTTTCGTGGCGTGCCGAGATGAAGTACAGGTACTTTCCGCCGGGGCTGAAGACGGGGTCGCTGTCGTCGGTCTGGCCCATGCTCACGGCGTAGGATTTGGCCTCTTTAACGTTGTAGAGGAAGATCCGGCCCATGTAGGTGGACGCGTCGTCGTCCGAACCCATGTCCTGTGAACCCGCTTTGGTATAAGCGAGCCAGAGGCCGTCGGGAGACCAGGAGACATGGTGCATCTCCTCCCGGCGGTCCTGATCGACTTTCACCGAGCGTTTGCCGGCCACGTCAAGGACCCAGAGGACGTGATCGCTGTCCGAATACGCCAGCCTGCCCCCGTCGGGTGACCATGTAGGCCCGTATAGATAGCCCTTGGTCCGGTCTGTCAGGAGGTCCTCCTTGCCCGAGCCGTCGGCGGGGCGCACGGCCATCTGTGCCTCGCCCGTGCGGTCCGTCACGTAGGCCACCCACTTGCCGTCGGGCGACCACGCGGGATACATCTCGCGGGCGCCGGAGGTCTGCGTCAGGTCACGCGTGTTGCCGTGCTCCTCGGGCACCGTGAACACCTCGCCCCGGGCGCCGAAGAGGGCCCGCTTCCCGTTGGGGGCGATGGCGAAGGACACGATGGTCTTGGAGGCGTCCACCCACCGTGGGCGCGTTCGCACGTCGTCGCTCGGTACCGTCACGTCAAGCTTGTGGATCTGCTCGGAGGGCAAATCCATGACGTAGAGATCGCCGCCGTCCTGAAATACGATGCCCGTATCGCCCAGGCTGGGCCAGTCCATGTCGTAGCCGGTGAAGTGCGTCACCTGCCGGAACGTCTTGGCCTTGAGGTCGTAGGCCCACAGATTCAGGCGCCCTTCGGGCCCGCGGTCGGAGGCGAAGTAGATGGTGTCGCCGGCCCACATGGGGAACGTGTCGGTACCCTTCCAGTCCGTCACGCGCTCGCAGGCGTGGCTGGTGAGGTCGTAGATCCACACGTCCTGAGCCAAGCCTCCGTAGTAGCGCTTCCAGGTGCGGAAGTTGCGGAAGATCCGGTTCATGGCGAGTTTGGAACCGTCGGGGCTGTAGGTGGCGAGACCCGCTGTATCCACGGGCAGGCGCACGGGCAGGCCGCCCTCCACGGGCACGACGAAGAGCCGTCCGAACCAGGAGTTGAAGGTGTCCCGCCGGGAGAGAAAGACGATGCCCTTGCCGTCCGGGGTCCAGGTCACGACCATGTTGTCGGGCCCCCACCGCATGGGCGCGTCCTCCACCACGTCCGAGTGGAAGGTCAGGCGCTTGGGGGTGCCACCCTGGGCGGGCATGACGTAGACGTCCGTATTGCCGTCGTACTGGCCCGTGAAGGCGATGAGCTTCCCGTCCGGCGAGAAGCGCGGCATGAGGTCGTTGCCACGGTCCGTCGTCAGGCGCTGGGCCACGCCCCCCTGGCGGCTCACCTTCCACAGGTTCCCGCCGCTTTCGAAAACGATCTCGCTCCCGTGCAGCGCGGGAAACCGGATGAGGGCGTTCTCCGAGGCCCGCGCGGGGCCCGTCCACGCCGCCCCCGTCCAGGCCACGGCCAGAGCCAGGAGCCAGACGTACCCCAGGCCGCCGGCCCGCTTTGATTCTCGTCTTCCGATCAAGCGCCTGTGCATGGTGAAATCCTTTCACAAAGGGAAAAGCGTGCCCGTGATCGGGCGATCCGGCAGCCTGCGGAGAATACCCCGCCCAGCCAGCCGCCGCAAGGCCATTATAGGCACCTGCCGGGGGCTGAAAAAGCAAAGGTGAGAAAACAAGCCGAAAGCCGCATCGGTGCGGCTTGGCCTCCAACCGCCTCGGGGAGGGGACGCGGTCATCCTCGCGTCCCCTCCCCGGGAACATCAAATCCGGCTCCCAGCCGCCGCTACTTCGGCTCGGGCCCCTGAGTCACGCGAACCAGGCCATCGGGGCGCACCCATTTGGCGTAGGCGGCCTGAATCTGCGGTGCCGTGAGGGCGAGGTACTTGTGGGCCGCCACGGTGGGTTCGTCGAGGGGCAAATCATGGCTCGAACGGTAGATCAGCCCGTGGGCGATACTGCCCACGCTCGACTCTGAGAGCGGAATCTCGCGCAGCACGAGCGCCTTCGCCTTCTGCAGTTCCACCGGCGTGACGGGCGCGGAGCACATGGACGCCAGCTCGTGCACGACCATGGTCTGGGCTTTGGATACGTTGGGCGGGTCGCAGCCATAGCGCACCTGGTAGACGGAGCGCTTCTGTCCCACGTCGAAGGTGGAGGAGACCGTGTAGACCAGTCCTCCCTTCTCGCGCAGGTCGCGGTAGAGGCGCGTGGCGTAGAAGGCGCCTCCGAGCACGTGGTTGCCCAGTTCCAGGGCGTAGTAGTCGGGATTGGAGCGGTTGAGGCCCAGGGTCTCGGCGAGGGTCACCTCGTCCTGAACGCGGCTGCTGTCGGGCACGACCGTTGAGGAAGGCTTGTTGGGCGGAACGGCGGGCAGGATCGTTTCGGGCTTGGGCCCCGACGCCTTCCATCCCCCGAAATATTTCCCCACGGCGGCGTTGGCCTCCTCTGGCGTGACCTTCCCCATGACCACGATGGTCGTGAGATCGGGCCGGAAGACCTTGGCGTAGTACGCCTTCACCGCTTGCAGCGTGAGCGAGGAGACGGTCTGGGGTGTGGCTTCCCTGAGGCTGGGGTCATCTTTGGGGAAGAGGGCCGCATCGAGGGCCCGGCCGGCGAGGTAGAAGGGGCTCTGCAGGAGGCCCGCCACGGAGCGCGCGGTCTGCGCCTGCATGATCGCGAACGCCTGCGCGGGCAGGGCCGGATTCAGCTCGTTGTCGGCCAGGAGCTGAACGGCGCGGTCGAAGTGGCCCGCCAGGGCCTCCACCGAGAAACGAGTGCCCGCGGACTCCTTGGCGCCGATGTCGTCCAGGGCCTTCTGGAAGGCGAGGCGGTCCAGGTTCGTGGTGCCGAAGGAGAAGAGCTGGTCCAGGACTTGGTCCACTCCCTCCTGGCCCTTGGGCGTCTCCAGGTCAGGCTGGTTTTTGATCTGGCCCATGACGGTGACGGTGTCGCTGATGGACTCGGGCTGCACGATGAGCTTCAACCCGTTAGGAAGGGTCGTGACCACCGGGTTCACCACGGAGACCGGCACGGCCAGGCGGCCCAGGGCCTTCTCGGCCCAGTCGGGAAGCGTGACGGCCTTGGGATTCTTCGGGGCGAAGGACTCCTTCCCGCCGAATCCCTTGGGCGAGAGCGGCTTGCCCGACGGCTGGGGAGTGAGGATGGCCACCACGGCGTGGTCCTGGTCCAGGATCTGCTTGGCCACCCGGTCCACGTCCGCCGCGCTCACCTTCTCCATGGCCCGCACGTCATCATCGGGGGAGGTGCGCCCCTCCACGGCCAAGGCCTGGGACCAGGCTTCGGCGAGGCCCGAGACGGAGTTCTTCTGCAGCTCTGAATCGGCCAGCTCCTGCCGCTTGGCCGCCTCCACCAGATCCGCCGGAAGGCCCTTCTCCGCCGCTTCGGCCAGGATCCCCTTGACCTCCTTCACGAGGCCCGCCGCATCCGCGCCCTTGGGGAAGACGGCGACGGCAAAGCCGAGCCCCGCTTTGGGCAGGGCGCTCAACTGGAAGCCGGCGTAGAGGGCCTTGCCCTGCGGCACGAGTCCGTAGAGGTTCCACCGCTGGCTGCTCAGCACGTCGCTCAGCACCTGCCCCGCGGCGTAGTCGGGGCTGTCCGAGCCGGGCATGCGGAAGCTCACGATGGCCAGCCCGTAGGGCAGGTCGGTGGTGAGGTCCAGAGTCTCGGGTTGGACGGGCTCCAGCTTGACCTCCGGACGGGCCGGGATCTTCTTGGCTGGGATGGAACCGAAGAGCCTCTCCACCTCCTTCAGCGTGGCCTGGGGGTTCACGTTGCCCACGATCACGAAGACGGCGTTGTTGGGCGCGTACCAGGAGTCGTAGAACTGGTGCAGCATGGTCCCCGTGGTCTTGTCAAAGGAGGGCCGGGTGCCCAGCGCGTCGTGGGCGTAAGGCGTTCCCTTGAACATGGCCTCCAGCAGCTTGGTGTAGAAGACGTACTGGGGGTTGGAGAGGTCCTGGGCCACCTCCTGCTCGATGGCTCCGCGCTCTTCCTTCCAAAGCTCCTCCGTGTCCAGCACCCCGCTCATGCGGTCCGCCTCGATGTGCAGGGCGAGATCCAGGTCCTCGGCGGGGACCGTGAAGAAATACTGCGTCACCGTCTGCTGGGTGTCGGCGTCGAAGTCGCCCCCCATGGCGGCGGTGATGTCGGCGAGCTGGTCCGCCGAGAGGGCAGGGCTGCCGCGGAACATCATGTGCTCCTGGGCGTGGGCCATGCCAGGGAAGCCGTCCGGCGCCTCGTTGGACCCCACGAGGTAGTTGACCTCGGTGGTCACGACGGGAGCCAGTTTGTTCTGCACGATGACGACCCGCAGACCGTTGTTCAGGGTGGCTCTGAGGACGCCAGGCTCCTGGGCCGCCGGGCCGGCCGCAAGAACCTGCGGCGCCCAGATCACGGCCAGGAACAGGAGAGCGGCCGCGCCCCAGCGCCCCACGGAACCCACCATCCACGATTTCCGGAAATTCCCCCTGGCGGGTTCCGCTGGGACCGCCCGGGAAAGTGCCCAAGAGCTTCGATTCCAAGTTACCTTCATGGTTCGGCTCCTCATGTTACGCGACATGCCTTCACCCCG
>JAKBES010000263.1 GCA_021833665.1 Acidobacteriota bacterium
CTTCCTGAGTGCCCATCCAGATGTAGCCGCGGTCCGACTGGACCATGGCCTGAATGGAGTTCTGGGGAAGGCCGTCTTTCTCGCGCCAGACGTGATGGCCGTACTGGACGATGAGCTTCGTGGTGTCTATGGCGGCGGCGGGTAGGCACGGGCCCAGAGCGCACGCCAAGGTGACCGCGAACAACGCACCCTTTCGCACGGCGTTCTCCTTCGCCCCCCCGGCTCACCCATCCATGTGTTCGAAGCGGCCGCTCCCGTGCGCGGCCACCCATGCAGTGTAGGCGGGTATCCTGCCAGAATGCAAGCCAGGATTCATCTTATGCATGGAGGAGAGAAAAGTGTGTACTGAGGACCAGTTTATTTTGCGGTTCAGGACCCACACCGTGAACTCATGTTCCACGGCGCGTCGTGTAGAGGGTGGCCAGCATCCTTTTGCGCCGCCCTTCGTTCTTTTTCGGTTGGCGTGCTCTTGATCGGCGGACTCCGCGTTTAGCGTTTCGCGTCTAGCGTCCCGCCTAATTGCGTCTCGCGTCTCGCTCAATCGCGTCTCGCGTTTCGCTGCGCAGTGATCGCCGGTGCAGCGGGTGCCGGCTCGCTTTACCCGCGCACGACCAGAACGGGGCAGGGTCCCAACTGAATGACGCGATGGGTCGTGGAGCCGAAGATCGAGAGATTCATGGCGTTGCCGCCGCGCACGGCCATAATCGCCAAATTGCATTGCGTTTCCGCGCAAAGCGCGATGATCTGCTCGTAGGGCTTGCCCACGCGGACCATCGCCGTGTGCCTTCCCGTCTCGCTCCCTGGCGCGGGGATCAGCGCGGTGAGGCGCTCCTTTGCCTTCGCCACGGCTTCGTCGAATGTGGCCGCGCCGGGCGTGCTTTCGACCACGTGCGCCATGATGAGCTCGGAGCCATACTGGGCGGCCAGATAGGCGGCGTACTCCAAAACGGCCCTGGAATTGGCGGAAAAATCGGTGCAGCAGAGGATTCGGCGCAGCTCTATGGGGCTCCACTCTTTGCCCGAGGCCTGCAATCCGTGGGAGGGCCCGCGGACCACCAACACCGGGCACAAGGCGTTGCGAATGACCCGCTCCGTCACCGAGCCCACCATGAGGCGGTCGAATCCGCGGCGTCCGTGCGTGCCCATGACGATCAGATCCATGCGCTCGGTTTCCGCGTAGGTGAGAATGGAATCGGGCGCCTTCCCTTCCCACACCACGTGTTGGGGCTCAAAACCTTCGGGGCTCCATCGCTTCAGGAACTCCAGAAGCTTCCGCCGTCCCTCATCGTCGAGGGACCCGCGGAATTCTTCGTAGCTTTCCGGGGTGGCGAAGCAGGCCGCGGGATGCCGCCAAAGCTCGACCACGTGCTGGACGTACAGCGTCGCCCCGTAGTGTTGGGCGAGGGACGTGGCGTGGCGGCATGCGCACACGGAAAACTCCGAGAAGTCCACGGGACAGAGGATACGTTCGAGTTTGGGCATGGCCTCTCCTCCCTTTCCGTCACCGGATCGGCGGCCGTGATACACCGCGTCCAACCGCGCACAAGATGCCGTTCGGGCTCCTCCTCATACATTATAAAACCCCGCCCTGTGAATTGCGCGCGCCAAGCGGAGGGAAACCACTGGATCGGTGGATGCTCCCGGCTCTACACCTCTGGCGGCCCAGGAAGGAGGTTGCAACACGGGCCATGGTGCTAAGCGCTATCTCAGTCTAATGCTTGAAGGGGTGGCGGTCGGGGGGCTGGTCGGAGGCTGGAAGAACGGCGAGGATGGTGGGGATGGCGAGGTTGAGGGCCGCGCTGCGGTGGCGAAGGTAGCCGCACATGGGCAGAGGCTTGGCGCCGATCTGGGCCTTGGGCCCCAGGGCGGTGCGGCCCAGGACGATGCGCGAAGCCCGCATGCCGATGGCCTCCGCCACGCCGGCGTAGATGAGACATACATAGAGGGGAACGCCTCGGGCCGCGGTGGTCTTGTCGAAGCCGATGTAGTAACCGTAGGCGCCGTCCCCGTCCCGGAGGAGTGTGACGAAGCCGAGGATCTTGCAGCCCTCCTTGGGGCGTGCCACCACGGTGCGGAAATCGTCCTGGTACTGCCTCGCCAGGGCGGGGATCCAGGCCTCTCCGATGGTGGCCAGGCGCATCTTCTGCTGGTCGTGAACCTGATGGTAGAGGGCGTAAATCTCCGAGGCGCAGGTCTCCACGTCTTCGGGCCTCAGACGCTCCAGCACGATGCCCGCGTCCTCCAGATTCTGCCGGGTCTTCTTGATCCTGCTCCGGTAGTCCGATTTCATGTCGCGCAGACAATCGTCGAAGCTGGTCCAGGACGGCTTCAGGTCGAGGACCATGTTGGGTTCCGTCTCGAAGCGGCGGAACTTGGAGCGGCGAAGAGCGAGCCCCGCCTCGGCCTGCTCATCCGTCAGGTCCTTGATCATCACCATGTCCGATTCGCCGAAGAGGGTGCTGGACCTCCGGATGCGGACCAGCGCCTCCACCACCGCGGGCCAGAGCTTGGCGGGGTCTTCGCCTTCCGCGAAGGCGGCGCCGTGCGGGCCCGTGGAGAGAAGGTTGCCGCATACCAGGAAGCGCAGGTGGACCCACGCCACGGGGATCTCCGCGGCGCGCTCGGCGGTTTTCAGCAGGCGTCCGAAGCGGTGCCAGAGGTCCGCGGCCACGCCGGGCCACAGCTCGCCCGCGCCGGCCTCGGGAGCCGCTTCCTCGCGGAAGGGCCACGGCAGGAGGTCGTCGAGGAGCACGACGTGCTTAGTGACGCGGCTGATGGTTCGCTGGGATGCCTCTCCCAGGGAACGCCAGAACCCGGGTGCCACCTTGGGGAGGTTTCCCGAAGAGAGGTCCGCCACTCTGATCTCGAGGCTTTGGGCGACCACCGCGGCCACGGGCCGTCCGCCGTCATAGACGAGGGCGTAATGGGTGGACAAGTTGCCGGGCAGATGCTGTTCAAGGAGGCCGAGAAAAGGCCGGGACATGAACAGTCCCGAGCGGCACGTGACGCGATCCCAGTGCTCTGGGTTCAGAAAGGCCACTGAATCCGCGAGCGAGAAGCGGAAGGTGTCGGACGCCATGAGATCACTCCCCGCCAGGGGTCCGGTGCGCCGTCGTAGTGGTCCGCTCGCCCAGGCTCTTACGGGTCCGCGGCTTCGCCCGGCAGCTTTCGGACCAGTCTGTACATGGTGGCCCTGGAAATTCCAAGGGCCCGGGCCGCTTCGGCTTTGTCGCCCCCGGCGCCGGCCAGGGCCGCGCGTACGGCCGCGCCGTCGAGCTTCTTCCGCTTGCGCGTCACGGGCCGCGGGTGGATGCTCGCGGTCCGGTGGGCCAGGGGCAAGTGCTCGGGCAGGATCATCTGGCCTTTGGCCTTGATGAGGGCGAACTCGATGGCGTTCTGCAACTCCCGGACGTTCCCAGGCCAGTGCCATTCCATCAGCGCCGCCAGCGCCTCGGGGGCCAGAGTGCCCAGGGGCCTGCCTGAAAGGGCGGCGGACCGCTCGAGGATGAACTCGGCTAAGAGGGGAACGTCGTGAATCCGGTCCCTGAGCGGCGGAATGTGGATGGGCACGACCGACAGCCTGTAGAAGAGGTCTTCGCGAAACGTGCCCGCCTTCACCGCCGCCTCGAGGTCCTTGTTTGTGGCGGAGATGACCCGCGCATCCACCTTGATGGTCTGTTCCCCGCCCACCCGCTCGAACGCTTTCGCCTCGAGGACCCTCAAGAGCTTCACTTGCATGGCGGGGCTCAGATCTCCCACTTCGTCCAGGAAGATCGTGCCGCCTCTGGCCAACTCGAATCGCCCCTTCTTATCCCTGATGGCTCCCGTGAAGGAGCCCTTCTCGTGGCCGAAGAGTTCGCTCTCGATGAGGCCGTCGGGCAGCGCGCCGCAGTTCACCGCGACGAAGCTCTTGGCGGCGCGGGGCCCCTGGCTGTGGATGGCCTGAGCCACGAGTTCCTTGCCCGTCCCGCTTTCCCCGAGGATGAGCACGGGCGCCGTGACCTCCGCCAGCTCCCGGATGGTCTCGTAGATCTCGGCCATTTTGGGGTCTCTTCCCACAATGCCCGCGAAGGACTGGTCCGGCTTCAGGATCTTCCTCAAGCTGGCGAGCTCCGTCACGTCCTCCAGGATAAGAATGGCGAGCCTGGAACCCTTGAAGTCCAGGGGCACGGCGCTGGCCAGGAGAACGAGGCGCTTGGCCCTTCCCTTGTCCATGGTGACGAACTCGGCGCGCTGCCTGCTCGAATCCTTGCCCGCCAGCGCGTCCGCCACGAGCATGCGAAGCTTGCAGGCCTGGCACACCTCCATGGAACCGCACGCGCCGGGGGAGCCCAGAGCTTCGGGGCAGCGCAGAAAGTCCCCCGGGAACTGTTGCCCTTTGGTGCGCTCCGAGACGCTAAATGCCCGTTGAAGGGTCTGGTTGATCATCTGCACGTTCCGCTGGCCGTCGACGACCATGACCGCCGAGGGACTGGCGTCGAACAGGGCGGTGAGGAAGCCTTTCTGGTCGGCCAGGTCCGAATTGGCCCGCTTCAGATCCTCCATGACCGAGGTGAGGAGGGCCTCGGCCTTGCGCCGCTCGGACACATCCCGGAAGACGAGAACGGCACCCGTCGCGTCGCGCTCACCGTCTCGAAGTGGAGCCGCAATGCCCTCCACGTGGGCCGCCGCGCCGTCTTTGCACACCAGCAGTCCATGGCGGGCAAGTTCGGCCGGGGCACCGTCGCGAAGGACTTGGGCCACCGGGTCCCCGGAGCTCCCTGGGATCTCCTCGCCAGACAGGCTGAACACGTTCGTGAGCCTCGACCCGATGGCCTCCTGGCATTCCCACCCCGTAAGCCTTTCAGCGACGGGGTTCAGGTACGTCACGCGACCAGAGGCGTCCGTGGCGATGACCGCGTCGGCGATGCTTTTCAACGTGGTGGAGAGCCATTGCTCGCGCTCCTGCAGAAGGCGGTCGACGCCGTGCTTGTAAAAGGCCATCTCAATGCTGACGTGAAGGTCGCTCTCGTCGAAGGGCTTGAGGATGTATCCAAGGGGGCTCGCGATCTTGGCCCTCTCGATGGTGCTCTCGTCCGCATGGGCGGTGAGGAACACGATGGGGATGCCATGCGAGGTCCGCAACCGCTCCGCGGCTTCGATCCCGTCCATCTTCCCCTTGAGGTGGATGTCCATCAGGACGAGGTCCGGAGCCAGGCCTGGGCCCTGAGCCAGCGCTTCCTCGCCGCTGGTGAACCAGCCGCAGACCTCATAGCCG
>JAKBES010000264.1 GCA_021833665.1 Acidobacteriota bacterium
ATGGACCTCCCTAAAAGCAATCAGTATAAAACACTTGAGGGGCGAGGGGAAGGCGGGGAGGGGGTGGGGATTTGGGATTTTGGGATTTTGGGAAAGAGGCTGCCGCGGGCGGGGGTATTTCCTCATCCCGGCATCCCTGCATTCCGGCATCTCCCCATCTCGGCATCTCGGCATCCCGGCATCTCGGCATCCCGGCATCTCGGCATCCCGGCATCCCGGCATCTCGGCATCTCGGCATTCCGGCCCACAACTCTCAACTCTCAACTCTCAACTCAACTCCCCTTCCTCCTTCCGCGACCGATAGCTTTGCTCTACAATGCCCCCTGGAGGAGCACCATGCCCATTGACAAGGAGTTCCTGGACATCCTGGCCTGCCCCGTATGCCGGGAGCCCTTCGTGTACCGGGAGAAGGACGGCAAGGAACAGCTCGTGTGCACGGGGTGCAAGCGGGTCTTCCCCATCGAGGACGGCATCCCCGTCCTGCTGCCCAACGCGGGGGTGGTGGAGAAGTGAAAAGTGAGAAGTGAGATGTGAAAAGTGAAAAGTGAGAAGTAAAAGCGAGGAGCGGGGAGTGAGGACTGAGGACGTGCCGCCGCGTGGATTGCGTCTAGCTTAATCGCGTCTCGCGTCTCGCGTCTCGCGTCTCGCTTAATCGCGTCTCGCGCCTCACTTAATCGCGTCGTACCACACCCACAGGGAGGGATCATGAGACAAGGGTCGAAAATCGTCGCGCTGGGGCTCTTGCTCGCGGCGTGGGCCACGAACGCTCTTTGGGCGCAAGGGGCGCTGAAAGCACCAGAGGCGCTCAAGGCGGTGACCGCCGAGGCGTATCCCGGCGCCGACGCCGTGGTCGTCAATGAGGACGTTCACGTGGACGTGGAGGAGTCGGGCCTGAGCCACGTGAACAAGACGCAGCTCGTGAAGGTCCTGACGGAGGCTGGCGCGGCCCAGTTCGCGACCATGCGGTTCGACTACGATCCCGCCTCTTCTTACGCGGAAGTGAAGGGGGTCACGGTCTACCGTACGGGTGGCGCGGTGGAGCAGGTTCCTCCCGAACGCGTCTTTGACCTTCCCCAGCCTCAGGAGATGATCTACTGGGGCCCGCGCATGAAGGTCGTCTCGGTGCCCAAACTCCAGCCCGGCGACGCGGTGGAGATCAAGACCTACTCCAAGGGCTTCGTCATCGCCTACCTGGCCGGCGGCGACGGGGCCGCGGCCGCGGCGGGGGCCGCCTCGGACAACGACAAATACATTCCTCCCATGCGGGGGCACTATTACGACGTGGTCCTCTTCCAGGGCGATCTGCCCATGGTGAAAAAGACCTACACCATCGTCCTTCCCAAGGACAAGCCCATCCAGGCCGAAGTCTTCAATGGTGAGCTGGCCTCCCGCACCGCCTTCGACGACAAGACACTCACGTACACGTGGTGGAAGGACAACGTCCCCGCCATCAAGCGGGAGCCCAGGATGGTGGAGGATTCGGACGCCGTGACCAAGCTGGTCCTGGCCACGGTCAAGGACTGGCCCGAGAAGTCCCGTTGGTTCTACCACGTGAACGAGGACGTGAACACCTTCGCCTTCAACGACGCCATCAAGGCCAAGGCCGACGAGATCACGAGGGGCCTCAAGACGGACGACGAGAAGCGCAAGGCCCTTCTGGCCTGGGTGGCGCGCCAGATACGCTACAGCGGCATCAGCATGGGCAAAGGTGAGGGCTACACGCTCCACCCCGGCATCATGGACTTCAACGACCGCGCGGGCGTCTGCAAGGACATCGCGGGCATGCTCATCACCATGTTCCGCGCGGCGGGCTTCACGCACACCTACCCCGCCATGACCATGGCCGGAGCGCGGGTGGAAGACCTCCCGGCGGACCAGTTCAACCATTGCGTCGTGGCCACGGAGATCGCCCCGAACCAGTACAAACTCTACGATCCCACGTGGTGCCCCTTCAGCTCCGAAGTGTGGTCCAGCGCCGAGAAGCCCCAGAACTACGTCATCGGAAGCCCCAGGGGCGAGCAGCTCATGGAGACGCCCCCGGTTCCCGCCTCCGAAAACTTCGTGCACTTGGCCTCCGATGCGGTGATTTCCGACACCGGGGATCTGACGGGCACCATGGTGATCACGGGCGGCGCCTACAGTGAGACGAACCTGCGGTGGACGGTGGTGAATTCGCCCGCCGATATGGTCCGCGGGACCTTTGAGCAGTGGCTCTCGGCCATCTCTCCTCGCGCGGAGCTGACGTCCTACCAAACCACGGACCCGGTGAATGTGAACCTGCCCTTCAAGATTACCCTCGCGTACCGCGTTCCCTGCTACGCCATGGTCTACGGAAACACCATGCTCCTGACCCCGCCGGCGGCGAGGAATATCCTCTCCAACCGCCGCCTCACGGACTTCATCGGCGCGGTGGCGGGCAAGGGGCGCACCTACGACATCTTCCTCAGGGCGCCCAGGGAGTTCACCTTCGAGGAGACCACGCATCTGCCCAAGGGCTTCCGGCTCAAGGAGGCGCCCAAGGCAAAGAGTGTGGAAGGGCCCGCGGCCGATTGGTCGGCGGCGCTGTCCGCGAGGGGCGATGCGCTGGTTCTGAAGGAGCGTCTCGCCGTCAAAGAGAAGATCATCCCCGCCGCCCAGTACGCCAACCTCAAGGACGCCGTGGATGCCATGAAAGCCTACGGAGATGCCCTGGCGGTCGTGGAGAGAGAAGCGGGGAACCGGAAGCAGGGAGCAGGAGAACAGCCATGATCACCATCTCACCCCGAGGCCTGATGGCCCTTGTCTTCGGCTCGCTCGCCACGCTGTCCATGGCCGCGGGCCTGCCGCCTCAATATGCTGGGACGCCTACGGTAAAGGAGTACCCCGCAGCGGACGTGCTGGTCCTTTCCCAGTCGCGCGCCTTCACCCTTCTGTCCGATGGGCGCGTCGTCGAGTCCGTCAAACGCGTGGAGAAAGTCCTGACCTACCAGGGCATGGACGAGATGGGCGACCCCAAGATCGCCTTCAACAAGGAGAACCAGGACCTGGCCATCGCCCGCTGCCGAACCTACACGCCCGACGGCCGGGTGGTGGACGCCAAGGCGAACAGCTTTAATGAGATGACCCCCTTCGCCCTGGAGAAAGCCCCGGCCTACACGCCGTGGCGCCAGATGGTCGTCACGAAGGTGGGCCTGGACGTGAACGCCGTGGTGGAACTGGAGTACACCATCACGGATAAAAAGCCCTGGCGGCGCTTCCTGGAGGGGGTGGAGATCCTTCGCGAGAGAGATCCTGCCCTGGTTCAGGAGGTCTCCGTCACCGTTCCCGAAGGCATGGACCTGCATGGGAAGCTGCTGAACGCCGAGGCCAAACCGGAGGCCAGGACGGCCAACGGACAGGCCACCACGACGTGGACGTTGCGCGACGTACCGGCCGTCAATGTCATGGGAACGGCCCGCGCCGAGTGGTCCTTTCTTCCCACCCTGATTTTCACCACGGCTCCCGGCTGGGGCCATCAGGCGGCTATCGTAGGCGGCCTAGTCCAGAAGGCCATTGAGACATCCTCTCCGGCTCTCGATAAAAAGGCCGGCGACCTGCTGGCGGGGATCCAGGACCCATTCGAGAAGGCCGTGAAGCTCCAGAACTACGTGGCCGAATTCATCAATACGGTGGCCTGGCCCCTGGCCGACTTCGACTTCGTGCCCCGGTCCGCCGCCGAGGTGTATGACAGCGGCTACGGGCACGGTCTGGACAAGGCCGTCCTCCTCTGCGCCATGCTGAAGAAGGCGGGGATTGATGCGGCCATCGCGGCCGTGCGCATGGTTCCAGAAGGCATGGAGGACCCCACGGACGTTCCCTGCCTGGGACAAATGACCGGGGCCCTCGTCCGTGCCCAGGTGGGCAAAAGCGTCCTCTGGATGGACCCTGATGCTCCCCTGAGCGAACGCTCCCAGCGCGACTTTCAGGGCTATAAGGGCCTTCCGCTCGTGATGGGTTCGGGGGAGATTCACACCATGGTGCCCCTGGATGCTCCCGACGCCTCGTCCGTCACGCTCGACGCCAAGGTCGCGCAGGACCTCTCCCTGGAAGGGAAGGGCACCGTGTCCCTCTCGGGCGGCTACAGCCCCTTCTTCAATGTTCAAGGGTCCAAAGAGGCACAGAAGGCCTTCCTGGGAGGCCTGGTGGAATCGGTCCTGCCAGGCGCCGCTCTTTCAGACTTCAGCGTGGTTCGGATGGACCCGGCCCGCGCCGTGTTCAACGTGAGCTTCAAGGCTCCCGCCCCCGAGAAGGGAACCGTGAAATCTCTCAAGACCGGCCTTCCGGACGGCTCCGTCCTCAAGGGCGTCCACGGGGAGTTCCTGGAAGTTCGCGAGCTGCCCCTGGTTCTGAGCCACGGAGGCAGCGAGAGGATTGACCTGAAGCTCACTCTGGCGGAGGGCCTAAAGCCCGCATATCTGCCCAAGGCCATTGCGGAGCATGGGGCCGCGGGATCGCTCACGCAGGCGTGGAGCGCCGCCGATGGAGCCGTCACCTTGTCCTTTGAGGCATCCATCCCCAAACCGGTCATCGCCGCCAAGGACTACCCCTCGTTCAGGGCGCTGCAGGGCACGGTGAGCGCCCAAACGGCCAGAACGGTGATCTTCCAGTAGCATGCGTTGTTCGTGGTTTGTCGAAAGGCGGCCTTCGGGCCGCCTTTTTCGTTTCGGCGTGCCGCCTGCTAAGGACGGGCGGCGGCGGACCGGGCAGGAGGAGTCTCGGGTTTCCACCGGCGTGGCTTGGCCCACAACGTATCCAGGTGCTCCGGCGCGGCCTCAACCGCTTTGGACAGAAGGGCTGGGGTGCCCAGGGCGGGCGGCTGGACGGTGGGCCTGGGCGCTTCCGGGTTTGAACTCAGCACGCCAACCTCGGTCCGCCCTTCAGATGCCATGGCGGGAGACTCTCCGGGAAGGGCCAAAACGGGCAGGTCGCGGAACGAGAGCGAAGCCCGATGGCCGCCCGCGAGGAGCATGGCCAACAGGGCGAGGCTGGCGGCGAGGATGATCTTGACCATGGTCTCCGTGCCGTGCCGGGACCCTTCTGGCATGGCCTCCGCGTGCGGCCCCAGAGCGTGTTTCATGCTCCCGTTCAGGCTCTTCATGGCCGCTTCTCCTCCAACCAAGATCACAAAACAATTCCATCCCGTGATTGCTTCCTAGACTTCTCGCACTCATGACCTAGCAAGACCCGTGCCGCCTCCGCCGGCCAGCGGGGCCAACTTCCAAGG
>JAKBES010000027.1 GCA_021833665.1 Acidobacteriota bacterium
ACCGGGCTCGTGAGGTTTGGGGCCAGGGATTACGATCCCCAGGCGGGAAGGTGGACGTGCAAGGACCCTGTGCGGTTCTTCGGTGGCAGTAACCTCTTTGCCTATTCACTGGGATCTCCTCAAACAATTCAGGATCCACTTGGTTTTTGGGGCTTCGGAGTGATGGGGACAGAGTCCACTGAAGTGGGTGCTGGGGTCGCTTCTGCTGGACAGACTGGAGAGATCGGCGGGGGCCTCTTCTTCGACGGATTGTTTGGTGATCCAAGCGCCGGGTCCTTTGCAAGTTGGGGAGGATTTGCATCCATGTTTGGATGGGGAGAAGCGGGATATCCAGAAAGTCCGTTCTTCCCACGCTCCACTGGAGGGTATGGCGGTGCTGGCCTATCAGCATTCATTACGAATGCCAACGGCATTGATCGCGGCTGTCACAAGATGATCGGACCATTCATGCACTTTGGGTTATCCATAGGAAGCCCCTTTCCCTTTGGCGCCCGTCTTGGCCTATCTCTGGACGTATCTGACGATGGAACCTGGGTCTTATCCTTTGGTCCGCCCGGATTTGGAGAGGGAGCAGGCGCGAGCGCTGCCGGCTATTCGACAAACACCTGGGCACTGAGTTCCTATTAGCGCGGGAAAGGAGGTTGGTGCTGGACATCCTTCTTGATTGGCTGCGGACATCGTGCCTAGGCCTAGCGATAGTAGCCTCGGGTGTAATCCTAGGCTATGTCGTGCCGTATTTTGCATTCCATCTGCGTGTCCAAGATGGGGCCATCCAATGGTGTCTGTGCGGCATCGAAGTGGCGAGCGTCAGACTTTCCGACATCACCGGCATAGGAATTGTACGAAGATCGCTGCTGCAACTCCTCCAGGAGAAGCCAAACTATCGCATGTGGGGTGTTAGGCTATACTTTCCAGGCGTCTTCATCCAGGTAACCTTGAAGAACGGACGATGCCCAAAACTCTACATCGTAACGCGGGCTCCGGCTAGATTGGTCGAACAAGTGCGAGGGCAGATCGAGGTGTCTCCTGGGCGCCCAATACCTTGAAGTGTGCGCACAGGCCAGCGGGGCTCAGCGTTGATGGCCAGACCACCACGGCCTACACCTACGACGCCGACGGGCTGCTCACGGGGGCGGGAGGCCTTACCCTGACCCGCGACCCGCAGACGGGGCTGCTCACGGGTTCCACGCTGGGGGGCGTCACCGACAGCCGGACGTACACGAGCTACGGGGAGCTGGCCACCGACTCCGCGGCCTACCCGGCGGGGCTCAGTTTCCAGGCCCAGTACACCCGCGACGCCGCGGGGCGTATCATCCAGAAGGTGGAAACCATCAACGGGACGGCCACGACCTACGGCTACAGTTACGACCAGGATGGAAGGCTGACGGACGTGACGGTGAACGGGAGCGCGTACGGCCATTACGGGTACGATTCCAACGGGAACCGGACGAGCTATACCGGGCCCGATGGGACGACGATCTCCGGCACCTACGACAACCAAGACCGGATGCTCACGTACGGGAGCTTCAGCTACACCTACACGGCCAACGGGGAGCTGACGAGCAAGACGGACACCAGCACCGGGCAGGTGACGACATACCAGTACGATGTGCTCGGAAACCTGAGAGGCGTCACGTTACCCGACGGAACGGCGATCAGTTACCTCATCGACGGCCGGAACCGGCGGGTGGGGAAGGAGGTGAACGGGACGCTCACGCAGGCCTGGCTCTACGACGGCCAGCTAAGGCCAGTCGCCGAGCTCGACGGCAGCGGGAACGTGGTCTCGACCTTCGTCTATGCTACCCATGTGAACGTACCGGACGCCATGGTGAAGGGCGGGGTGACCTACCGGATCATCACCGACCAGCTCGGCAGCCCGAGGTTCATCATCGACCAGGCCACGGGGAATATCGCCGAGCGCCTCGACTACGACGCCTTCGGCAATGTCCTTCTGGACACCAACCCCGGCTTCCAGCCATTCGGGTTTGCGGGAGGGCTCTACGACAGCCAGACCGGGCTCGTGAGGTTTGGGGCGAGGGATTACGATCCCCAGGCGGGAAGGTGGGCGAGCAAGGATCCGATTCAATTTTATGGACACCTCTCCAACCTGTACGAATACCCAATCTGCGACCCAGTAAATCGGACTGATTTCACTGGCACGCAAGGGTGGGAAGAAATCGTTGCCGTGAGCTTCATGCTTGCTGCGCTGGGTGTACCAATGATCCTGCCGTTTGTTGAAGCGCTGCACGAACACCAAAAGCAAGAATACTGCATAACGTGCCACAAGAGGCCTTCTGAAACCTGCCAGGTTCCGCCGACGCAGTCAATTGGGCCGCCTTTTCACAATGTACCGCCTTCAGAGACTCCGTTCCCAGAGCTAATGCCTGCGCATGTTCCAAACGACAACCATGTGGAGTTCACGGTTCCTGGTATTCTTGATCCAAGAACGCTGGGGATGTGGCCACCAGGATCTGAGGAGCTGCCATGATAGTGAACTTCTCTCAAAGTCTCTCGGGCACTTACACAGGCGGTGACCTAAAGAGTGCAGGAATTGGCGTGGTTATTGTTTCGGTCTTGATCGGAGCCTCAGTTCTGCTAAGAAGGAGCCGAAGAGTCCGTCGGGCACACTTCGCAGACTGGCTTTCCTTGTTCGCCCTCGTGGACTCACTGGGATTGGGTTTGCAGATGATCCTCGACAAACCCTTTCTGACAGGCAAACCGCGGATCTACTCATGGAGCCTGGCTTTTCTTATAGAACTTGCTCTCGCTCTTGTGATCGTTTTGTATGCTATTGATTACAAGCGCAAGTTCAAGAGGAGGAGCGGGTGACGACCTACGGTTACAGCTACGACCCGGACGGAAGGCTGACGGACGTGACGGTGAACGGGAGCGCCACCAGCCATTACGGCTACGATTCCAACGGGAACCGGACGAGTTCGGAGGTCTACTTGCCCACATGGGGAGGTTGATATGGCTAAAGATACCTGTCCGAGGTGCGACGGAGACGGCACCATCAAGTGCCCCACCTGCAAAGGGTCCGGACATGTAGGCATTCCTATCATTTCGGAGGTCGCAGAGGCCGTACTTGGAACTTCGGATGAATGCACGCGCTGCGACGGAAGCGGGGAGGTTCGCTGTCCCAACTGCGGCGGAAAAGGCGAGGTATAGCTGACCCACTGCGGATGGACGAGCCAGCCTTTCACTCCAAAGGGCGGTGCTTGAGATATTTCGTTGCGGAGGTGCCAAATGCCGACCACGGGTGAGACGTGCCAAACTTCAGGTGTCTATAGGGTGATCAACCACATTCAGCATCCCAAGGAAATCACCATGGTGAAGGGGAAGACGTTCCCCCCCTGCGCTGAGTGCCAGGCAAAGGTGGCATACCAGCTAGTCAGGCAGACCGAACACTGACTTTCACCGGCAACAGGTCCGCCTTAGTCGGCCAAGGCGCACTGGCCAGCTAGTTTTGTGCCCACCTTGAGGGGGTAGGTTCCCCCCCTGTATTCCTTATGAGAATGCCACTTCTCGAAAGGAAAAGAGCCGTTCCTCCGCTCCAGGGACAGCCCGTCTCCTCTCTTGAGGCCTCCGGACCGCTTCGGCCGGCAGACGCCATCCCAGGAGGCGCCAGGATCAACGAAGCGGGAAGGGGCGGTGGGATCCATCGCCGGCTACCCAAGAAACGCACCCCTGTGAGAGAGGGCCCCTTTACCCCGGCTGAACCTTCCCTCACACGGCGTCGCTGGCCTGCATGCCGCGCACAAGGTCCAGGACACGCTGAAACGTCCGGTCGTTGTCGAGCAGGTCCATGGGGGCCAGGCCCATCAGAAGCCGGTGGGGAGCGCACAGGAACTCCTTGAACTCGGCAGGTGCCAGCACCCCCCGGGCCTCACGCTCCAGCTCCCCCAACCGCCGCACTTTGGCGGCAGCCTCCCGGCGGGGCGTCGCGGATTGCCGCTCCCACCGGGAGATCGTCATGGCCCTTTCCCGCATGATCTGCGCCAGGTCCTCTTGGGTCAGCCTCTCGCGCTGCCTCAGTTGTTTCAAGAGAATCGCGAGATCGCCGCGGTGATTGCGGAGCGTGCTGGATTCGGCCCGTACGTGCGTCATCGTGTCCTCCAGGCGTTAGAAAGACAGGGCAGGAGCCGCGCCACTCCATCCGGCCCTTGGCCCTCACGCGGATGAGGAGTCTGGTCCAAGCCGGCCGGCGCGGGCCGGGCAAGCATGGCTGGGAGCCCCATCATTTCGCCTCCTGGTTCTCCTGGCACCGTAGTTCGCACGATGCATCCAGATTCTCGGCGAAGAGCACCACGTTGACGGCACCCTTGCGGGCGGCAGAATAGGTGCGTATGGCTTGCACTCCTTGCTCCCGGAGAAGCTTTCCAAGCGCCTGGCAAGGCTCCCGGTGAAGAACATCCTCGAGCTCTCCGCGGGTCATCCTGTAGCGCTTTCGTACCGCGGGCTCTGTCAGATCCACCACGCGGGAGAGAGCCGCTTCCACCCGGAACACCCTATAGAGATGAGGGTCCACCGGCCGGTCCTTGTGAGCGTTCACCTCGGCCCAACAGGTGTCTTCCTCCTCCGCCAGGTAGTACGTGTGAGACTTCAGGTCCTCGCCTGCGTGAAACCGTCCTTCGGTCTGGCGCGCCGGCAGCGGATCCTCGGCGGCGAGCTCGTACACGACACGGAACAGGATGAACCGCCGCCTCTTCTCCTCCGGCACGCCTCCTCCTCGTTCTGAATATAAAGCTAGCTTCAGAGCTAATCCAACGGCGCGACCTCTCCCTTCCCTGGAAGCCTCCGGTGCTCTTCGTACACCGGACGGCCACATGGAAGATGGGGCCCCCACACTCAACGGAGCTTTACGTACGCTCAGGAACCCGCAGAGAACGGAATTCCCCCTCTACCACTCGCTTGTTAAGGCTCCCACTCTCGAAAGAGGAGAAGGCCTTGCGGGACCCTCATTCGGGCACGGCCATCTTGGTTTTGAGTTCCCAGAGCCGGGCGCGGATCCGAGCCGCTCCTCCGGCCCCGGAATCTTCGTCGAGGCAAGACCGGCTGCTGCGGTCCCACAGGGTCCAGTGCCAGTCATCCAAGTCGCGAAGGGACGTCCGTGGGGGGAGTAAGGTCCCGGCTGGCGTTCCATCCCATACGAGGGCTCGATCGGTTTCCTGGTGCACGATGAAGATCACGAATCGCTCTGCCCCCCTGTAGGCACTCATCGCCTGAAGCACCCCGTCGTTTACTCTCATCGGCATCTCCCTTCAGACCCACAGGGTATCCCCATCTTCCGGCATACAGTAGCGTCTTCGGTGACGGCCCTGGACGCCGAATGCAAACGATGTAAACTGAGTATCAGGAGGACCGCATGACCACCACTGCCGTCCGGTTGCCCGATGACCTGTACCAGCAGCTGGAGGAGGTCGCCAGGGCCCGCAAGCGCCCGAAGGGGGCCATCCTCCGGGAGGCCCTCGAGGCCTACCTCGAGCTGCGGGCCGATTACGAAATCGCGGTCGAGCGCATGAAGGATCCCACGGATCCGGTTCTGACCGAAGCGGAATTCCTGGCTGAGCTGGGTTGGAAGCTGTGACGTTCGCGCTGCGGCTCAAGAAGAGCGTGGCGCACGACCTGAAGCGGATCGGCCAGCCGGCCGCCAAGAAGGTTTGGGCGGCCATCCATTCCAAGCTTCTGGAGGATCCCCGCGGCGCGGGCAAGCCGCTCAAGGGCCATGCGGGCGTCTACTGGAGCTCCCGGGTGGGGGAGTACCGGGTGCTGTACACCTTTAGCGACGCGGAAGTGTGGGTGCTCGTGATCCGCATCGCTCACCGGCGTGAGGTGTACCGCGATTTGTAAGGAGGCCCTGATGACGGATGACCTGGCGGCTATTGCGCTCTCTTCGCCGGAGGCCTCCCTGGCTCCCCTTCCTTCCCCCGGGCCCCTGGACCGGAACCCGGTGGCCGTCTACCTGGCTACCTTCCCCTCCCGGGAGAGCCGCCGGACTATGGCCACCACCCTGGAGACCCTGGCCGGCCTTCTGAGTAACGGGAAGGCGGCCGCGGCGGAGATCCCCTGGGGGGCGCTGCGGTACTCCCATTCGGCCGCTCTGCGGGCCGCCCTGATCGCCCGCTACCGTCCCGCCACCGTGAACAAGCACCTGGCCGCCCTCCGGGGTGTCCTCAAGCAGGCGGTTCGCCTTGGCCGGATGACCCTGGCCGACTATCAGGCCGCCACCGACTTCAAGGGTGTGAAGAGCTCGACCCTCCCCAGGGGCCGGGCCCTCTCGCCGGGTGAAGTACGGGCTTTGGCCCATGGCTGTATGGACGACCCCAGCCCCTCAGGGGCCCGGGACTTGGCGCTTCTGGCCGTACTCTATGGGTGCGGTCTTCGACGGGCGGAGGCCGTGGGTCTCGAGCTCGCCGGTGTGGACCTGGAGACCGGCGTGGTCACGGTTCGGGGGGGCAAGGGACGGAAGGATAGGACTACTCACCTCCCCCCCGGCGCCAAGCAGGCCCTTGCCGCCTGGGTCACCGTCCGGGGGGCGGAGCCGGGACCCCTCCTCTGCCCCGTCGCGAAGGGCGGGCGGATCCAGATCCGGCCCATGACCGCCCAGGCGGTCTACCTGGCTCTCCAGAAGCGGGCACTGGAGGCCTCGGTGGGAGCCTTCTCCCCCCACGACCTGAGGAGGACCTTCGTGAGCGACCTCCTGGATGCTGGAGCCGACTTGGCCACTGTCCAGAAGCTCGCCGGCCATGCGGACCCCTCCACCACCGCCCGCTACGACCGCCGGGGGGAAGCCGCCAAGGCCAAGGCGGCGGGGTTGCTCGTGTTCCCGTACCGATAGCTTCCATTCTTCCACAAACCCGGCCCCAATACTCATCACCTATCACCCACCGCCACTGAGAATCAGCCCAGGACTTGGCCCCCTATTGCACGACCGAATAAATGTATTACATTTATTCGGGAGGTGCTCTCTTGGAGTTTCTTTGGGATGACCCGGACGACGAAGATGGGAATACCGCCCACATTCAATCCGGCCATCCCGGCATGACGCCGCCCCTGATTGAGGAGATATTTGCGGCCCTCAGCGGAGACGACGACCTTTACGAATCCACGCGCAGCGGCATCCGTTTCCTTGTCCTTGAGAAAACGCACGGTGGGAGACTTTACCGGATCGTTTTTCAAATAGCAGGAGACACCATAAAGGTCAAGACAGCCTTCCCGATCAAGAAACGAAAGGGACCGAAACCATGACGGCCAAGAAATCTAAGAACATCAAGGACCTGCTTGCTGGCGTCCCCGACACCGGCATCGCTCGGGGCCGTAAGGCCACGGCCGCGGCGGATCATGTTTCCCAACACCCGGAGGATTGGAAGCCACTTCATCTTTCCACGCGAGGTCGCCCCAAGCATGGGCAAGAAACAGGAAGCGTGGTCAAGAGCATCCGGTTTCCGAAAGAGGTCTGGGCCATGCTGGCCGCGAAGGCAAAGGCCCAGCACGTGAACCTCCATGGAGCACTTAGGGCCGCCGTGCTGGATTGGGCGAAGAAACACTGAAAACAAAGCACCTGGCGGCTCGTCCCGAAAAGAGGGTTTCTACGCGAGCTTGTCCTTCTATAGTTGGATAGTTTGTATAATGGAGGTAAAAATGCTAGCTTGCTAGCATACTTGACAGCATGCACACCAGCTAGTATATTAACCTCATGAAGATGCTCGCGATCGTAAACCGGAAGGGTGGTGTAGGGAAAACGACACTGGCGGTGAACCTGGCCGCGATCTTGGGCGAGGGGATCCCGACGATCTTGGTGGACGCCGACCCGCAGGGAAGCGCGGCCGGGTGGCTCCCCGACTTGGATGACCTCCCGGTGATCCACGCACCCGACTTGGCCTCTCTACAGGCCCTCCTCGCAAAGGTAGACTCGGCGGAGAAGGGACTCCTAGTGATCGACTGTCCACCGCTGGACGCCCAGGTTAGCGCCGCGGTCATGCAGTCAGCCGACCTGGTACTCATTCCGGTCATCCCTAGTCCCCTCGACATCAGGGCCGTGGCTCCGCTCCTGGAGGCCATAGCCGAAACGAAGGCCCCCGCCCTGGTAGTTCTCAACCACATCAAGGCAAGGACCACCTCCGTTCGCATGGCCAGGGAGACACTGAAGGAGTTCGGTGTGCCCCTGGCCAAGACGATGGTCGTCTCCCGCGTAACCCATGCCGAGGCGGCCGCCCAGCGCGTGCCGGTCACGGTCTACGCACCTTCTTCGCCGGCGGCCAACGAGATGTATGAACTCGCGCATGAAGTGAAGCGCAGACTGGAGGTGCAATCGTGACGACCAAGGCGTCTCACGCAGATTGGAGGCAAGCGGTCAGGCCGGCCACCGGACCGGCGCCGGTTTCGCCTGTTACGCCGCCACTGGCGGCCCCGGCCGAGCCTCGGAAGACCTCTCTCGGTACCTACGTGCCGGAACCGATGATTTTGCAGCTTAAGGAACTTTCCCTTAAACTCTCGAAAGAGTACAGTCGCCGGGTGACGATTTCGGATATCGTGAGTGAGGCGCTGAGGGAGTTCATCGAGAGGCACCTAGGGTAACCGGGAGCTTGCGGCCCGCCGGGAAAGCGTAGGGGGATCCGCGTGGATTCGGACCTGCCGCCAGAAGCAACCAAGCATGCTAGCAAGCTAGCAAGTCTCTTTGAAGAATACCTAGCCGTTGAGTTGGAGGCGGCTGAGAAGGTGGGGGGGGTGGGCTTCATGGCACGCGCCTTGGTGCTGGCGACCCTCCCTCACAGTCGTCCGAAGGGGAACACGTTCCTCCGGGAGAATGGGGCCTTTTCGCTCGCCATCATGGCCCACCCGAAGGCCGGCCTCCCGTATGGATCCATCCCGCGATTACTCTTGTGTTGGGTGACTACCGAAACGATTCGCACGAAATCCAGGACGCTCATTCTCGGGAACAGCCTGAGCCAGTTCATGCGGAAGCTGGACCTGGCCCCCACGGGGGGGCGATGGGGAAGCATATCGAGGATCAAGACGCAAATGGAGCGCCTTTTCTCTTGCACTATCAGCTGCCGCTACGGCGATGGTTCTTCAACGATCCTACAGAACGTAACACCCATATCAAAGGCTTACCTCTGGTGGGACCCCAGAAGCCCAGCGCAAGCATCCCTGTGGGAGTCCTACATCATCCTGACCGAGGAATTCGCCCGGGAGATTCAGGACCGGCCGGTTCCCTTCTCGCTCTTTGCTCTCAAGTACCTCCGACAATCCCCCATGGCACTCGATATTTACCTCTGGACTACCTACAGGAACAGCTACTCCACTAAAACCAGCCGGATCCCATGGGAAGCGCTTCAGATGCAATTTGGGGCAGGGTACCCAACTACCTCTACTGGAAAGCGCGACTTCAAACAGCGCTTTCTTCGGGCTTTACGCCGAGTCCAGGCCGTCTATCCCGATGCGCGGAAGCTCCACTCTGATGCGACAGTATTAGTATTCCCTCCCGGCAAGCCGGACGTCCACAAGCTTACCTCCAACAAATAGCCTCATCTGCCTTATCGCCTGTTAAAAAGCCTGTGGAAGCAGCTTTTTTTCCACGCATAAACGGTCACAAGGAAACAGCCTTTTCCACGCATAAACGGTCACAAGTTGGCCCTTTTTCCACGCATAAACGGTCACAAGACCCCCAATCAAACCTCCTATGTGCGGGCCTTCCCCATGTCCTCCTGTAGTTAAAGAACCTGTAGTTAAAGATACCTGTAGTAGAGCCCGGCGGTCCCGTGGAAAACCCTCGGCCTTCGGCCGGGGTTTCCCACCGTTCCGCTCGGGCCTACTGCTAGGGCAGAGAGAAACGAGAAGAAAGACACCACCACGAAGCAAGGCCCCACCCAAGCAGTGCTCTCTTTCTCTCACGCGCTAGGAGGGGCCAGGTTGAACGAAACGGGGGCAGGCAAGGGAATCCCATGGGCCTCTTTTCTTTCATTGCTCCTGGTGGCTCCCAGCGCGGGGTTCTTCGCGGGGGGGGGCGGCCGGAGCCATCTCGTGAGTCAGGTAGGCGAGCGCCAGCCGTTGGGGGTGAGTTCAACGCGGCCGGTCTGGCCGTTGGCGCTGAACTCATACCACCCCCAAGGCAATTCCTGGGACACGCGCTCAATCTCGAACCGATCCCAGCCCACGGGGCCGCCCAGCATAAGCGTGACTTTCAAGGCGTGTCCCGAGCATGTTGCAGCAAGGCCTGGGTGGGTAATACCCTTGAGCGTTCCGGAGAATGCAACCCACTCTTTTGTCGATCCCATGGGGTACCCCCATTCTGTTACCCGGACTCTTACCGGCTATTTCTCCCCGGTGGCCTCTGCCGGTTCGACCGGCAGCGGTCCGACGGTCCGGATCCACCATTCTTTGAACTTGTCCGATCCGTCCATCACCGCCTTGCGGAGCGCTTCGGCTTGTTCCACGGTCTCCACTCCAAGCCGAGCCATGACGCCGCCGACCTGAATGAGGCGCCGGGTGCGCTGTTTTCGTTCCCGCTGGTTGTGGAGGGCTTCCAGCTTCTGCAACCGGGCCTTGGCTTGTTTCACCTTCTCTTCCGCTTCGCGGATGCGGTCTTCGATGGTCTTCCCTGCCATCGTGTCCTCCTTATTCTCCACGGTACGCTCCCCCGGCATCGGCGGCAAGAGCGGGGCGCTTGACGGCGGAGGGCCGTTGGGGGGAATATCCGAAAGGCGCACTTATACATCGCTTCGCGATGTTGTGCGCCAAGAGGGCTCCGCCCTCCTGGACCTCTGGAGAAGATAGGGTCATGGCGATTTACCACTTGTCGGCGCAGATCATCGGGCGATCATCCGGCCGGAGCGTGGTGGCTGCGGCGGCGTACCGGTCCGGGGAGCGCCTTCATGAAGAGCGCACGGACCAGACGCACGACTACACGAAACGGCAAGAGGTCGAGAGCGAAATCCATACCCCTGTTGGCGCTCCGGAATGGATGCAGGACCGGGAGCGCCTCTGGAACGCGGTGGACAGTGCGGAGAAGCGAAAGGACGCGCAGCTCGCGCGGGAGTTCAACCTGGCGCTGCCCAAGGAGCTGGATGCGGAAAGACAGCGAGAGCTGGTCCGGTCCTTCGTGAAGGAAGAGATCGTACAGCGGGGCATGGTGGCGGACGTAGCGATTCACCGGAACGATCCGAACAATCCCCACGCGCACGTTTTGGTGACGATGCGCGAGGTGACCCCCGAGGGGTTTGGAGCGAAGAACCGGGAGTGGAACCGGCCGGAGCAGTTGGAGCACTGGCGGGAGCAGTGGGCGGATCACACCAACCGGGCGCTGGAGCGGGCCGGGCGGGAGGAGCGGATCGACCACCGGTCGCTTCGGGCCCAGGGCATCGAACGGGAGCCCACCCGGCACCTGGGGCCGGCGGCGGCGGCGATGGAGCGGAAGCACCTGGACCCGGACCGGGGGCGGGTGGTGCGGGAGGTCCGGGAGTACAACCGGACCCTGGTGGACTTTCAGGGGGCCCAGAGCGAGCTGGAGCGGGAGAGGGGCATCCTGGAGCGGCACCAAGCGCGGATGGAGGGGGGGACGTGGGACGAGAAGGGGTCGCTGGCGGTGGCGGCGGTGGAGCGGGAGCGAGGCGGACCGGTGGGGTCCGCGGAGATCCTGCGGGAGAGCCGGGAGGCCCAGGCCGCGGTGTGGCAGCTGGCGGCCAAGGACCAGGCCCTGGAGCGGCGGGAGTCGGTCCTGGCGTCGTCGCATGAGGGAGCTGAGCGCAGCCGGCAGGAGTGGGCGGCAGCGGCGGAGCAACAGAAGCGGGATGAGAGCTGGAGGGGCAAGATCGTGGACCAATGGTGGGGCGGCCGGACGGCATCCGAGGTGGAAGGGAACCGGTGGAGGGTGCAGACCGCGGCGGAGTCGTATCACCAGTACCTGAAGCAAGCGGGGCATACGGAGACCGGGGAGTTGCAGCGCGAGCTGCACCAAGTCCGGCAGCAGCGAGTGGAGCTGAAGGAGGAGCGGGAGCGGCAGGAAGCCCGGCGAGGGCTGTACGGCCCGGCGGCCGCGGGCTACGAGCGGCACCGGGAAGCGAGCCTGGAGCGGGACCCGGAGATTCAGGCACGGCACCAGGCGCGGCTGGAGTCCGGGGTGTGGCGGCCGAAGGAGAGCCTGGAGATGGCCCGGCTGGAGGTGGACAGGGGTGGCCCGGTGACGCGGGAATGGCTCCGGGAGCAGGCGGGGCGCGAGAGCAATGCGTGGAACGCCTACAGCCGGTGCGAGCGGTCGCTGGAGCACGCGGAGGAACTGGGGCGCTACCAAGAGGGGCTCGCCAGTGGGAGCGTGCAACACGACCGGACCCTGGACGCGGAGCTGAAGGAGATCGGCCGGGAAGCCATGAGGGCCCTGCACCCGGAGGAAGCCGCGCGGGAGCTGGCGCACGAGCGCATGCGGGAAGACCTCTTCTGGAGCCGGAGCCGGTGAGGGGGAAAGAGAACCTGGGCAGGGGCTCTCCTCGGGGGCAAGCTGGGGATGGGAGCTGATCCGGACTCCTTCTCCAGAAACGGCCCCCTAGAACGGCCCAGGACGGGCGAAACGGAGGGGGGCTGGTAGAAGGGATGGGGCCCGCCGGATTCGGGCCCCAGGGCTGTCCTGTGGCCGGCTGGGAGGAAGAAGCGCCGCTGTGCTGCTCCGTTCAGCACAATCCAAAATCGGTGTTCCTTTTCCAGGCCTTCAGTGCCCTCCACCCCACGGAAAGAGGCCCCTTTTCCACGGACTCTGTTGAAAAGCTCCCGTAGCCTGGCTCCGGCGGACAGCCCAGGCCCCTCTTGCTTTCCGGCGCTGCTCCCACAGGTTTCCCAGGCAGCGTGCCCTTTCGGCATCGACCGAAAGCCTGCGGGCAACTTCTGCTCCGGGTGGAGACCAAGAGCTACGCGGAGAGGGCCCTTGACAACGAGCGATCCGAGGGAGTAGCCTCACGCCCAGATTCGCCAACAGGCTCGGTCTTCGAAGGGGGTCATTACACAACCAGAGAGCAAGGCGGTTTGGCCGCAGTGCCGGCCGGATTGCCGTATGGAGAATGGAGAGGGAAGGCATCCATGCTGGGAAAGAGCGGGATCCGAGGAATGTGCGCGGTCGTTGGGGTGACCCTGCTGGCATCACTGTGTGCGCAGGACGTTCAGTTCCCCGGCAGTGTGAGCGGTAGTCTGAGACAGGGTGTCTGGGTCTCCACGGCCTCCGGACTCTACCAGATCGCGTCAGGTTCCAGCGTGCCCGTCCTGGAAAGCCCGGCCGTCGCTGAGCCCGTGGTGGGGGCCGCTGACCCCGCCCGGGGCAAGGTCTGGTGGTATGGGGCCGGCCGGCTCCAGGCCCTCAGCGCCGGTGGCGCAGTCCTGGCCGATACTACCCCCGAATCCCTCGCCTCCGTGGTCCAGCAGGCCTCCGGCTCCACTGCTTTTGTGGTGAACCCGGCGGATGGCCACCTGTGGCTCTCGGCCGGCTCCTCCCTCTACGAATATGACCCGTCCTCGGAGCTGCTCCTGAACACCGTTCCCCTGGAAGGGACCATCCGGCGCCTCGCGGTGGATGCCATCCACGCGCACCTGTGGGTGGGATTGGATTCGCAGGTCCTGTGCCTGGATCCCTCGACGAAGGCGGTGACCCAATCGATCTTCCTGGAGCGCACCGCGACCCTCCTGGACATGGTCGTGGATCCCGCCTCCGGAGCCCTGTGGGTGCTGACGAATAAGGAGCTCTGCAGCTATGACAGCACCGGGCGTTTGCTCTGCCGGGAAGCCGCCGAGGGAGGCGAGGCGGTCGCACCGGGCCGGGAAGGGTCGGCGTGGCTGGCATCGGGCACGAGCCTCCTCCACCTGGACGCTGCGTGCTCGCCTACCTTCTCCGTGCCGCTTCCGCCGGCGGATCAACGCGAGGAGGCCCTCGCCCCCGCGCACCTCCTCGTGGATCCCGCCTCGGGAGCGATCTGGGTCAGCCGGGGGAAGAAGCTGTTCCAGTACGATGCCACGGGAAGCCTTCTCCAGACCCTCTCCCTGCCAGGCGAGGCCCTGAGCCT
The DNA here is from genome assembly GCA_021833665.1 of Acidobacteriota bacterium. Lineage (GTDB taxonomy): Bacteria > Acidobacteriota > UBA4820 > UBA4820 > DSQY01 > JAKAJA01. The sequence goes on from JAKBES010000027.1 coordinate 14,040, forward strand.
GTTCTCGGAAGACGCCGGGACGCCCCCGCTTCCTTCGAGCCTCGCCCGTTTCGCCTGGTTTGGCTGTTCCTCCCTGATGGTCAACGGGCACACCCAGATCTATGCCTTGCCGGCACCGGGAGGAGCGCAGGGCTTCGGGGGCAACATCGCCTCGAACGGGCCCATCACGGTCAACGGCAGCAACACCATCGACGGCAATGCCACGCCGGGCCCGGGGCAGCAGGTCTCCATCAATGGCACCTCCGGCCAGGTGGCCGGATCCACGGCACCGGCGGCTACCGCCCTCACCTGCGACGATGCAGGGGTAGGGGCCTGGGCCCAGTATGCCCAAGCCAGCAACAACAACGCCGCCATCCCTGCGGGGTTCTTGGACAAGAACGGCAACTTCACCCTCAACGGCAACAAGAGCTGCACGCTGCCCGGAGGTATCTACTCCCTGGCCTCCTTTTCGGGCAACGGCAATACCACCCTCACCGTGAGCGGGCCGGTCATCCTCGTCGTCTCGGGGACCATCAGCCTCAACAGCCGGTGCACGCTCAACGCCGGTGGCGATCCCACCGGGTGCCTCTTCCTTCAGACCAGCGGCTCCGCCGTTTCGCTCAACGGGAATGGCTCCGGGGACTTCCAGGTCTACGCGCCGCTCTCCTCCCTCACGGTCAACGGGAACGTGAACGGCACCGGCAACCTCTGGGCCAACACCTTCACCGGCAACGGCTCGGTGGTTTGGAACCGGATCAAGGACACGACCCCGCCCACGGTGCTCATCACCGCGCCCCAGAACGGGAGCTACACCAACAAGCCCCAGCCGGCGGTGTCCATCGAGTACCAGGACAACCCCGGTGGAACCGGCGTGAACGTGGCTTCGCGCCGGGTCACCGTGGATGGCACCGATATCACCTCGGCCCTCACCCTCGGCCCCGGCGGGGCCACGGGGACCGTCCCCTCCCGTCTCGCGGACGGAGCCCATACCCTTCTGGCCCAGGTAGCGGATTACGACGGCAACGTAGGCAGCGCCACGGCGGCCTTCACGGTCAAGACCGTGCCCCCTCCTCCGGTCAACTCCAGCTTGGTCACCGTCTCCAGCGTGACGAACGGCAGCACCACGGTCTCCGGCGCCGCCGGGGCGACGCAGGCGGACACCACCGTGCAGATCACCGACACCGCTTCGTCGGCGCAGGCCACCGCGTCCGCGGCCGCGGACGGCAGCTTCTCGGCCCAGGTCGCGGCCCAGGCGGGTAACAATCTCACCCTGGTGGCCATCGACCTGGCGGGCAATGGGAGCAGCCCCATCACTGTCACCGTGCCGGGCGGAAGCGGGGGCGGCGGGACCATCCCCCCCGATCCCTCGACCGTGGCACCGCCCCTCGACCCCACCGTGGTGACGGACCTGTACACGGCCACCCAGTTCCTCTACGCCGGGACCCCGCCCATCCAGACGGGTGTGGCTCCTGGGACCATCGATCCGCGCCGGGTGGCGGTGCTGAGGGGGCGTGTCGAGACCCTTGCCGGACAACCGCTTCCGGGCGTCACCATCACCGTCGCCGGCCATCCCGAGTTCGGCCAGACCCTCTCCCGCCTGGACGGGATGTTCGATCTGGTCGTGAACGGCGGAGGCCCGCTCACCGTGAACTACGCGATGGCCGGCTATCTCACGGCCCAGAGGCAAGTGCAGACCCCCTGGCGGGACTACCGGTGGCTACCCGACGTGATCCTGATCCAGCCTGATTCCCAGGTGACGGCCATTACCTTCGGTGGCACGACCTCCATCCAGGTGGCCCGCGGCTCCGCCCAGACCGACGCTAACGGCACGCGCCGGGCGACGCTCCTTTTCCAGGCGGGGACCACGGCCTCCCTCGTCCTGCCCGATGGCAGCACGCAGCCGGTCTCGGTCCTGCACATCCGGGCCACCGAATGTACGGTCGGCCCGAACGGTCCCAAGGCCATGCCGGGCGACCTGCCCTTCGAGAGCGGCTACACCTACTGCGTGGACTTGAGTGCCGACGAGACCACCCCCGCGGGCGCGCAGGGGGTCACCTTCAGCCAGCCCGTGGCCTGCTACCTGGAGAACTTCCTCAATTTCCCCGTGGGGAACGCCGTGCCGTCGGGGTACTACGACCCGCAAAGGTCGGCCTGGATTCCCTCGGCCAACGGACTTGTGGTGCGCATCCTCTCCATCACCAATGGCATGGCGGACCTGGATGTGGACGGGAGCGGGACACCGGCCACGGAAACCACACTGCAAGCCCTGGGCATCACCGACGCCGAGCGGCAGCAGGTAGCCACGCTCTACCAAGTTGGGCAGAGCCTCTGGCGCGTTGCCGTGAGCCACTTCTCCTGGTGGGATTGGAACTGGGGCGGCGGACCGCCGCCCGATGCGGTAGCGCCCGATCAGCAGGCACCGACCGCCGAAGATGGGGGAGTAAACAACGACTGTCAGTCCCCGGGATCGATCATTCAAGTGCGCAATCAGATCCTCGAAGAGATGTTGCCCGTTCCAGGCACACCCTTTCACCTGACCTACAACAGCGACCGCCAGGCTGGAGCGCTCGCAGGAAGATCTCTCCATATCCCTCTGAGCGGAAGCCAAGTTCCGGCTTCCCTGCAATCCATCAAGGTAGCAGTCTCGTGTGAAGGCCAAGTATCCACCCAGAGTTTCCCGGCGGCCCCCAATCTCAGCTATGACTATGTGTCGCCAAGCACGGATCTCTACGGGAGACCTGTTCAAGGCAAGGTACCTGTAACCGTAGAGATTGCTTATTGCTACCCATTGTACTACTACACCACTGATGCATCCGTGCTTCCGCTCCTTTCTCGTTTCCCCTGGGAGGGAAATAGTGCGATGCATTTCCTGCAAATCAACGGTTCCCGCGTAGGCGGGACTTTCGAAATCCACCAGGATTGGTCCGGGACCCTCGATACCTCTCAAGACTTCTCCGTAGGCGGTTGGGATAGTACGAGGGAGAAGCTCGGCGGCTGGACCTTGAGCATTCACCATGTTTATGATCCGAATGCCCGTGCTCTCTACCTTGGAACAGGCGACACCGAGAGTGTCGAAGGCTTCTCTCTCGCGATGCCCGCCATTGCCGGAAACGGGACGGCTGGCGATACCGGTGACGGGGGACCCGCTATCTCCGCTGAAATCGCACCAAGTGGGATCGCCGTTGGGGCAGATGGATCCTTGTACATTGCAGACAGCGGAGATCACGTAGTTCGCAAAGTATCGCCCAATGGAATCATCTCAACGTTCGCCGGCAATGGCCAAGCGGGGTACAGTGGCGATGGCGGCCCTGCAACGGCGGCAGAACTGTCTGGACCAGGCGCCGTTTCAGTGGGAGCTGATGGTAGCGTCTACATCGCAGATGGGGGGGCTGTCCGTCGTGTTGATCCCAACGGAGTGATCTCCACGATTGCAGGTCCCTGTAATTGTTCGCTGCCCCCGAGTGTCCGCACGGAAAGTTGTGGACCAGGTGACACTGGCCCGGCAACTCAAGCCTGTATCTCTCCAGAAGCCATTTGCGTAGGCCCGGACGGTGACCTTTACGTTTCGGATCAAACTTACGGAAGTATCCGGAAAGTGGGGGCGGATGGCCTCATCACGACAGTTGCGGGCGGGGGAGGCACCGGGCCAGTGGATGGTATGCCTGCGCGGCAGAGTGTTCTTTGGGCAGATGGCCTGACGTTCGATCCAAACGGGAAACTCTACATTCCCATGACGTGGACAAGCGACAACCCGGGCTATTCCCATATATTCACTGTCGACTCGCAAGGGTTTCTCCGCAATTTTGCCGGTAACGGTCAACTCGCTTCCTCTGGCGACGGTGGACCCGCGACTCAGGCATCGCTGGTGCCGGGCCCACTGGCCACAGGTACGGACGGCAGTATCTATGTTGTGGATGAGGCTGCGAAATCCATCCGAAGGATTTTTCCGGATGGGACCATCCAGACGGTTGCGGGAGGAGGGGCGGTACCAGCGGACTCTCTTGGCGGGACAGCCACAAGCTACTCGTTTATGTTCCCCAATGGGCTAGCCGTTGCTCCAGACGGAACGGTTTTCGTGTCGGATGGGGGCTACAACCGGGTATTTGCGATCCGTCCCACCATGGCCAGCTTCTTCGGCAATCAATTCCACTATATCCCCTCCCAAGACGGGCGCCAGCTCTTCGTCTTCGACACCTACGGCCGGCACCTGAAGACCCTCGATGCGCTGACCGGAGGCGTGCTCTACAGCTTCGGCTACGATGCGGCTGGCTACCTCGTGACGGTCACGGATGGCAGCGGCCGGGTCACGACGATCCAGCGCGACGGCTCCGAGAACGCGACCGCCATCGTCTCCCCCGACGGGATCACGACCCATCTCTCCCTGGACGCCGAGGACCATCTCACGACCTACACTCTGCCGGGTGGCGAGAGCTGGGCTCTCAGCTACACCCCGGACGGATTGCTGACTGGGCTCATGGACCCGAAGGGCCAGGCCCATAGTTTCGCGTACGACTCCATCGGGCGCCTCACCCTGGACCAGGACCCGGCGGGCGGTTCCAGTACGCTCAGCCGGACCGACACGACGACGGGCTTCTCGGTGGCTCTCACCACCGCCGAGGGGCGCACGAGCACCTACGGGCTCACCTATCTCCCCACCGGCGACGAAGAGCGCACGGTGACTCCGGCGGGATGCACGTGCACGGCGAGCGACGAGGTCATCCACACCAACGGGACCAGCGTCACGACCTCGCAGGACGGCACCGTCACGAGCGTCACCGAAGGCCCGGACCCGCGGTTCGGGATGGCCGCCTCGATTCCGAACAAGGCCAGCATCACGACGCCCTCGGGCCTCACGCTGGCCTTCAGCGACAGCCGGGCTACGACCCTCTCCGATCCCAACAGTGTCCTCTCTCTACAATCCCAGACCGACACGGTCACGGTGAACGGCCAGACCACCACCAGTGCCTTCAACGCGGGCACCGGCACCGAGACCACCACCTCGCCGGCGGGCCGGACGGCGGTGACCACCCTCGACAGCCTGGGCCGCGTCACGCAGCAGCAGGCCGGCAGCCTCACCCCCGTGGCCTACGGGTACGATGCGAACGGCCATCTCACTTCGGTGACCCAGGGCAGCCGTTCGGCGAGCCTCGCGTACAACGCCCAGGGCTTTCTCTCGGGCATCACGGACCCCCTCGGGCGGACGGTGCAGTTCGGGTACGACGCGGACGGCCACGTGACGAGCCAGACGCTGCCGGACGGACAGGTGATCGGCTTCACCTACGACGCGAACGGGAACGTGACCTCCGTCACCCCGCCGGGCCGGCCGGCCCACGCCTTCACCTACACCCCGGTGGACCTCCAGGCCAGCTATACGCCGCCGGATCTGGGCACGGGGACCACCGCCACGACCTACGCCTACAACAAGGACCGGCAGCTCACGGCGATCACGCGCCCCGACGGGCAGAGCATCGCGATCGGCTACGACACCCAGGGCCGGGCGAGCACGGTCACAACGCCCACGGGCACGACCACCCTCGGGTACGACGCCACGAAGGGGCAGCTCACGAGCATCCAGGCCCCCAGCGGAGAGAACGAGGCCCTCACCTGGGACGGATTCCTGCCGACCGGCGAGACCTGGAGCGGGCCGGTGAGCGGGAGCCTGAGCCGCACCTTCGACAACAATTTCCGCGTGACCGGGCTCAGCGTGGACGGGCAGAGTCCCACGGCTTACGCCTACGACGCGGACGGGCTGCTCACGGGAGCGGGAGGGCTCACCCTGACCCGCGACCCGCAGACGGGCCTGCTCACGGGTTCCACGCTGGGGGGCGTCACCGACAGCCGGACCTACACGAGCTACGGGGAGCTGGCCACCGACTCCGCGGCCTACCCGGCGGGGCTCAGCTTCCAGGACCAGTACACCCGCGATGCCGCGGGGCGTATCATCCAGAAGGTGGAGACCATCAACGGGACGGCGACGACCTATGGCTACAGCTACGACCCGGACGGACGGCTGACGGACGTGACGGTGAACGGGAGCGCGTACAGCCATTACGGCTATGATTCCAACGGGAACCGGACGAGCTACACGGGGCCCGATGGGACCGCCATCTCCGGGACGTACGATAATCAGGACCGGATGCTCACCTACGGGAGCTTTTCCTACACCTACACGGCCAACGGGGAGCTGGCGAGCAAGACCGATTCCACCAATGGCCAGGTCACGCAGTACACCTACGACGTGTTGGGCAACCTCCGCGCGGTGGCCCTCCCCGATGGGACCGACATCCAATACCTCATCGACGGCCGGAACCGGCGCATCGGCAAGGAGGTCAACGGGACCTTGACCCAGGCCTGGCTCTACGACGGCCAGCTTAGGCCAGTCGCCGAGCTCGACGGCAGCGGCAACGTGGTGAGCACCTTCATCTACGCGACGCACGTGAACGTGCCCGACGCCATGATCAAGGGCGGTGTCACCTACCGGATTATCACGGACCACCTCGGCAGCCCGAGGTTCATCATCGACCAGGCCACCGGGAACATCGCTGAACGCCTCGACTACGACGAGTTTGGAAACGTGCTCACCGATACCAACCCAGGCTTCCAGCCGTTCGGGTTTGCGGGAGGCCTCTACGACAGCCAGACCGGGCTCGTGCGGTTTGGGGCCAGGGATTACGACGCACTGACGGGCAGGTGGACGTGCAAGGACCCACTGGGCTACGCGTCACGAACTGTTTCGCTCTACTCCTTCTGCCACGATGATCCGGCCGATTATCACGATATTACGGGAGCCGAACCGATCAGCGGGGCACTCATGGGCGCTTTCTGGGGCGCCTACGGTGCTTATATGCACGGAGGGGATCTTGGTGATGTTCTTCTAGGTGCCGGTGTAGGCGCAGGGACAGGGGCTCTCCTTGGGCTGCTCGATCCGAGCAGCGTCTTGGCTGCGGCTGCATTAGCAGCGATGGCCGCCGGTGCTGGCAATGCAGCAGCACAGGGATGGGACAAGCTCAAGGACCCATGCAAAAAGTTCTCGCTTGGCGAGATGGGAGGAACAATGCTTGGGGGTTTTGCAGGTGGCGCAATGGGTGCCGCCTATGTTGGTGCAACAGGCCTTGAAGGAGCTGCCGCTCAGGTGGCGGGAGACACCGTGGGTGGCGCGGTAGGTCTGGGTATCGAATCAGCCTTTACTCCCTTTGGTGAGTAGAACCCATGTCGGATCAAGGGACTGCCGTTTTGATCGGACTTATGATAGGGATTGTCGTTGGCGCTCTCTCGGCAGCTGTGATGCGGTACCTTCTCTTCAATCCCTCCATTGATTACGCGGTACGTGTCATTCTGAGTTTCTTGAGCGTCTGCCTCTTCATTGGTGGGCCTATCTACCTGCTGGTATACACCTGCCTGCACCTTGGCCTTCGCAACGCTCAAAACAGCCTTCCGGTGATGATCTTTGCAGAGCTGATTCCTATGGCATATACCATTTTCCGCCTGCGGCGGACCAACACCTGGGACTACGACCTTCACGGTTACGTTCCAAAATTGCAGGATGGTGGCCGAAAACAAGCTAGATCAACTAACGTAGAAGGAAAGGACAAAGAACAGGGCCGGTGAGCGGGAGCCTGAGCCGGACCTTCGATAATAACTTCCGCGTGACGGGGCTCAGTGTGGACGGGCAGAGCCCGGTATCCTTCACCTACGACGCCGACGGGCTGCTCACGGGGGCGGGAAGCCTCACCTTGACCCGAGACCCGCAGACGGGGCTGCTGACCGGCTCCACGCTGGGGAGCGTCACCGACAGCCGGACGAACACGAGCGACGG
>JAKBES010000265.1 GCA_021833665.1 Acidobacteriota bacterium
GGAGGTGCGGGCTCCCGAAGTCCGGAAGGGCGTCCCCGTGGATGGGTGGGCGCGCGTGGTGGTGAAACGAAGCCGATCCCGCACCTTGAGCGCCGCGGCGGACATTTCGGTGCAAGCCTCCTTGAAGACGGACGGCCTGCCGGGCGACCCGAAGGCGTTCTTCGGCGCCCTGCTCGGCGTTGAGGCGGGCAACTGGCTGAACCTCGCGGATCAAGTTCTGGGCAAGCTCGACGGCGTTACCGATTTGCCCTCCTTGGAAACGAAGTTGGACGGCTTGTCCAAGGCCTTCGTGGGAACCTGGTTGAACAAGAAAATCCCCGAGCTTGTGGGCCCTGCCGGTCTTGAGGCCTTCGCGAAGATTCAGGAGGTGGTGACGGTTTACCAGAATGCGGAGCCCGAAGCATTGGCGCTCTTTGACCGCTACTATGAGCCCGAGGCCAAGAAGGTCCTGGATGGCCTCGCCTTCATCCAAAAGGCGACCTCGTGGGATCAGTTCAAGGGACAAGTGGACCCAATGGTGTGGGACATCGTCGAACGCCTCACGGGCGGGGACCCGCTGGGCGCCATGATCGGGGGGCTCTCCGATCTGACGGGTGCGCCCCTTCCGATCCTGAAGGAGATTCAGGCGAAGGCGCAGAAGACGGCCGACGCGATTCGGGATATGGCCCACGGCGAGATTGCGCGGTATATCCAGCTCGCCAAGGCTCAGTTCGGCCTGGACCCGCTCATGGCTAAGCTTGACAAGGTGGATTCGCCGGAAAAACTCGCCTCGCTGGCGGGGACCGAGGCCGGCCACCTCGTGGCCCGGCTCACGGGGACCGTGCTCGATTCGTCTCTGCCCCAGGGCCAGCTTAAGAAACTGTTCACGGTCGTTCAGGAAGTACAGAAGGCGTGGAAGGGCGCGGAAAGCACGATCAGCACGCTGTTGGAGCAGGCCGCCAGCACAGACCTGAAGGCGCAACTTGCCCTGACCTATGCCCGCACGGACGAGCAGGATGCGTTGGTGGACGCCGAGTTCAACCTCGCGGACGAGACGGGAAGGGCCTGCTTCAAAAGGGCGGTGCTGGGCGACTTCGGCGGCCTGCTCGCGAACAACCGGCCCGCTTCCGGCATCTGGCGCCTCAACGGGGGGACCTTCACCACCAAGCTGCGCCGCAAACGCACCTTCCAGGTGGCCGTCCTGGGATGGCATGACGGATTCCACTATCAGGCGATGTCGCAGGTCCTCACCCAGTGCACGCAGAAGGTCCTGCCCGGCGAGAACGGCACGCTGGTCGTCAATACGGCGCTCACCGGCACCTCGGAGCAAGAGAGCAAGGTGCAGGACGAGGAGCGCCACGCTAAGTTCACCTTGGCCCTAGCGGCGGTGAGCCATCTGGCGGCCAATGATGGCTTCGACGCGGCCACTCAGCAGTTCCTCGTGGAAGTGGTGACGGCCAAGTCGGCGGCCTACGCCCTGCGGTATGCGGACGGCGACACAAGGCCTGAGGAGTTAAAGGATTACCTGGCCTTCGCGCAGTGCGCGGGGCTGGGCAGCGCGCAGGACCTCTTTGATGCACTCGTCCCCATGATTCAGCCCCAGGGGACGGGCTTCGGCAAAACCTCGGCAGACTACAGCGTGAAGTTCACCAAGGAGGCCCTGGCTGGCCTATTCTCGCGGACCATCACTGAAAAGGAACTGCACGGGGTTCTGGGACCCATCGTTTTAGGCCGCTTCGCGGGGGACCCATCCATTGCTCCCGCAGGCTGGGCGTACTTCATGAACGCCGGCATTGACCAGTTCAAGCTCGACGGCTTGAGCCTCGCCTCCGAGCAAGGGTTGACGGTCTCCGCCGCGTCCATTTCGGCGCCTCCATCTTTCGTGCCGCCCAAACTCCCCCTCGTGCTGAGCGAGTACCACGTGAAGGACCTTGTCGTGCTCTATGCCATCGAGCGCGCCCTCTTCCAGCACTGGAAGGCCTTGGTCAAACTGGTCCTCAGCACGGAGCCGAAGAAACCATCGGAGCTTCAGAAGGCGCTTGACAAGTTCATGCAGGCCAGCTCAAAGATCGCCTGGTTCAGCGGGGAGAGAAACCAGCTCTTCGCCTTCTTCGACGGTCTAGCCCGCCTCATGGCACCGGGCGTCAAAGAAATGGCGTCTACGCTGGGGGTCACCTTTACCGGCACCGACGGGAAGGAGCGAAAAGTCATCTTTGTGACACCGTCGAATAAGAGCGTTGCGCCTGGGATCACCCCGCCGTTCAAACCGTTGAATGTGACCTCCGTTTTGGATTCGGAGGGGCGGGTGAGACCCGAGCGCGAGATTCTCGTGCCGGTCATTGAGCCTTCCACAAAGACCGTGGATGAGATTCTCGGCGTCCAGATCCAGTCCACTCTCCGCATCCCTACGCGGCGTCGTTTCACCCTGGACAGCGATCTGGCCGAGTTGAAGAAATCCGGCAAGACAGTCTTCCCGGTGGATGCTGGAGAAGTGTCTAACCGAAGGCGTGGGAGATCCTGGGAGCCATTCGTTAAGTCCACCCAGAGTGACAGGAGCTTGGGTTTCCAGCGCAAGGCCTACGTGCCTGCCTCGCAGAAGCGACTCCATATCTCGCACAGTGAACCGAGTGGCCAAGCTCGCGCCGAACTCCCGGAGGAGGGCGAGATCTACACAGTCTGGTTCGGAACTCACCGCAAGCCCAAGGATCCAAACACACCTTTGAATGGCTTTGGCGAAAAGCGGGATCAGGAGGTGCATTACGGCCGCTGCGACGTGGCCATCCCCCAATCGCACCGATTCGGAGAAATCGGTACTTGGTGGATGAAGCGTTGGCTGCGCGGGGAGTTCAAGGATGACCAGCTCACCATGAAAGCAATGACGGTGATGGCGGCAGAGGAGTTTTGGCCCGATCTTCAGCAAGCCATCACCGGTTGCCCGGAGGGAGAGCGTCAAGCCCTCTGTTTCCTTCACGGCTACAACACGTCTTTCGAGGAGGCGGCCATCCGCGCCGCACAGATTGGATTCGACCTGAATGTTCCGGGGGTCACGGCCTTTTACAGCTGGCCATCTCGCGGAGACACCACGCAGTACCTGGCAGACGAAGCCACAGTGGAAGCTAGCGAGGCGTACGTCGTGGATTTTCTTACCCGCCTCGTCCGCGACAGCGGCGCAACGCGCGTGCATGTCATCGCGCACAGCATGGGCAACCGGGTGATGCTACGCTCCTTCCAGAGGATTCTTGCCCAAGCCAGCGAGGCCGCACCCGTCCACTTCGGGCAGGTTTTCCTCGCGGCGCCCGATGTGGACGTGGACACCTTCAAGCAGTTGGCGGTGGTTTACCCGCAGCTTTCCCAACGAACAACGCTTTACGTTTCTCCGAAAGACATCGCGGTGGCCGCCTCCGAATGGCTCCATGCCTTTGAACGGGCGGGCCTGTGCCCCCCCGTCACGATCGTGCCTGGCATTGACACCATCGAGGTGCCGAAGTTTGACCTCCTGTCGCTCGGGCATGCCTATTTCGCCGAGGCAGAAGCTGTCCTTCACGACATGTTTGACCTGCTGATTTCGGATGTTTCACCCGACCATCGGCAGCGATTGGAAAAGGTCACGTCGCAGGACGGAGGCGTTTACTGGCGCATGCGCAAATAGACGCCGTCATTCTCAGGAGGTTAGAGCCATGGCCATGGTGATTCGATCGGCGGAAGAAATGGTGAAGCGGGTGATGCTGGATCCCGCGTTGATGGAAGCGGTCAAGACGGACCCTGGGCCCGCCCTGCAGAAGGTCGCCCAGCAGGTGATCAAGGACAACCCTCCGGGACCGCCGCTGCAGACCGACAAGTGGATCTACCGGCTGGTGGTCTCCGCGCTAGGGCTGGCCGTCATCCTCTCCCTGATCAGCACGGTGGTTCTTAGCCTGGCCGGTAAGACACAGATCCCCGATGTCCTCACTGCTCTTGGCTCCGCTGCTGTCGGCGCCCTGGCCGGATTGCTCGCGCCGTCGCCGAAATCTTGAGTAATCCGCGAGACGTGGGGCGCGAAAGGGAAGGTGGGTCATGGCTGCTATTACGGATGTGCCGCCGGCGGAGGTGATGGCGGATCTGAAGGGGCTGAGCGCGGCGCTGGACGGGGCGGTGCCGGCGAAGGCCCTGGACCGTAACCTGCTCATCGCCACCTGGAACATCCGGGCCTTCGGCGAGCTGACCGAGTCGTGGAAGGCCCAGGAGACGGACGAGCCCAAGCGGGATTTGCACGCCCTGGCGTGCATCGCCGAGATCGTCCGGCGGTTTGACGTGGTGGCCGTGCAGGAAGTGAAAGCCAACCTGAAGGGCCTGCGGCACCTGCTCAAGGCGCTGGGGCCGGACTGGGGCTTCCTCCTCACGGACGTCACGCGGGGGGCGCCCGGCAACGACGAACGCATGGCCTTCCTCTATGACACGCGGCGCGTGAAACCTTCGGGGCTGGCGTGCGAGCTGGTGGTGCCGAAAGAGTGGCTGGCCCGCGTGGACGCCGACGCCCTCCACGAGCAATTCGCGCGGACGCCCTACGCCGTGTCCTTCCTGTCCGCGGGGCAGACCTTCATCCTCGTGACGCTGCACGTGGTCTACGGCGGGAGCCCCGCGGACCGGGTGCCGGAACTGAAGGCCATCGCGCAGTGGATGGCGGCCTGGGCCAAGGACTCGAACGCGTGGCATCACAACCTCATCGCCTTGGGCGACTTCAACATCGACCGCCAGGGCGACCCCCTCTATACGGCCTTCACCTCCACGGGGCTCCACAGCCCCGACGACCTGAACGCCGCGCCGAGGACCATTTTCGACACCTCTGCGGGCGGTCAGCCCACGGCCTTCTATGATCAGATCGCATGGTTCACGGGTGAAGGGGGCATGCCCGCGCTCTCCCTGGCCTACGTGAAGGGGGGCCACGTGGATTTCGTCCCCCACGCCATGACCGCCCTCGGCCTCACGCGCCAACAGCTCTCCTGGCGCCTCTCCGACCACTACCCGCTCTGGGCCGAGTTCTCCATCAGGGAGTAGGGGGAGGATTGGCGATTTCGGATTTGGGATTTGGGATTTGGGATTTGGGATTGAGGGATGCGGGTTCTTCGTCATCTCGGCATTTCGGCATCCCCTCATCTCGGCATCCCCTTGTCGCGTCTCGCTTAGGGCTTATCCCTAAATAACATTCGCTTTTCTCCAGCAGATGATAGCGGCTGCGAGATGGACAAGTGCCTCATAGTTCTGGACGAACTTCTCATA
>JAKBES010000266.1 GCA_021833665.1 Acidobacteriota bacterium
TGGATGCCCTCGTACAGCACGTGGACATGGCCCCCACCACCGCTGCCTTGGCGGGATTTCAGGAGCCCATGTACGTGGGGCACGACCTGTCCCCCGTGGCGGCGGGCCGCGCGGATGGACATGAGGTGGTGTTCTCCGAGCACGTGGACAACTTCCTGCGCTCTGTCAGGGACCGGGACCACGTGTACGTGGAGCAGGTCCCGGGCTCGCCCAACAAGTGGGGCCTGCGCATGGAGGAGGGGAGCCTCTTCACCCGCGCCTCGGAGCCCGTGAAGGACGCGGCCGTGGCGGGACGCCTCAAGGCCCAGCTAGACTCCATCCTCACCTCGGGAAGCGATGCCCAGGCCGCCTGGGGCACCGCCACCGGTGCCGACGATGAAATCGCCGCCCGCCTCAAATCGCTAGGGTATATGTGATATGGGGAAAATGCGGATTTGGGGTTTGGGATTGAAAGAACAATTGGGATGGGATTTGGGAGTGGGAAAGCAAGGAGCAGGGAGCCAGAGCGGCACTACATTGAACGCCGTCATCGCGAGGAGGCCCCAGGCCGACGCGGCAATCTCAAGGTCCGGGCCCGCACGCCGAGAGTGCTTCGTTGCCCTGCCGAGCGCCTCGCAATGACAAGATTTGCGTCTCGCCTCCCCCTGTCATCCCTCTTCAGTTGTTAACTTCCTCACCTATACCATGAGAGAGCACAGTGAATGAACACGCAGGACCGCCCGTAACCACGAGCTCCGAACAGCAACAACCGGACGCCGGATCGCACCACCGCACGGTGGCGCGCGAGGGCAGCTGGGCGGGCATGTTCAACCTTATGGGCGCGGCCATCCGCTACCTCAACAACATCATCCTCACGCGGATGCTCGGCCCGGCCCACTATGGCCTCTTCGCCCTGGCCAACACCATCGTCACGGTGGTGGCCATCCCCGCGGGCCTTGGCCTGCCCACGTCCATGGTGCACTTCCTCGCCTCGGGTTCGAGCGCGAAACAGTGGCCCAAGGTGCGGTGGATGGTCAAGGCGGCCTTCACCGCGGCCGTCGTGGCCAGCTTGGCGGGAGCGTGCCTCGTCATCGCCACGTCGCGCTGGATCTCCGCCCTTTTCCTCCTCATGAAGGAAAAGCAGCTCTCGCCGGCCCAACTGGCGTTCCAGAAGGAGAACCTGCCCTCCGCCCTCGAGATCCTGGCGCTGGCCCTCCCCTTCCTGGTCCTCTATGCGGTGTGCGCCGGCGGACTCCAGGGGTTGAGGCAGATCCGCGCCAAGGTCTTCATCGAGCGCATCGCCCACCCGCTTTTGTTCAGCGCCATGCTCCTGGCCGGGGGATACTTCTTCCGGAGCCTTCCCTTCGTGTTGGTGTGCTTCTGGGTGGCCGCCCTGGCGGTCTTCCTCATGTCGGCCTTCTGGTTCCGAAAGCAGCTCCGCTCCCTTCCCAAGGCGGAAGGGCCCCTCACGTCGCATTGGAGGGAGCTCAGAGCCTTCTCGACGCCCGTCATGTTCATGAACCTCCTGGGGTATTTCGTGCTCCAGTCGGACATCATCGTGATGGGGATTTTCCGCAGCTTTGCGGAAGTGGGCATTTACGCCGTCGCGTCACGCCTGGCCCAAGGAGTAAGCCTTCCCACGGACGCCCTGGGAGTTTCCTTGGCTCCCTCCTTCTCGATCCTCGTGGGCCAGGGTGACAGTGCGGGTCTCAAGCGCCTCTTCCACGCCTCCACGAGGTGGCTCTTTCTGCTGGGATGCGGCGTGGGCCTGGGCCTCATCTTCGCGGGCAAGCTCATCCTGCACCTCTTTGGAAAGGATTTCGGAGCGGGATTCGTCGTGCTCTGCATCCTCGCGACGGGGCAGATGTTTTCGGCGTCCTTGGGGGCCAACGGCACCCTCATCACTATGACCGGCCATCCCAAGGTCAACCTCGCCAACTCCCTGTGCATGGGGCTCGGCAACCTGGGCCTCATGATCCTCCTGGTGCCTCGCTACGGGGCCGTAGGAGCCGCCATGGCCGCGGCGTCTTCGTTCATGATCGTTAACATAGCCCGCGCCCTGGAGATTTGGTTCATCCTCAAAATCGGTCCCTGGGACCGAACCATTCTCAAGCCCATGATCGCCCTTCTCATCGCCGCCATCGCCGGCGGAGGCACCTTCTACGCCTTCGGCCCCTGGGCCGCCGCCCCCGTCGGCCTCGGCGCCTTCGTCCTCCTCTGGTGGACCCTCGGCCCCGAACCGGAGGACCTGGACATGATCCGGAGAGCGTGGGGCAAGGTTCGGAGGAGGCAGGTGGAACCGAGATGAGGAGATGAGGGGATGAGGAAATGACGAAAACCGGGAAATCGACCATGGTTTCGGAAGAGGGCTCGCTCTACGGACGAGCAGATCTACGAACGAGACCCCATGAGCGGCTTGATGCTTGGAATCGGTCGATAGAGTTGGTTGTATCGGTGTATGACGCTGCAAAGGCATTTCCCAAAGAGGAGACCTTCGGGCTTACGTCTCAAATGCGACGGGCCGCGGTCAGCATTCCCGCGAACATCGCGGAAGGATCCGCCCGAAAGAACATCGCGGAGCGCAAGCAGTTCTACTATGTTTCCAGAGCGTCATTGAGTGAGCTGGAAACACACATCACGATTTCGCACCGGCTCGGATATCTTTCAAAGGATGCTTCGACGGCTCTCTTTGAGCAGTGCGCGCGAATCGCGGCTATGTTGAACGGAATGATACGAAGGGAGCGAGATGAGGAAATGAGGAGATGAAGAGATGAGGGAAAAATCGGGACGCACGGTGGGGGGCGCTGTCCCGGCATCCCGGCATCTCGGCATCTCGACATCCCCGCATCCCGGCATCGCGGCATCTCGGCATCTCGGCATCTCGGCATCTCGGCATCTCGCCATCTCGGCCTCCCGGCATCTCCTCATCCCGCTCCTCAGAGGTCACCATGCGTAAGTTACTGATCATCGGTCTCGACGGGGCGACGTGGGACATCGTGAAGCCCTGGGCGGATTCGGGCGAACTGCCGCTCTTCAAGAAGCTCATGGCCGAAGGCGCATGGGGGCCCCTGCGCTCGGTCACGCCGAACCTCACGCCTCCGGGATGGACCACGGCCTTCACGGGGGTCAACCCGGGCAAGCACGGCATCTTCGACTTCTTCACCCTGGACGACGGCGCCGAAAATCCGAGGGTCATCTCCTCCGCCGACCGCAAGGCCCCGGCTCTCTGGGAAATTTTGGCCGCGGCGGGGCGCCGCACGGGCGTCTTCAACGTGCCCACGACCTACCCCGCGGACGAGATCCCCGGCTTCTTCATCACGGGCATGGGAACACCGGGCCTCACGGGGCCGTGGTGCCACCCCGCACAGGAGGCGGAGGCTCTGCGGCGGCGGCATCCCCGCTTTAAGATCGGCGCCGACCACCACCTCATCGAAACGGGCGGCTACGGCGGATTCCTCGACGAACTCTACGCCCTCACGGATGCCCAGGAGGCGCTGGTCCTGGACATGGCCGAGCGCCACGATCCGTCGGCCCTCGTGTTCATCTACGACGACCTGGACCGGGTCATGCACTTCTACTGGCGCTTCATGGAGCGGGCCCATCCCCGCTTCGAGGAGGCGGCGCCACGCATCAAGAACGCCATCCGGGACTATTACCGCCGCATCGAGGCGGGCATCGAGCGCCTGCGCGCCGCCATGGGGCCGGACACGGACCTGTGCATCCTGAGCGACCACGGCTTCGGCCCCCTCCATACGGACGTCTACTTCAACCGGATCCTTGCGGATTGGGGCTACCTGGGCACCAAGGGAGCGGCCCGCGAGATCGTCGCCAAACCCCTCTGGAAGCGCGCCCTCAAGGCCGCCGTGCCGCAGGGCCTCCGAACGTGGCTGCGCACCAACGTGAAGGCCTCGCCCCTCGCCGGTCCCCTGGGCTTCATCGAGTGGGACGCGACCCGCGCCTTCTACGCCTCCGTGTCGGGCCGGTCCATCTACATCAACCTCAAGGGGCGACAGCCCCACGGCACCGTGGAGCCGGGACCGGAGTATGAGCACCTTCGCGCCGAACTGAAGGAGCGCATCCTGGCCCTGAAGGACCCCCTCACGGGCGATCCCGTGGCCCAAGCCGTGTATGGCCGGGAGGAGGTCTACGCCGGGCCCTTCCTCGACCGGGCACCCGATCTGCTCATCCAGGAGGATGGACGCTACGCCTACCGCGTGGATTGGAGCACGGAGCGCTTCGCCCCCGCCTCCCAGTACGGCGTGGACAAGTCCGGGTCTCACCGGACGTTCGGCATGCTTCTTCTGCACGGCCCCTCCTTCAAGCCGGGAAAGATCGAGCATGCTCATTTGCAAGATGTGACCCCGACGCTCCTCGCGGCCCTCGGCCTGTTTTCCGGGGACGACATGGACGGCCGCATCGTGCGCGAAGCCTTCGCCGCCGCTCCCCCCGAAGGCCGCGCCTCCTACGCCGGCCTGCGCGGCGGCTCCGGCGCGGCCCTAGGCAGCGACGAAGAAGCCCAGCTCGCCGAGCGGCTCAAGGGGCTGGGGTATATGTGAGCTTCGAAGGGGGCCGATGAAGGTCGTGAGTAGGTGATGAGGTGAGTAGGTGAGTAGGGAAGGCCAAGAGCAGTCGAGATCTGCGAGACCGCACGAACGGCTTGATGCGTGGAAGATATCCATGGCCCTGGCGCTCGACGTTTATAGGGTGACGAAATCATTTCCAAGAGAAGAGACATACGGCTTAACCTCTTAGATGCGCAGAGCGGCTGCGAGCGTCCCGGCCAATCTTGCAGAGGGTAGTGCGCGAAAGGGTAACCAAGAAACGCGGCAGTTCTTCTACATCGCTCGGGGTTCTCTCAGCGAGCTTGAGACCTACCTCACCCTCTCTTTAGGTCTCGCTTACCTTTCGGAAGAGGCGTACTCCGGCCTCATGAAAACATCGGGGCGGGTGAGTGCACTTTTGAATGGCCTGATTAAGGACTGATTGGGTTGCTCGGCAGGTGACGCAAGGGCCGTCTATGCTTTCCTGCTCACCTCCTCACCTCATCCCCTACTCACTGCATCACCCGGAGCGACTACCACAGCGCTCTCATCATTTAGGTGGATTAACACATGACACAATCTGAAGGTCGCAGTAGGACCGTTTGTGGTATTCCCTTCTCACCTCCTCACCTACCCACCTACTCACGTCATTTCCTACTCACCTCATCCCCTACTCACCTACTCACGATCTTCATCGGCCTCCC
>JAKBES010000267.1 GCA_021833665.1 Acidobacteriota bacterium
TGCGCCGGTTGTCACTGCCCTCAGCCCCTCCACCATGACGGCTGGAAGCGGAAATCAA
Source organism: Acidobacteriota bacterium (assembly GCA_021833665.1). Taxonomy (GTDB): domain Bacteria; phylum Acidobacteriota; class UBA4820; order UBA4820; family DSQY01; genus JAKAJA01. The sequence goes on from JAKBES010000267.1 coordinate 59, forward strand.
TCGTTGGTGATCACCGGCAGCGGCTTCGCAGCCGGTAATGTGGTTCAGTTCATGTGGGGCCAGGGTTCCGGCGCCAATGTCTGGACCAACGCATCCGGTGGGACCACGGTGAATTCGGCCAATCAGATCACCGTCTCCATGAACCCCGGGACCGTGGCAGACACGATTTATGTGCGGGTGGCCGCCAGCAACGGATCTTCCGTTGTTTCAAGCGGAACCCAGTACATTATCGTCCACTGATCACCCCCAAAATGGTGTGCCCAACATTCGCCCCACCACCACAGGACATCAGGCTAGAAGGTACCTGAAGGAATCAAGTGCGCGACGAGAAGGGATCCGTGACGGTTCGCGCGTCAATCGAGGCGGCGACCGTCACCTTGTCTGACTTCTTCGATGGCCGCATCAATCATGTGTCTTCCGCTGCCCATGTGGATGAGCAGGGCGCGCTTGAAGGCGGCGACCGTCGCAGGATCGTTCGGGGCGCCGACGGCCTTGAGCGATTCCTTGGGCACCCCATCCATGCCCGCATGATTCGTGTTGATGGGAACCAACAGCTTGTTGTCCCCCGGCCACGCATCGTAAACCTTCACCGCGATCATGGGATCACACACTTGATCATACCGCCCCTGGATCACGACGAGCGGAACGCCTCGCAGCGCGGAAGGGAAGCGGAACCCAAGGTTCCATGCGCCACGTTCACCCCTCCACATCATCTCCGATTCGATGAAGGCGAACCTGGCCCACCTGTCTGTGGTCCCCGCCATAGAGAACCTTGAACCCGGGGCGGGTTTCACGGGCGATACCAGCCGTTCGCGCACCGGGACATCGGTCTGCGCCTGGATGCCTTCCGAATCCATGTAGGCCTCAATCAGCGACTTTCCGGCGACCCCGTCGCGAATGGCCCGGTGCAGGCTGCCGGCCATGCCATCGCGTCCGCCGATGCCGCGAAAGGTCTCGCGCAATCCCGGGATCATGGCCCTGGTCCCGTTGGGGCTCATGTAGCGGTAGACTTCCTCCTTTGTGTTGGCCCACACGCCCCCGATCACCACGGCCTTGACCAGCTCGGGATGACGCTGTGCGAAGAGCAGGCTCATCGTGGATCCTCCACCGCCCCGGAATTCCCTTGGACACCCATTTGGGGACAATCCCCTGAGAGGTGCGCATGAAAGAGAAGAAGGAAGGAACCCAGACGGTAGGGGCAGCGGAGGGAGGCCGTAGGCCGACCGGAGCTGCCCCTACCGGGCGCGGCGAGCGGGGGCGGTTCAGTTCGGGGCGAAAGATGGAGGCGGTGCTCCGGCTACTCCGCGGGGAGGCGCTCGATGCCCTCTCCCGTGAGCTGGGCGTGGGCGCCTCGACCCTGGCGGGCTGGAAGGAGGCCTTCCTGACGGCGGGCCAGGCTGGGTTGAAGTCGCGAGAACCCGATCCTCGGGACGAGGAGAACGCACGGCTCAAGCAGCTCCTGGGCGACCGTGAAATGCGCCTGGAGATCCATCGCCAGGCAGCCAAGCTCCGGGGGTATGAACTCCCTTTCGAACTGGGGAAGCGGAAGTGATCCGCCAGGCCGTGGCCGCTTCCCTGGATCGCCTCATCGGCCTCGTGCCCGTGTGCCTAGAACTGGCGACCCCACGCTCCACCGTCTATGCCCAGCGGGCGCCGGTGGAAGGTGCTCCGCGTCGCAAGCCTGGGCCTAAACCCCTCGTGCCCGATGACGAACTGCTCGCCGCCATCCGCGAGGTGCTCACAGATCCGCCGTTCATGGGCGAGGGCTACCGGAAGGTCCACGCTCGCCTGCGCTATCGCGGGGTCTACGCCGACATCGAGCGGGTCCGCCTGCTCATGCGGGAGCACGGCCTCCAGGCCCCGGGGAAGCCACGGCGCAACCTCGGCCCGCGCGTCCACGACGGCACCATCACCACCCAGAAGCCCGATGAGATGTGGGGCACCGATGCCACCAGCACCATGCTCCTCAACGGCCAGCAGGCCACGATCTTTGGCGTCTACGACCACTGCACCTGCGAGCTGATGGGCATCCATGCCGCGATTGAGGCCAACCGGTTCGAGGCCATGGTGCCCCTCCACCAGGCCTGCCGGGCGGCCTTCGGGAGCGTCGGGCAGGCCATCGCAGTCGGCCTGAAACTTCGCCACGACAACGGCCCCAGTTCGTCTCCCAAGCGTTCCAGGCTGAGTTGCGGTTCCTCGGCATGGACTCCAGCCCCTCCTTTGTCCGAGCCCCTGAAGGCAACGGCTGCATCGAGCGCTTCTGGCGCACCCTCAAGGAACAGCTCATCTGGATCCACTCCTACGCCACCCTCGATGACCTCAACCAGGCCCTCCAGGAATTTCGCGACCTCTACAACCACCACTGGCTTATCGAACGCCACAAACAGCACACTCCCGCATGGGTTCGCCAAAACATCCTTGGTCAGGGCGCCGCCGCGTGAATACACTCAACCCACTGTCCAAGAAATTCCCGGCGGTTCACGGCCCCGGAAGTGGTCGACTGAAGGCCACGACCGATGGGGTGCCCTTCGCTGCGGCCTACGGCCTCCACTCCGGACACCCCATCGGTTTCACATCAACCAAGGGGGTCACTATTCGTGTCGTCTCGGGGGTCAACTTTCGTGTCGCTTGACACGGGCCGGGAGGTTCTTAATGGCAGTGTTCTTGAGAGAATCTCGTCCTTCGGGGGGATTCCGCTTCTTGCCGGGCTTCTTTCTGACCCGCGGTGGCGTTTCACTTTGGGGGATGGTTGCATCGGATCGACTGAGGCGATTCATGCGCTGGGTCGTGACATCCTGCATTCGCAGATCACGTGCCTTCTCCCGGGAATGAAGGTACCTATTCGCTGTTTGTTCCGTCTTCCATCCAAAGGCTGCCTGGAGGTCCTTAACGGACACGGCGGGATGGTCTCCGGCCTCGCTTGCCGCCGTATGGCGATAGTCGTGAAGCCTGATCTTCGGCAGGGACAGGTGCTCACGCACGCGTTCCCAGGAGTCCTGCATGTTTTCCATATGACCGGATTTTGATTTCTTCCAGGTGCCGGTGGTCGGGAACACCCATTCACTGACCTCTGGAATCTGATCTAGGACGGCCTGCACTTCTTCGGAGATGTAAATCCGCTTGGTTTCCCCAACGACACCAGGGTTTGCCCCGAGCTTGGTCTGAAGCACGGAAATCGTCTGGGAGCGGGCGTGGATGGTATCCCACCGCAAGGCCATGACCTCCCAGGAACGCAATCCCGAGATGAACAGAAGCGTGAGGGCATGAGCCATCTGGTCGGAAAGAAGGTAGGGCGGCTGCCAGAGCTCCTCACGGGAAATGCCATGCCGCTTGGCTTCCCTGCGTGCCCGTCTCTCCTCCTCCCACCAATGATCGTGGCGATTTTTCGGATCGCTCAGGAAGGCAATCAACCTCGCCTGTTGAGCGTCTTCCATCCAGATACCGATGCTCTTGGGCTGCTTGTTCCGTTTCACGGGAGTGCAGAAGTTCTCCTTCAGACCCATCCGGTCCGCCTCATCTTGTTCCATAACCCAGGAAAGCATCGAAGAAAGCATGGCGAGGGTCCGGTTCCCTTCCGTCTTGCGGTGAGGCTTCGGGCGCTGGGTTCAGCGCGAAGGCCATGCGCGGGGACCGTCCTCCTACGCAGGGTCTTCTAATGCTGTACCCACTTGACCCAGAGCCCTTGCGGGCCCCGACGCAGGCTGTGCTGGGCGTCGCGCTTTCACTGCCCGTAACAAGCGATGCCCTGCGCTCGTTTGTCGTGAATCGGGGGCTCCTTTATGAGTGAGGTCACTCCTGAACGATGGGCGAGACTGCGCGAGGTGCGCCCACCCCATGAGGCCATCTACGAGTTGGCCACGGACGATTTCGCAGATGGTTTCCTCGGCATCTCAGAAGACGGGCGGCTGCACCTATTAGTTGCCGTCAACGAGGCGCCTCTTGACCTGCCACCCGATCTCCAAAGTATCCAGGTCCGCGCAGTCGAGGCGGATAAGACTTGGCTAGACGTTTCGGCTCGGAGTCATCATGAGGAGTTGTTCACACTAATCGCCAACAAGGTTTTGAATGCGATCTGCGTCGAAGGCCGCGATCCAGGTGTTTCAGTCGACAAAATTATCGGGGACATTCGCGCGGCACTGCGTCCGGTCGTACTGGACCTAAGCCCAAACGTTCAGATTGGCCTGTTCGGTGAATTGTGGGTCCTCTCCAATGTGCTGTTCCCAACGATTGGATCGCAGGCATGCCACAAGTGGAGCGGACCGGCTGGCGAGCGTCATGATTTCGTTGGCCAGGGAGTTCACCTGGAGGTGAAGACGACAACCCGTTCCGAGCCGAGGCATGAGATCTCCCGCCTCGACCAACTGCGTGCGCCTGCTGGTAAGCGCCTGCTATTAGTTAGCATCCTCCTTGAACGGTCCATTGGAGGCGAGGCAACATTGGCAGACCTAGTGGATGAGGTCCGGGAAAAACTGGGGAGTGACGGGCACGCAATCGATGTACTTGATGCCCAGTTAAGCAAGCTTGGTTGGCACGATGGTCTGAGGCAGACCGGATCACTGTTACGGTTCACCTTCCGTGATGTCCAGGTCTTCGAGGTCGAAGGTTCCTTCCCTCGCCTGCCCGACGACTACATGCCGCCGAGCGGGGTTTCTGGAATTAAGTACAGTATCGATGTGGGGCATCTTCCTTCGCTAACCGTCCCATGCGTCCAAAAAATCCTGGAGTCCATGTGATTAGCCAACCGCCGCGTGTTGCGAGCTGGTACCAGTTTGGAGAGGTAGTTGAGTAACGATCCGACACAGACTTGTTTCAGCGTGGTGAAAGCCACTGACTGACAATGGTTCCGCAGGAAACCAGTGTCAGTCGTAAATTCACACCTGGACACATCCGAAGGATTTGTCAGGTAGTGAATTTACCTTGCTCGCTATCAGTCGATCTCTCACGACAACTGCAAACCCTGGTGAGTAAAGGGAGGGGTGGGTCTAGGCTGCCAAATTCACGCACCATAAAATAAGCCTGGACGTGGTTTCACCTTCTCTGCAGGTTGAAAACAGGTTCCTCGCTGAATCGTGTGGGTAGAACCTCAACGGGCTGGTAGGGCTGGGATCATGGAGGGATGGATGCAAATGCCCTCTTCACCATGGCGCTAGGTTTGTCCTCCCC
>JAKBES010000268.1 GCA_021833665.1 Acidobacteriota bacterium
GGGTCGCGCACGCTCGGAAGGACCAGCGGCCTGCGACCTTCGTAGAGTACCTGCTGTTGGCCCAGCGCCGAGTCAAGACGGAAGGCACCTTCCATCGGGCAGCCAACGACGTTGCCTTCGCCATGCTCCACGCTCTTCGCCTAGTCAATGACCAGGGAGTCGTCGGGTCCCGGGGCAGCCATCACCGGAGGGTGCAAGAACTCCTGGGCGAAGAGCCCGCCCGAGAATACAACCGGCTTCTGGCTCAACTACTGGCGCAGGAAGCACCCCTGGATACTGGATCTTGGGAGGTGCACCGGCCCTTCTTTGAGGCCTGGGTTCGACATCTGGCCCAGAAACCAGTCCTAGGAAATGCGGGATCGGATTTCCTTTCTTGGCCTGAATCAATATCTGCAGCAGCCCTGGCGCAGGCCAGCCACGGCGGCCCCCTCAACACCTATCGCCACGCCCGAGAGGATCGTCAAGTGGACATCCGCCTGAACAGCATCCACGGCGTGAAGGGCGAGACCCACTTAGCGACTCTCGTACTGGATGTGAAGAAGGACCACTGGTTCCACCTGGCCCACCAGTTGGACGACATCTGTGGAAAGCCCCGTCCCAAAAAAAAGCGAAGCTCTGATGCCGAGGTCCACGCCCGCCTTGCCTATGTAGCCATGACCCGCCCCACCCGTCTGCTGGCCTTGGCCATGCGCTCTTCTGACCTGGGGGAAGGGCAAGCCCGAGACGAGCGCGTTCGTGATCTGAAGGGGCAGGGCTGGCGCATTGTTGAGGCCCCGGAGGGGCCGGGGCGGAGCCCCGTTAGCGAGGGGCTCGGATGACTTCCAGGAGTTTGTCCCGGAGCTTCCGGGCCTCGCCTCAGCGCTCCTCCTCGGGGAGGGCAGCCCAGTCTGAGAGCAGGGTGTGGACTTGGGCGGGACCCGCGCTGACGCGCTCCTCTCGCTGGCGGCGGCGCTCGTCGTCGTAGCTGACTGGCAGGTAGCGGGTGATGACCAAGCCCCACAGGATCGGCCAAAGGGGACCGCCATAGCCGCCCGTCTGAGCTTCGCCCGTGTGGCGGTGCTCCTGGTAATCCACGGCGAGTTCTGCCGGACCGAGGCCGTAGTGTCTCTGGGCTGAGGCGAGGAGTTCGGCCAGGCGCCTTGATTTCCGGGGGTTGCGTCATCGGGCACCCCGAATCTTGGTGGACCGCTGGGCCCGCCCGCCAAAATAGTCGATTTCGTCGTGCGGCCACGTATCTACGGGCGCCGTGGAGACTTGGCGGTCAGCCAGCCAGGCCTTGAAGCGCCGGATCTCGGCTGCGGTGTGGGTAGGGTGCCCAGGATGGTCAGGGTGGGTAGGGCGCCCAGGGTGGCCAGGCTCCCCGGGGTGGCTACCCCGCCTCCTCACAGGACACCCGCGTGCTTGAGGGCATCGAGAACCACCTGAGCGGCAGTGACGCCGCGCTCGGCGGCTCGGAGTTTCATGGCGCGGATTGCGTCCTTGGGGAGATGGAGGTGGAACCTCTCGGTCTCGGTGTGCGGTTTGGGAGTGGCCCGGATCATCCGGGCCTCCTGCTCCTGGGCGCCCAGGTTGATCGCCGAAATTGCAGAGGAAGATGCGGTGTTGGCCTTAGACATGGAGTCTCCTAGTTGACCGAGATGGGCTGGGCAGCCTGGTCGCCGATGAGAGCCCGGGTGGCTTCGAGCACCTGCCGGAACTCATAGGCGACAGCGCCGCCCGCCTGGAGGAGGGTCTTCCCAGAGGCATAGGCTTCCTCGGCGCCGACGCGGGCGCACAGGCGCCCAAGCCAGAGGTAGTGGGCTCCGGCCTGGGCACGGAGGGCAGCTTCGATCCCCTTGGCGCGACCTGTGTCACGGGCCAAATTCAGCACCAGGCCCACCTTGCCTTCGGGGTGCACGCGGCGGGCCACCTTGAGGGAGCGCCCCAGGGCGACCATATCGGCCTCACCGGTACGGGTTGGGATGATGAGGAGATCGGCCATCTCCACGGTGGTGATGGCTTCCGAGCTCTGCCCGGGGGGGCAGTCCACCACGCGGAAGCCGGGTGAGGCCAGGAGTGCCTTGAGGGACTTCCGATCCCCGGGGATCTCCGCCGTCATCCCACGCAGGGTGGCCCAGCGGGCAGCATCGCCCTGGGGGTCGATGTCCACGAGGGTGGCGCCCAGTTCGGCGGCAAGGCTGGTGGCGAGGGTGGTCTTACCGACGCCGCCCTTGTCCGCCCAAACGGTGATGTTCATTTTGATGCTCCAGGGTGTTGAGGGTGGTTGAGGTGGTGTAGGCGGGTAGGGTGCTCACCCACCCTATTCATCGGCTAACAGGATTCCATACATTACAGGAATACAGAAATACCCTTCAGCTTCACCGGTTGACCAAAATGCCCGAAACGTAAGGAGATGAACGCCATGCCCACACCTCTCCCAGACCTCCTCTCCGTCCTCACGCGGCTTGAGGGGGGGGCTCTCTGGGGGCTGAGCAGGAGCTTGCGTCCTATCTGGGAGTGCCCCTCCGAGAGGCGGCGACCTGGGAGGAGATCCCGGAGGCCATCCGCTTACGGGTGGATGGCCTTTGCCGGGTCTCGATGGTTTCCTGGGAGCGTCCCGAGCACGGCCTGTTCCGTGCGGCGCTGGCAGGGCTGAAAGCCACGGGAATGGTGGATCTCGCGCCTCTACACAGTGCGATGCGAGACCGGAGTCTCCCTGAGGATCGACGCTTCCTCGCTGCGAGCCTCATCGCGGCGCTGGTGACACTGCACCACGGCCAGCCCGTGCGGCATCAGGCGTGGGCGCTGCCTCGGGGCTGCCAAGCCGGGACAACAAGCCAGCACGGTTGAGCGGCTGTGTTACCGGTTGTGTTACCTTGAGCCCGATTTTTCGGGTTCAATCGGCCATAATTAGATCATTACGGGCCATTATTGATTGTTTCATGAGTGACGATCAAACAGAAGAAAACCCAGGTCACCATTAGGTTTCCTGGGTTTTCTTGTTGGTAGCGGGGGCAGGATTTGAACCTGCGACCTTTGGGTTATGAGCCCAACGAGCTACCGGACTGCTCCACCCCGCGCCGAAGGACCAGTCTAGCACGGATGGGCGGGAGGGCAAGGGACTGCGTTAAGCTTCGAGGCACTTCCTGGAGTGCCCATGGGCCGCCGCATCCTGTCTGCCGTCCTGCTGATCGCCTGTACTGTGCTGGGGGCGGAGGGGCGGACGTGGACGCCGGAGAAGTGGTTCGATAAGCCGCGCTCGCCGCGCATCGCGAACTACCGCATCGAGGCGAGGCTGGATTTCGAGCACAAGACGCTGGAGGGCCAGGAGACGCTGAGCTGGCGGAATGCGGGCACGGCGCCGGTCCGCGAGATGCCGCTGCACCTGTATCTCAATGCCTTCAAGGGACCCGAGAGCCTCTTCATGAAGGAGAGCGCTGGGCACCTCCGGGGGGACTGGATCGCCAATCCTTCCGATCCCTCGTCCTGGGGCTACTGCCGCCTGTTGTCGGCCCGCATGGAGGGCCAGGTCCTGCAGGGGCACTTCGGGGAGGACGAGACGGTCTACTGGCTGAAGCTGCCCCGGGCTGTGCCGCCCGGCGAGACCATCCATGTGGAGATCACCTGGGAGAACCGCTATCCGCGGGTCTTCGCCCGCAGCGGGTGGGGCGGCGACTTCCTCATGTCCGGGCAGTGGTATCCCAAGGTGGGGGTGTACCAGGGCGACCGCTGGAACTGCCACGCCTACCACGCCACCACGGAGTTCTTCTCCGACTTCGGCGTCTACGACGTGGCGCTGTCGCTGCCGAACGCGCTGGGGCTGGCCCACACGGGCACCCAGACCAACTTCGTCACCGAGGTGGAGAAGGACCCCAAGCGCCCCTTGAACGTCATCTGGCGTCTGCACGCGGAGGACGTGCACGACTTCGCCTGGGCGGTGCGGCCGGAGGCGAACTGGCGCATGCCGGAGCGGTTCGAGTACCGCGGGGTGCAGATCTTCTACTACCGCAGCGGGCGCGATCTGGCGAACTTCCAGCGGCAGCGCCGGGCGATCGAGAACGCCCTCCGCTGGAGCGAGGAGTGGTTCTTCAAATACCCCTATCCGACCCTGACGGTGATCGATACGCCGAAGGCGGCCCGGGGCGCCGACGGCATGGAATACCCCACCCTGATCACCGCGGGTTCGACGCCCTTCGATCCGTTCCACCTGCGGATCGTGCCGGAGCTGGTGTCGGTCCACGAGTACGGGCACCAGTTCTTCTACGGGATGCTGGCCAGCAACGAGTTCGAGGAGCCCTGGCTGGATGAGGGCTTCACGAGCTGGTTCACCCACAAGGCCCTGGAACGCACCTACCACGCCCTGCTGGGGGGGCGGCGCTTCCAGGTGGGGACGGACTTCCTCGAATGGGCCGGCTACTGGAGCCTGCCCTCGGAGGATCCCCTCACGCGGTTCGGGTTCAAGACGCTGGGCGAGCAGAGCTACTACGTCACGGCCTACGCGAAGCCGACCCTGGTGCTCAACCAGCTGGAGGCCATGCTGGGGCGGCCGGTGATGGACGAGGTGATGCGGGCCTACACCCAGGAGATGGCCTTCAAGCACCCCACCCGCCAGGACTTCAAGCGGATCGCGGAGCGGGTCTCCGGCCGCGACCTGTCGGCCTTCTGGCGCGACTTCGTGGACGGCACGGAGGTGCTGGACTACGCCATCCGCTCGGTGAAGTCCCGCGAGGTCCAGGAGGGCGGATGGCTGCTCACCGGCGACAAGCCGGTCTTCGCGCCGCCCCAGTCCGCGGCGCCGGGCCGGGTGGGTTCCATCACCCTGGAGCGCCGCGGTGGCATCAAGGTGCCCATCACGCTCTGGGTGCGCCTGGAGAACCGGGAGGAGCACCGGATCATCTGGGACGGCCAGGACCGCTGGGTGACCTACGATTTCGAGTCACCCGTGGCAGCGGCCGTCCTGGATCCGGATGGCAACTACCCCATGCTGAAGGACCGGCTCCACGCCAGCTACACACGGAATCCCAGCCGCCGGGGCTTCCACTACTGGTCCCAGATGGTGTGGGGCTCCCTGGTGGGCCTGCTGCAGGGCTGCGGGATCGGGTAGGTCCCGCTCCTCAGGGATGCTCAGGGGCGGCGTCCCCCATGCGGATGTCCTTGAGGTTGCCGCGGTCGTCCAGGGTGATGAGGATGGGGAACCAGGCGAGCCCCAGGCGCTCCATGTCCTCGCGGCTGGGGG
>JAKBES010000269.1 GCA_021833665.1 Acidobacteriota bacterium
CTCTGAGGTCTTTCGGCCCTCGCCGCGCCAGAGCGACGTCATGATCGTGGCGGGCACCGTCACCGAAAAGATGGCCCCCCTCGTGAGGCGGCTCTACGACCAGATGCCTGATCCCAAGTGGATCATCGGCATGGGCGTGTGCACGGTGGCGGGCGGCCCCTTCGATACCTACGCCGTGGTGCAGGGCATCTCCAAGCTCGTGCCGGTGGACGTCTACATCCCCGGTTGCCCCCCGCGTCCGGAGGCGCTCCTCTACGGCCTCCTCAAGCTTCAGGACAAGATCCGGAACCCTCAGGTGGCGCACGAGAGCTTCCACCGGGGACCCCTTCTGGACCGCCCCACGGAGGGCTGGATGAAGAAGGGCGAGGAGATCCCCGAGGTGGTGGAGCGCTTCGAGCAAAGGGGCCTCGGTGTCCAGCAAGGCCAGTTGGTGAAGTGACATGAGCGACGAAGAGAAGCCCGGCCAGCCCGAACCCCCAGCCGCATCCGAGGCTCCCAAAGCTCCCGAGGCCGCCCCGAAAGCGGCGTCTTCCCCGGATCCCACGGCTTCGCCTGCCCCCGCCGCTCCGGCGGCTCCCAAGCCCCCGGCTCCCAAGCCCGCGGTCCCTCCGGCCCCCAAGAAATGGGAGCCCACGGGCGAGGTGGTCGTGACACCGGTGACGGAGAAGCTCGCGGCCCGGTTCGGCGACGCCGTACAGGGCGTGAAGAGCCCCTGCGGCGAGGCCATCGTGCTCGTGAAGAAAGAGAAGCTAGGCGAGGCCCTGGCCTTCCTGAAGTCCGACGCGGACTGCGCCTTCGATTTCCTGTCCAACCTCACCGCCGCGCACTACCCGGTCAACGACAAGAAGTTCGAGGTGGTGTACGACTGCTACTCCGTGGCCAAGCGCCACGCCGTTCGCGTGAAGGTGGCCCTCGACGACGGCGAACCCTGTCCCTCGGCCGTTCCCATATGGCCCACGGCGAACTGGCAGGAGCGCGAGGCTCACGACATGTACGGCATCGTCTTCGAGGGGCATCCCAACCTCAAGGTCATCCTCCTGCCGGAGGTATGGGACGGCCACCCGCTTCGCAAGGAATATCCCCTGGGCGGGCCCAAAGAGGCGGCCATCCGGGCCGACAAGTTCGCCAAGCCGGGCTACATGCCCGACGACCTGGAGGCGGCCGAACGCATCGCCGAGGAGGGGCGCCGTGACCACTGAACTCAGGGAAGCCGCCGGCACCTCCCCGCTTCGCAAGGCCCTCGAAACGACCACCATGGAGCTCAATTTCGGGCCCCAGCACCCCGCCACCCACGGGGTCTACCGCGCCGTTTTGCAGCTGGACGGCGAGCGGGTGGTGGGCATCGAATCGATCATCGGCTACCTCCACCGCGGCATCGAAAAGTGGGTCGAGTACCGCACGTACACCAAGGCCACGCCCATCTTCGACCGCCTGGACTACGTGGGCGCCATCCTCAACTGCCACGGGTACGTGGGGACCGTCGAGAAGCTCATGAAAATCGAGGTGCCCAAGCGGGCCCAGTACATCCGCGTGGTCCTGGACGAACTCCAGCGCATCGCCAACCATCTGCTCTGGCTGGGCACCCACGCCCTCGACCTGGGCGCCATGACGGTGCTCTTCTACGGCCTTCGCGAGCGGGAAGTCATCATGGATCTCTTCGAGGCCATGGTGGGCCAGCGCCTCCTGCAGAACGCCTACCCCATCGGGGGCGTCCGCCTGGATTTCCCCAGGGGGTGGGAGCGGGCGTGCAGGAACTTCATGGCCGAACTTCCCCACCGCCTGGACGAGTACGAGACGCTCCTGTCGAGCAACCGCATGTGGCTCCAGCGCACCAAGGGCATCGGGGTGATCAGCGGCGCAGAGGCCGTGGCCCTGGGCCTATCGGGCCCGACGCTCCGGGGATCGGGCGTCTACTTCGACGTGCGCAAGTGCATCCCCTACGGCTCTTACGAGGACTTCGATTTTGAAGTTCCTCTGGGCGAGAACGGCGACGTGTACGACCGGTACATCGTGCGCGTCCGGGAGATGCGCCAGAGCCTCCGGATCCTCCAGCAGGCGCTGGACGGCATGCCCGAAGGCCCGCTCATGCCCGAGAAGCTCTCCAAGATCATCCGCCCGCCGGCCGGCGAGGTGTACTTCTCCGTGGAAGGCGCCAAAGGCCAGTTGGGCTATTACCTCGTGAGCGACGGAACGGACAAGCCTTGGAAATGCCACGTCCGGTCGCCTTCGTTCATCAACCTCCAAGGCCTGGAGAAGATGGTCGTGGGCGGACTCGTGGCCGACGTCGTCGCCAACATCGGCTCCCTTGACATCGTGCTCGGCGAAGTGGACCGGTAGGGGGACGGGCATGACCTTCGAATCGCTCATGACCTATGTGGGCTGGCCCCTGATCAAGATCGTGATCCTTCTGGGGGTGGTGGCGTTCTGCGTGGCCTACACGGTCTACATCGAGCGCCGGCTCCTGGGCTTTTTCCAGTCGCGGGTGGGCCCCAACCGCGTGGGACCCTTCGGCCTCATTCAGCCCATCGCCGACGGGCTCAAACTCATCCTGAAAGAGGACATCATCCCCGCCAACGCCCAGCCCTTCCTCTTCCGGATCGCCCCCATCTTCGCCATCGTGCCCGCCTTCGTGGGGTTCGCCATCATTTCCTTCGCGCCGCCCCTCGTGACGGGCGCGGGAGTCGTGCACCCCTTCGTGGTGAAGGACGTGAATCTTGGCATCCTGTTCCTCCTCTCCATCACGTCCCTGGGGGTCTTCGGCATCGTCCTCGCGGGCTGGTCCTCGGGCTCCAAGTACCCTCTCTTCGGGAGCCTGCGCTCCGCGAGCCAGATGCTCTCCTACGAGATCCCGCTCACCCTCTCGGTCCTCTCCGTGATCCTCATGGCGGGCTCCTTCCGCCTGAGCGACATCGTGGATGCCCAGTCCAAGCTGCCCTTCGCCATTCCGCTCATCCTGGCCTTCGGGGTCTACGTGATCTCCGCCGTGGCGGAAACCAACCGGATCCCCTTCGACCTGCCGGAGGGCGAGAGCGAACTGGTGGGCGGCTTCCACACGGAGTATTCGGGCATGCGCTTCGCGTTCTACTTCCTGGCCGAATACGCCAACGTGGTCCTCGTGTGCTGCGTGGCCACCTCCCTGTTTCTGGGTGGCTACAAGATCCCCTTCGTTCCCTACGAGACCCTCCTGGCCGCGCATCCCATCCTGGTGAGCGCCCTGGGCCTCGCCGTGTTCGGGGTGAAAGCGGTCCTGTTCCTCTACTTCTACATCTGGATCCGCGCCACCTTCCCCAGGTACCGGTACGACCAGCTCCTCAGGATCGGGTGGATGGTGCTCTTGCCCATCGCGCTGCTGAACCTGTTCCTGGTGGCCGGAATCAAGCTCTGGCTTTTGAGGTGATATGATGCCCGGAGCGTTGCACCGCCTCGTGCGGATGATGACTTTTCCCGAACTCGCCTCGGGCCTTGGGGTGACCTTCAAGTGGTTCCACAAGCCCAAGGTGACCGAGTTCTACCCGGACAAGCGGCCCGTGCTGCCCTACCGCGCCAAGGGCCGGCTCCACGTGGACCTGGAGACGTGCATCTCCTGCAAGATGTGCGAGCGGGCATGCCCGGAGGACTGCATCAAGGTCTTCCAGCCGCCGAAGGAGGTCTTCAAGACCGACAAGCGGCCCGTGCAGTTTTTCATCTCGCTCGAACACTGCATCCACTGCGGCATGTGCGTGGACCCGTGCCCCACGGGGTCCATCCACCACTCGCAGGAGTTTGAGATGGCCAGCTACCTGCGCAACGATTATCTCTTCGACAGGACGACCCTGCCCTACGACCTCGACGTCAAGCACTTCAAGCAGGGGATCCTGGAGAACGTCGTGGAGAAGGGGCAATGAGGAGCCACCAAGGCGCAGCGACACGGTCAGCTTCCGGCCGCCGGCAAGGCCGGCCCGAGAGGGGCGCCGCGGCTTTCCCTTGGGCGGCCTAGAAGCCGATAGCCCGTAGCCAACGGCGAAAGGCGTGCCTGCGATTTTTGCGAAGTAGATTGGCAGTTCGGAGGAGTGGGGATGACGATCGGGTGGATCCTTCTGTTCGCGCTCATCATCGCGTGCGCCCTAGGCGTGGTCATCTCGCGTAGCCCCATCGCCTCCGCGCTCTCGCTTCTGGTGGGCTTCGTCGGGGTGGCGATTCTCTACCTGGCCCTGAAGGCCGAGTTCGTGGCCGCGGTGCAGGTTCTCGTTTACGCCGGGGGCATCCTGGTCCTGTACATCTTCGGTATCATGCTCACGGACAATGAGGCCCTGCGGCTCACCCGGCAGGTCCATTTCCAGGCCTGGCCCGTATTCCTGCTGGTGCTGGTCCTGTTCCTATGGATGGGCCACAAGCTGTACCACAGCGATTACGCCGCCACGCCGCCGGCCGCGAAGGTCATGGTGGTCTCCGGCGGGGACCAGGCCGAAACGGCCATCGCTGCCCTCCAAGCCCAGTCCCAGGTCGCCGCGGGGACCAATACCCAGCGCCTGGCCTCGGTCATGTACGGCAATTTCCTCTATCCCTTTGAAGCGGCCTCCGTGCTCCTCATGGTGGCCGCCCTTGGCGCCGTCTTCCTCGCCAAGAAGGAAATTTAAAGCCATGAGCCGCCAAGACGCTAAGACCGCGAGGATGGGCGCTTTTCAACCCCAGGACGATTGGCGAGCTTTGCGCCTTTGCGGAAATGGCTTTTTGTCCCCACTGGAGAAGCCATGAGCATGCAGGGGCTGGTGATTCTCGGGTTCGTGCTGTTCTGTTTGGGCCTTTTCGGCGTCCTTGCCCGGCGGAACTTCATCGTGATCCTGCTTTCCATCGAGCTCATGTTCGCCGCCGCGGGCGTGAATTTCATCGCCTTTTCGGGGCTGTGGCACGACCTTACGGGGCAGGTCTTCACCGTGTTTCTCATCGCCGTGGCGGCGGGCGAGGCGGCCATCGGCTTGGGCCTCCTGATCGCCCTGTTCCGCCTTAAACACAGCGCCAATATCGACGACGCGAGCGAGCTGAAGGGGTAGCCCGATGGAATTCGGAATTCGGAATTCGGAATTCGGAAACGAAAGAGGGGCTGTGTCCTTCCGCTTCCCGCTCCCCGCTTCCTGCTTCCGCCTTGAGGTGCGCCCATGATGCCCGTATCGCTGCTCTGGCTGATCCCCGTGCTGCCGCTGCTGGGGGCCTTCGTGAACGGGGTCTTCGGGT
>JAKBES010000270.1 GCA_021833665.1 Acidobacteriota bacterium
GCGAGGGTCGCCGGTCTCCTTGAAACCTACCCGGACCGACACTTGATCCTTGGTGAAGACAGCCCCGCCTTCTGGATCGAAATAAACCACAGGGCATGCCCGATTCGTACAGAGTCGATACTCAGGCCTGGAGACAAGCCCCTGCTCGGGTCCATTCAAGAGTGCCCGGAGGGTGACGGCCTGGACTAAGCGATTGGATGGGACTTCACATCGAGGACAGCCGTTTGCAGAGGACCGGTCGGGCTCTGTCCTTGGGGCACAACAGGAACATGGCTGGCCATTGGAAGTCATGAGGTGTCCTAAGGGGATCCCGGTTACTTGGCGGTTGGTGCTTGAGGCGCTGTAGTGCAACAGCCCGCATCCACCAGGGTTTCCGTGCTTTCTGGATACCAGCGCCGCTTCAACCAGAAGGCCACGCTGACGAGGCAGATGAGCACCGGCACCTCAACCAACGGCCCGATGACGGCGGCGAAGGCGGCCCCGTGGGCGATGCCAAAGGTGGCCACGGCGACGGCGATGGCCAACTCGAAGTTGTTCGAAGCGGCAGTGAAGCTCAGTGTGGCGCTCTGGGGATAGGTCGCTCCAACCTTCTTGGACATCCAAAAGCTCACGAAGAACATCACCACGAAATAGATGAGCAGTGGCACCGCGATGCGCAGGACATCGAAGGGCAGCTTCACGATGGTGTCGCCCTTGAGGCTAAACATCACCACGATGGTGAAGAGCAGCGCGATCAGGGTGAGGGGGCTTATCCTCGACACGAAGACCCGGTGATACCAGTCCAGGCCCTTGAGCTTGCCGAGCACGAAGCGGGTCAGGAAGCCCGCGATGAAGGGAATACCCAGGTAGATGAACACGCTCTGGGCGATCTGGCCGATGGTGATGTTCACCACGGCCCCCTGGAGGCCCAGTTTGGCGGGCAGGATGGTGGCGAAGAACCAGGCATACACGCTGAAGAAGAGCACCTGGAAGATCGAGTTGAAGGCCACGAGACCGGCGCAGTATTCCGTGTCGCCCTTGGCCAGATCATTCCAGACGATCACCATGGCAATGCAGCGGGCGAGGCCGATGAGGATCAGGCCCAGCATGTATTCAGGCTTGTCCCGCAGGAAGAGCACGGCCAGCCCGAACATGAGCAGGGGACCAATGACCCAGTTCTGTAGCAGGGATAGTCCGAGCACCTTCTTGTTCTGGAAGACGAGGTGCAATTCCTCGTACTTCACCTTGGCCAGGGGGGGATACATCATGACGATGAGGCCTACGGCCAGGGGTAAGCTGGTGGTGCCCACATTCCAGGCGTTGATGGCGCGGTTGAAGCTGGGCACGGCATAACCAAGCAAGACGCCTAGTCCCATGGCCAGGAAGATCCACAGCGTGAGATACCGGTCCAGGAAGGAGAGGCGTTTCTGGGCGCTCATGGAGGCCTCCGGCTCAAGCCAACTTGCGGGCGGAAATAATCATGCTGGTGATGTAGTCCGAGGGCTTGGTGCCCGCTGGGAGGAGCCCCAGCAGATGGTCGATCAAGGGGTCATCCACGGGGAGCATGGCCTCCAGGGCTTTCCCCTTGTCGGTAAAGGCACGATCCACGAGGCCCGCAGCCAGCACCATGTTCTGAAGGTCATCCAGGATGGGGGCGCCCGCGATGCAGCCCACCAGCGCCTCGACACTTTCCCGAACGGCTTCCGGCAGGGGTTTCAGCAGCACCATGTCTGAAATGGACACCCGCCCCCCAGGTTTCAGAACACGAGCGATTTCCTTCCAGACCTTGGGTTGGTCGGGGCTGAGATTCAGCACACAGTTGGAGAGCACGACGTCCACGGAGGCATCCGGCAAGGGGATCGACTCGATCTGCCCATGGCGGAAGGTCACGTTGCTCAGGCCGGTCCGGCGCTTGAACTCAGCAGCGTTGTGGCGAGCCTTCGCCAGCATCTCCTTCGTCATGTCCACACCGTGGACATGCCCTTCAGGCCCCACCCGCTGAGCCGCCAGGAAGGCGTCCATGCCTGCGCCGCTGCCGAGGTCCAGCACGATCTCCCCAGCCTTCAGTTCAGCCAAGGCCGTCGGATTGCCGCAGGAAAGACCCAGGTTGGCACCTTCAGGAAGGGTCGCCAGTTCGGCGTCTGAGTAGCCCACGCCCTGGGCAACCTCCCCGGCGCGACCGCCGCCGCAGCAGGATGACTGAGGACCGCAGCAGCCACCGCCGATGCTGGCGATCTTGCCGTAGGCATCCTGGATCTTCTGGTGGGTGGGATGGGTGGTCGGTTCCATGGGTTCTCCTCGAATTAAATGCAGTTGGGGTCCTTGCAGCCACCACCGCAGCAGTCCTGCCAGAGGTACTCGGTGAGGGCCCGGAGCTGGTCGAAGCGAGCGGCATAGCGGATCGTCGTGCCCTGTCGTGCGGCGGTCAGCAGGCCAGCCTCCGTCAGGTCGGCCAGATGGTGGCTGAGGGTCGAAGCGGCCATGCCCAGGTGGGCCTGGATCTGGCCAGCCGGGGCCCCCTCCATTGGCCCCTGCACCACGGCCCGTACAACGGACAGGCGGCCTTGGTGGGCGAGGGCCTTCAACTGCTTGGTCACCTGGCTGAGGGTGGGATCGGCGTGGCTCATGGGATTATTATTCCCAATTTTCTAAAATATGGAATCAATAGGCAATTTGGGCATCTGTGTAACTTTTCTGGAACCCGGATCGCCCCCAAACGAAATCAGCCCCCTGGGTGACCCAGAGGGCTGATGGAGGCGACGATGGCCGCCTGGCCGATCATTCGGGCTCGTATACACCACGCGATGGCCCACACAGATCTCCAAAACGCTGACGGGTTCAAGGTCATCCCAACATACCACCCACGCCGCCCATTGGGGATTCGTGCCTCTCCATTAAGAAGTGGTAACAAAACCTGCCATCCAAAGGCAGAGAAGCAGATGAGGCATGCGCCGAGTTTGAGGAAGGCCAGATGGATATCGGCGCGCCTCTCATAACGGACGGTCAGGCGGCGGAAATGACGAAGCCACGGACCGTTGGGATTGGGTTGAACTTCGATAAGGATAATGGCCATCTACCACTGTTTTCTTGGTCTGAAGTTGAAATGCACGTGTAGCTCAACGGTCGAAGTTGGCAGGGTGACCGATGTCCATGATCGCTCTTACAATCTTCTAAACCTTCTGGGGCTTTTGTTCGACGGGCATGCGGGAGCGGAAGCCACCCTCGTAGCTATGCCAATAGTCCAATTCTTCCTCGGGATAGGCCCAGCACCAGAATCCGTCCCCCGAGTCGAAGTCAACTAGCCAAAGTCCCTTCACCTCAGCCTCCAGGTCCTGCATGCTCTGCTGCCAACTCTGCACCAGGGTCTGTAGGCGCTCGCGCAGATCCTCGGCTCGGGTCTCGTCCTGGGCCTCCTCGGCCTGGCTCAGCTCCTCAGCTAGACTTGCGGCCAACGTGTAGACCGGTTCCGTGGTGGCCTTCACCTGGGGCATGAGGGCCTGCGCTTCCTCCAAGGTGAAAATGCGGCCCATGCTGCCTCCGTTGTTCCATGATAGTCCGATGTTCTTCCTTCCCTCTTCGACTGTTAGGCGATGTTAACTTTGGGATCGATTTTGGGCCTTTTTTGGCTAAAAAATTACCTGTTTACATTCATTGTTTGGTTTAAATACATGTATCTTCAGTCACTCACACACAAACTTAACACACATCTTGCGTATAAGGCCGACGGCTACTGGTGCTGGGCCTACCCCGAGGAGACGCTGGGGCACTGGCACAGCTATGAGGGTGGCTTCCGCACCCGCGTGCCCGCCGACCAGCGGCCTGGCGTCCAGGCCTGACGGGTGGGCAGGGCCCCCGCGAACCGGCCCGGCCGCCGCATCGCTCCCCCCGGGCGGCCCCGGGATTTCCGCGCCGCGGTGCTGGCGGTGGTGGCCCGCATCCCCGAGGGCCGGCTGGCCTCGTACGGCCAGGTGGCCCTGCTGGCGGGCTTCCCCCAGCGGCCCCGGCAGGTGGGCATGGTCCTCTCGGGACTCCCCGAAGGCACGGACCTGCCCTGGCATCGGGTGGTGAACACCCGGGGCTACGTGCCCAGCCGCGGCCGCTGGTGGGGCGCCATGGAGCAGATCGGCCGCCTGCGGGAGGAGGGCATCACCGTGGACGACCAGGGCAACCTGGATCTCGAGGCGCACCGCTGGAACGGCGAGGATTGACGGGCCTTCCGGGTTACACTGGAGGCGCGGAGGGGCCATGAAGGTGCGTGTGTCGGTGCAGTTGAAGCCGGGGATCCTCGATCCCCAGGGCAAGGCGGTGGAGCAGGGCCTCCACGGCTTCGGATTCGCCGTGGATCACGTCCGCATCGGCCGGCTCATCGAGATGGACGTTCCGGGCTCAGACGTCGCGGAGGTCAAGGCCAAGGCCCAGGCCATCTGCGACAAGCTGCTGGTGAATCCGGTGATGGAGAAGGCCTCCATCGAGGTGCTCTGATGCGGGTGGCCGTGCCGGTCTTCCCCGGCTCCAACTGCGATCACGACGCCCTCCACGCCTGCGGCACAGTGTTCGGCTGGGACACCCTCCCCGTCTGGCACCAGGAGGCCCGTCTGCCGGAGGGCACCGACCTGGTCTTCATTCCCGGCGGCTTCAGCTACGGCGACTACCTGCGCTGCGGCGCCATCGCGGCCCTCGCGCCCATCATGGCCGATGTGAAGCGCCACGCGGACCAGGGGGGCCTGGTGCTGGGCGTCTGCAACGGCTTCCAGATCCTCTGTGAGGCCCAGCTGCTGCCTGGCGCCCTCCTGCGCAACGCCACCCTCCGGTTCATCCACCAGGAGGTCCACCTTCGGGTGGAGCGGACCGACCTGCCCTTCACCTCGGCGATGAAGGCCGGCGGGGTGTTCCGGGTGCCCATCGCCCACGCCGAGGGCAACTTCACCCTGGAGCCCGCCGACCTGGCGGACCTGGAGGCCCGGGGCGGCGTGGCCTTCCGCTACTGCTCGCCCACCGGGGAGATCGGCGAGGCCCACGTGCCCAACGGCGCCATGAATGGCATCGCGGGCATCGTGAACGTCCGCGGGAACGTGCTGGGCATGATGCCCCACCCGGAGCGGGCCGTGGATCCCCGCCTGGGCCCCACGGGCGGCCTGGGGATCTTCCGGAGCCTGGAATCGGCGCTGGCCAGGGGATA
>JAKBES010000271.1 GCA_021833665.1 Acidobacteriota bacterium
CACCATCCTCACCAGGACCTCCTTGACCACCTTCGTGCCGTAGGCCCCGATGTAAACCCCCAGGAGGGAACCGATGAGGAGGAGGCAGGAGAGGCGCAGGTCCACGAAGCCCTGGTAGGCGTAGCTGATGGCGCCCCAGGCGCCGCCGAACATGGCCATGAAGAGCTCGCTCCCCGTGGCCACGGTCGTGGGAACTCCGAAGAGGTAGATCATGGCCGGAACGCCCACGAAGCCTCCGATGGCCACGGTGCCGTCCAGATAGCCCACCAGGAGCCCCAGGCCCAGGACGAGCCAGAGGGACACCCGCACGTCCGCCACGGGAAAGTGCACGTAGGGAGGGAGGGGCAGCTTGGAGAAGAAGTTGGCCAGCTTCATGGAAGGCCCCGTGCCTTCCTTGGAATCGGGGCTGCGGAAGGCGTCCCGCAGCATGAAGGCGCCCACCAGGGTGAGGACGCCGATGAACACGACGCTGATGTACAGGTCGGACACGGCCCCGCTTCCCGAGCCTTCGCCGTGCCCCTCTCCTCCGCCGCCGAGATTGAAGAGCTTGCTGTTGATCCAGACGGCGAGCTGGACGCCCGCCAGCGCCGTCACGAGGAGGAAGATGGAGAGCTTCTTGTCCACGTTGCCCAGGCCCGCGTGCCGTTTGGCGCCCATCATGTTGTTGCCGAAGCGGTGCGCCATGTTGCTGCCCACGGCCACGACGCCGGGGACGCGGAGGTTCATCATGCCTGGCGTCATGATGAAGGCCGCCCCGCTTCCCGTGAACCCGCTCAGGATGCCTCCCACGAGGCCAAGCAGGACCAGGGCCAAGGCGTTGCCCCAGGTGAGCTGGATGAAGATGTCGCCGATCAAATGAGACATGGTTCTCTCCCCCCGTCCCGTCAATCCATCTTGAGCCATTTCATCATAGACGCTAACACCGATCCGTACAGGAACGCGATGACCGGAGCCATGAGGGCCACGAGGACCGCGGCGAACCAGGGAGCGGCCTTGTGGGCCGCCCCCCCGAGCAGGTCGATGAGCCTGTCCTGCCACAGGAAAACCCCGCAGTAGATGAGCACCACGAGCACGCCCGCCACGGCCCCCCTGGCCACCTCGCGGCCCCCGAGGTGCAGCTTGGCGGCGAGGTCGGAGGTGGAGAGCACGGGCGCCTTCACGTGGTCGCCCAGGAACATGCTCAGCTCGCGGACCAGGCGCGTGCGGGTGGCGGCGGGCTTGTCGAGGAAGAGGTCGCCCAGCACCACGAGGCTGTAAGGGATGCTCGGGCTGATCACGGCGGAGAGCCGGTCGCGGCTGCCCGAGACGCGCTGGCCGCCGCCGGAGCGGCCCTCATGGACGAGCGCCTCCAGGGTCTCCTGGAAGGACTTCTCCTCGGAGGAGGGCTGCGCGTCCGGCACGTCGTCCTCCACGCCGCCCGTGCGCGCCTCCATGGCGGCGGACCGCCCGACGGCCACGGCCACCGCATCCGAGGGCGCGTCGCCGGGCTTGTACTGGAGGAGCTCAACGGCGGCGCCCCAGCGGCGGGCCAGCTCGTTCACCTCCCGGAAGGTCTCCGAATCGGGCTTGAACGCCTCCTGGATCCAGAGCACGTTGGTGCTGGCCATGGTGCAGCGGATCTCCCGGCAGCCGGGCAGGTCTCCCACCGCGTCCGAGATGAGGGACGCGGCCCTGGCCTGAAGGGGCACGTAGGTGATGGTCAGCACTCCGTCGTTGGCCCGAACCGTGAGATCCACGTCGGCCGTGCGGTCGTCCAGGGAGAGCTTGATGCGCGCCTGGGCCTGGAGGAACCGGTCCTGCATGGCCCGCTGGCTCGCCGGAGTGGGCCTGAAATCGGGGAGCTCGGCGACGCCGCAGAGGGCCGTGGCGGCGTTCTCCAGGTTCAGGTTCTCCAGGTTGGCCACGAAGTCGTACATGCGCGAGTCGTCCATGTCGATGCCGTGGACGAAGCGGACCCAGGCGAGGATGTCGCCGTCGATGTCCCTGAGAAACTTCTCCGCCTTCTCGCGGCTCAGCTTGAGGCGGGTCATGACGGTTTCCACCCGCTGGCCGTGCTCGGGCAAGACGTGGAGCCTGAGCACGTGGCTCACGCCAGGCAGCAGGCGGTGCCCCGCCCTGCCGTAGTAGACCAGGTTGCCGTCCTGCGCCTTCTCGCAGATGGTGGCCGTGGCCACGGCCAGGTAGCGGTCCTTCAGCCGGGCCATGCGTTCCTGGACCGAGGGCCTCTTCACCATGGCCACTTCCAGCTTGCCCACCGGAATGCCGGCCTCGTTCGCCCGGGCCACCACGTCTTCCCGGCTCATGTAGCCATAGCCCAGCTTCTGCGCAAGGCTCTTGGCCACCCTTTCCCCACCGCTGAACGGAACGCTGCAGATAAAGATGATTGGCATAAGGTCCCCCAGACTCCCCGACCCCTCCGCCCGTTTCGGCCCGCCCTCAGGCGTGCCCCCCGGTTCCGCGGCGGCCTTCCGATCCCGACGCGCCCCTATAAACCCGTCACGTGCGGCGCGGCGCCGGGCGCGGCAGCGCGGTGCCCGCCGTCCCTTCCGCCCCCTCCGCCAGAAACCCGTAGTTGCCTCCCACGAACTGCTTCACGTACCACTTCATGGCGTGTTCGCCCCCCATGTACATGTCGAGCTGGCCAGCCGACGCCAGGAGGCGGCCCACGATGTCGAGCTTGGCCTCCGTTTCCTGCGCCGATCCTTTCTTGAACCAGGCATTCACAATGTCGCCCCGGCGTTCGGCCTGAAATCCGTAGTGGCAGAGACATGCCTCGATGAAGCAGGCCCTCAGGATCCTTCGAGACCGGCTGGCCCCGCCTCCCGCGAAACGGAAGGAGATGTAGTTGTTGTTGGGCACGGCCGAGACGCAGGCATCCACGAGCGAGTAGTGGTAGGCGAGGCGGGAGTTGAGGTTCATGTATTCGTCCGCCACCAGGAGGTAGCTCTTGTCGCCGAGGGGCCGCTGAGCCGAGTGGGACGAGAAGGAGCTGGCCATGACGGAGGCGATCCCCGCGAGGCTGGCGGCCATGTCTCGGTTCCAGCTCACGCCGGGATGGCTCGCGCCCTTCCAGAGGGCTTGAAAGGGCCGCGAGACGACGTGTTCGGGGCGCACGTCCGGGGAGGACGGATCCTCCATCGCCAACCCGCCGCCCAGGTCGAGGACGTGAAGGTTGACGGGAATCGGGGCCACCAGGTGCTTGGAACACCGCGGCCCCCGCTCCAGCTCCACGTCGTTCACCGCGAACATGGCCTCGATGGCCTTTTCGTGGCAGTAGCGCAGCACGTCGTGGGCCGATTTGCACCCCGAGGGGCGGAAGCTGAAGGCCGCCGGGTCCACGAGATGCAGGGTGAGGAACCGCCCGCTGATGGGGTCGGCGTCCCTCCGCGCATACCGATCGGGCAAGGCCACCTCCCCCTCCTTCCGGGGCCAGCGCAGTCCTTCGTACAGTCTGGGTTGGACCGCGTCCAGGCTCACGGCGTCATCGGGCTTGATCGTATCAAAGACGTCCTTCATCTGGAAGACGGAGGGGACCTTGAACTCCCTCAGCAGGGCCGCGCCGTGGCCCGTCACGTTCCCCCCCTCGGCCACGAGGCCCACGATGCGGGGGAAGACCTTCACGATCTCGGGCGAAGGGCGGCGCATGACCAGCAGCGCCCCTTGGGGCGTTTTGCCCAGATCCTGCACGTCTTCCACGAGGAAGGCACGCCCCGAAGCCCGTCCGGGATAGACGGTCTGGCCCCCGGCGAGAAGCGGTGCTCCCCGGGTCCGCACCTTTTGGCGCGCCTTGGGGTCGGCCAGGGACAGGGGCCGGGTCTGGACGATCCAGAGGCTGCCCTCTTCGTCCAGGAGCCACTCCACGTCCTGGGGCGCGTTGAAGTGGGCCTCCAGGTGCACGGCCCACTCGGCGAGGACCTGGAGGTCCTCGGTCTGAAGGCTGGGGGCCGACGCTTCGCCGGGGCTCGCCTGCTCCCGGGTCAGCCCCCCGCCGGGCATGGGGAGGAGGCGCCCTTCCTTGCGCGCGATCCGCCGTTCCATGACCGTGTGGCCGCCCCGCCTGGAGACCACGAAAAGGTCCGCCGCGGTCTGTCCGCTGGCCACATCCAGGGCCAGCCCCCTGGTGGCCGCGATCCACGCCGAATCCTTCCCCGGATCGCCCGGGTCGCGGGTGTACATGATGCCTGAAGCCCGTGCCCGGAGGGTGGGCATAAAGAGGACGGCCATGGGGCTGTCCACTTCCATCCGCCCCGTGCTGACCCGGTACGACAGGGCGCGCGCGCTGAAGCGGCTGGCCACCACGCGCTTGTACGCTTCCGTGACTCCCGCCGGGGCCACGTTGATGAGGCTGAGGAACTGGCCCGCGAAGGTGCCCGTCCCCCCTTCGCCCACGGCGCTCGAACGGACGGCGAGCCCGAGCCCCCCCGTCTCCAGCGCCGCGGCCCGCTCGCTCACGGCCACCTCCACCGCCCTGGGCAGGTCCGCCGCCATGACGAGGGCGGACAGCCGGGCCGAGGCCTCCTGGAACCCCTGGAGCTCGTCCAGGTCGAGCCCCTCCACGGTGTCCCTGATGTGCTTCCACAGGGGGACGCCGCAGAAGCGCCAATAGGATTCGGTGGTGATGACGAACCCTTCGGGAACGGGGAGCCCGAGCCTGTTCTTGACTTCCCCCAGCGCCGCCGCCTTGCCTCCCGCCTCGGGCGCCGCCTCCGCGCCGATCTCGTGGAGCCAGACGGAAAGGCGCGGCGAGACCAGCGCCTGCCGCGCGGCGACGGAACCTTCCACGTCCCGGCGCTGGGAGGCGAGGGCCTTCCAGAGGACCGGCTGCCGCTCCCCCTCCAGCCGTTCCAGGGCGGCCACGGCTCCCTCGGCCTTGTCAAAGACGGCGGGCACGCGGTCCCCCAGCACGTCCGCCCTCGGAGGGGCATAGCGAAGATCTTCCTGAAGCCCCGCCAGGAGTTCCAGGCAGTCGTTGTTGAGGGTGAGCAGCTCTTTGAAGCTGCCGTACTTCTCCCGAACTCTCGTTTCGGCGGGAGCCGCCGCGGCCGGCTCCTTCCCTTTGCGCCACCATGCACTCATGGCCTAACTGTCCCACGTCCCGGTCCTGAGCGCCAGCGCGCGGGCGTGGTGGACCCAGGGCCCGTTCCGC
>JAKBES010000272.1 GCA_021833665.1 Acidobacteriota bacterium
GTCGATGGCCAGCTTGATGTTCTGGGCCTTGAGCTGTTTGAGCATGTCCAGCGCGTACTGGGCGTGCTCCATGATGACGCTCTCGGTGATCTCCAGTTTGAGGGTGCGCCCGTCGAGGCCCGTCTCCCTGAGGAGGAGATCGATCTGCATGATGAGCTCGGGCTGGAGGAGCTGGATGCCCGACAGGTTGACGCTCATAGTGAGGGGCGGGCTGCGCCGGGCGAGGCCCTGCCAGGCGCGAAGCTGGCGGCAGGACTCGCGCAGGATCCACTGGCCCACGGGGACGATGAGGCCCGTCTCTTCCGCCAGGGGGATGAACTTGGTGGGCGGGATGTCTCCCTTCGTGGGATGCTGCCAGCGGATGAGGGCTTCGAAGCCCACGATCCTGCGGTTTTCCAGGGACACGATGGGCTGGTAGACCATGCGGAAGTCCATGCGCTCCACGGCGCGGCGCAGCTCCGTTTCCAGTTCGAGCAGGGCCATGGCGGAGGAGTGCATGGCCCGGTCGAAGACGGCGGAGCGGGCCTTGCCCATGGACTTGGCCCGGTACATGGCGATGTCCGCGTCACGGAGCAGGTCCTCGGCGTGCTCGTAGCCCGTGGCGCTGAGGGCGATGCCGATGCTGGCCGCGGTGTAGACCTCGCGCCCCTCCAGGCTGAAAGGAGCCTTGAGCCCCTTCTGGATGCGGTCCGCGAAGAGGGTCGCATCGGTGGCCGTGCGGATGTCCTCCAGGAGGACGACGAACTCGTCCCCCCCCAGCCGCGCCACCGTGTCGGCCGGGCGCAGGCACGTGGCCAGACGCCGGGCCATCTCCACCAGGAGCCGGTCTCCCACCATGTGCCCCAAGCTGTCGTTCACGACCTTGAAACGGTCCAGGTCCAGGAACAGGACGGCGAAGGCATATCCTTCGCGGCGCTGGGCCCGGGCGATGGCCTGCCCCAGGCGGTCCATGAACAGGGCGCGGTTGGGCAGCCCCGTGAGGGTGTCGTGCATGGCGTCGAAGAGGAGGCGCTCTTCCGCCACCTTCCTCTCCGTGATGTCCGTCTGGGACCCGGCCATGCGGTAGGCCTTCCCCTCCCCATCCCTCACGGCCAGGCCGCGGGTCAGCATCCACCGGTACCGCCCGTCCCGGTGGAGGATGCGATGCTCGTGCTCGAAATGGGGTGTGTCTCCCCGGAGGTGGGCCTCGAGCCGGGCCTTGAACGCGAGCTGGTCATCGGGATGGATCCGGTGGAGCCAGTCTTCGGGAGAGTTGGACATGTCCTCCTCCTCTCCGCCGAGCATGGCCTTCCAGCGAGGAGAGTAGAAGACCCGGTCCATGCGCAGGTCCCAATCCCACAGGCCGTCGTTGGCCCCTTCGGCGGCGAGGGCGTAGCGCTCCTCGCTGGCGCGCAGTTCCTCCTCCGCGCGCATGCGCTCGCTCAATCCCTTGCCCGTGGACACGAAGTGGGTGATGGCCCCGCTGTCGCCGAACACGGGGGAAACGGTCTTCTCCTCGTAGTAGAGGGTCCCGTCCTTCTTGTGACAAGCCACCATGCCGTGAAACGTCTCGCCGGAGGAGAGGACCTGCCAAAATGCCCTGAAGAGCTCAGGAGGATTCTGGCCCGGCTTGAGGAGTCCTGGGCCTTGGCCCATGACCTCCTCCCGGGTGTAGCCGGTGGTGCGCTCGAAGGCGGGATTGACGTAAAGGATCGTGCCGGCCCGGTCCGTGATGATGACCATTTCCCCCGACTGCTCGGCGGTCTTTGCGAAGGGGACCTGAGAGGCCAGATCGCCGCCGCTCTGCACCCGGGACTGATACAGGAAGATGACGTGGGCATGGCTTTCGAACGGAAGGCGGAGGACGAGAATCTGAACATCCCGCCAGGTCTCACCCTCGCCCGCCACGCGGCAAGAAAGGACGGGCAGGCCTCCGGCCGATTCCTCGGAGCCGGCCATGGCCTCCAGGAGCCGGGACCAGTCTTCGGCGTAGACCCTCTGGGACAGGCCGCTTCCCCGCACCTCCTTGGCGCTCATGCCGAGGAGGGCCAGGAAAGCTCCGTTCGCCGCCTCCAGCGCGCCATCGCTCCGAAGGACCGCCATGGGATCGGGCGAGGCCTCCACGAATGCATGGATGTATTTGGCGATTCCCTTCCTTAGCCCCATGGCCCCCTCCGCCTCCCGGCCCGAGGACCGGCAAGGCGCGCCTGCCCGAAATCTGCCACCGATTGTAGCGCGGGCCGCTTCCCGATGAAAGGTCAGAAGCGGAAGAAGGATCAGCGGTAGTTGCCGAACTGGAGATCGACCTCGAACTCCTGGCCCTTGAGGAGGGCGATGGTGTCCTGGAGCTCGTCGCGGGACGGCGACGACACCCTCACCTTGTCCGCCTCGATGGCGGCCTGGACCTTCTTGAGCTTGGCCTCCTTGATGATCTTGACGATCTTTCTGCACGTCTCGATGTCCAGGCCCGACACGAGCTTAACCTCCTGCCGGACCCGGTCCCCTCCGGCCTTCTGGACCAGGCCGCGCTGGCAGTTCTTGACGGGGACCTGGCGGCGGACGAGCTTGCCCAGGAGCATCTCCCACATGGCGTTCAGTTTCATGTCGTCGGGAGCTTCGAGGTTCACGAGGTGGTCGGCCTTCTTCAGCTCCATGAGAACCTTGAGCCCCTTGAAGTCATACCTCTGGCCGATCTCTTTCTGGGCTTGATTGACGGCATTCTCCACCTCCATCAAGTCCACGCCCGTGGTCACGTCAAAGGATTCGGTTTTCGCCATGCGCGCCCTTTCATCGCGGGGTCTTGAACCCGCCGTCCGCACCCGGAAACCTTGCGAGGGGCAAGGCGGCCGGGCACGGCCCTCCATGAGATTGTACATGAAAAAGGCGGAGCCCCCCCGCTCCGCCTCGTGTAAAGAACCCCCCGTGGTTCGTTTCGGGCCGGTCTCCCGTACCCGAGATATGATCATAGAAGTCTCGCCGAGGTGATGCCATAGGAGCCCGGCCGGCGCGCGTCCGGCTGGGCCATTTCACCCAGATATCGGCTATATGCTGGTTACCTGAATAGGAGGACCGAGAGGAGGACTCCGCCAGCCACCACCCACAGGGGAGCCACCTTCAGCCTCAAGGGAACGAGGGCCGCCACGGCCAGGAAGAGGCTCCTTCGGTCCGTCAGAGCGTCGAGCGAAACCTGCCAGAGCACGTAGGCCAGCATGGCCACGAAGGCGGCCAGGAGGCCCCGCACCATGCGGTGCACGAGCACGAGGCCCCTGATCCGAGCAAACTGAGGCGCCAAGAGGACCAGAAGGAGCCACGAGGGAAGGAAGACGGCCGCCGTAGCCGTGAGGGCCCCCGCCGGCCCCGCCACTTTATATCCGATGAACGTGGCCGTGAGGATCACCGGGCCAGGAGTGATCTGGCCGAGGGCCAGGCCGTCCAGAAACTCCTGATTGGTCAGCCAGGGGTTGGCCGTCACGACCAGATCGTGCATCAGGGCCACGGCCGTGTACCCGCCTCCGAAGGCGAGCATGTCCACCTTGGCCATGGTGACCGCCACCGCGGGAAGAACCGGGTTCTCCAGGCCCGACAGAACCACCACCCCCGCAAAGATCAGGGCCACCAGGACGATGGCGGCGGCTCCCTTCCATGTCCCGGAGGTTTTCACGGCCGGACCTTGGGTTTGCAGCGGACCGGGCGGGGCCGTCCCCCAGAGGAGGGGGATGGCCAGGAGCGCCGATCCCAGGAGAACCAGGAGGGCGCCCGTGTGGAGGATGAGGGCCGCCGCCGCCGCAACCCCGAGGAGGACACCCCGGCCGTCCTTCAAGGCGGGCTTGGCCATGGAGAGGATGGAATCGGCCACGATGGCAACCACAACGGCGCGCAATCCTCGGAGGATGGCCACCACAGATGGCACCTGGCCCAGGTGCATATAGGCGGCGGAGAGGCCGACCATGAGGAGAAACGCTGGAAGGACGTAGGCCGCCGTCGCGACGAGGGCACCGAGGGGCCCCCGGAGGCGCCAGGCGACGTGGGCCGCCGTCTGAACGGCGATGGGCCCCGGAAGGGTCTGGCAGAAGGCCAGCGATTCCTCGAACTCCCCTTCCGTGAGCCAGCCCTTTTTCATGACCGTCACCCTGCGAATCTGCGCCACGATGGCCGGCCCGCCGTAGGAGGTGAGGCCAATCATGAAGAGGGTGAAGGCCAAGTCCCGTATGGACACGGCGGGCGGATCGGGCGAAGGGCCTTGCGCCCCGTGCGCGGCATCAGTCACGACGGTGCTCCCACCACCCGGTGGCGGACCCCGTTCCGTCCCTCGTCCTTGACGGCGTACATCAGGTGGTCCGCCTGCCGCAGCAAGTCGTCCGTGGAGGCCGGGGGAGCGAGCCAAGTCACGAGGCCCACGCTCACCGAAATTTCCGGGAACGCCGACGTCACCTTCTCGCCGAGGCCCGCGCGGACCTTCTCGTAAACCTTGGCCGCGGCCTCCGGACCGGCCTCGGGCATGAGGATGGCGAACTCGTCTCCTCCCATGCGGGCCAGAAGGTCCGTGGCCCTGATGCTGGCCTGGATGGACTGGCCCACATCCCGCAGGAGCCGGTCCCCTTCGTGGTGGCCCCGGACGTCGTTGACTTCCTTGAACTTGTCGAGGTCGATGTACGCCACTGAAAAGGGGTGTCCGTACCGGCCCGCGCGGCGGATTTCCATCTCGGCCAGCTCGAAGAACTGGCGGCGGTTGGCCACCCCCGTCAAGTCGTCCGTGCGCGCCAGATCCGATTCCCGCGCGAGGGCGTCCTTCAGGGCGCAAGCGATGGCGGTCAGGCAGAGGAAGAAGATCAGTTCCACGAGGGCGTTCCAGTACGGCACCGCGGCGTGAGCGAACATGATCCTGTCGCCGGCTTGAGCAAGGAACCAGGACAGAGCCGATGCCAGCGATCCCGCATAGCCCGCGGCCCGCCCGCCGAACCATGCCATGAACCCCACGGGAACAAGGTAGAACACGGAAAAGGACATGAAGGGGCCGGTGATCAAGTCCCCCAGGCCCACGAGCCCCACCAACACCAGGCCCGCCGTCCAGACGAGGGCAGGCGCCAGGACCCATGTTCTCTTCGCTGGCGCCGAGGGTCCGCGCGCGCCGGACTCGTC
>JAKBES010000028.1 GCA_021833665.1 Acidobacteriota bacterium
CCACATGCGCCAGCTCCCCGGCCGTATCGTGGGCGAGACCGTGGACGCGGACAACCGGCGCGGCTTCGTGCTGACCCTCACCACCCGGGAGCAGCACATCCGGCGAGAGAAGGCCACCTCCAACATTTGCAGCAACGAAGGCCTCTGCATGCTCGCCGCCACCATCTACCTCGCCAGCATGGGCCGCAAGGGGCTCCGTGACCTGGCCCTCCAGAACCTGAGCAAGGCCGAATACCTGAAGGCGGCCTTTAGGGCCAAAGGAATTCAGCCCCTCTTCGGTGCCCCGACCTTCAACGAGTTCGCCGTCAGAGTGCCCTCGGCTGAGAAGGCCACGGACGCGGCCTATAAGGCGGACCTCCTGGGGGGCTACGACCTGGGCAGGGAGTATCCCGAGCTGGCGGGAGGCTATCTCCTGTGCGCCACGGAACGGGTCTCCAAGCTTGCCTGCGACCGCTTGGCGGCACTTTTGGGAGGACTCTCATGAGCCGGCCCATCGAGGAAAAACTCCTGTTCGAGAAGGACCACCCGGGCCGCGTGGGAGCCTCCGTTCCACCCTCCGATGTGCCTGAGGTCGATCCCCGAACACTCTTCGGGGATATGGTCCGGGGGGCGGCTCCCGCCTTCCTGCCCGAGATGAGCGAGGTGGATGTCGTGCGCCACTTCACCCGGCTGAGCACTTACAACTACGCGGTGGATTTCGGCCTTTACCCCCTCGGCTCCTGCACCATGAAGTACAACCCCAAGATCAACGAGGAGGTGGCGCGCCTGGAAGGCTTCGCCCGCCTCCATCCCCTCCAGCCCGAGTCCACCACCCAGGGGGCCCTGGAGCTCATGGCCACGCTCCAGAACGCCCTGTGCGCCATTACCGGCATGGATGCCTGCACCCTCCAGCCCGCGGCGGGAGCCCACGGGGAGTTTACGGGGGTCCAGCTCATCCGCGCGTACCTGGAGGATCAAGGCGACGCCCGGAAGGTCATGCTCATCCCCGATTCAGCCCACGGTACGAACCCCGCCAGCGCTCACTTCTCGGGCTATGCGGTGGAGCAGATCCAGAGCGGGCCCGACGGCTGCGTGGACCTGGAGGCCCTGAAAGCCCGCATGAAACCCGACGTGGCGGCCATCATGCTCACGGTGCCCAACACCCTGGGCATTTTCGAGAAGAACATCGCGCAGATCTGCCGAATCCTCCACGCCAACGGCTCGCAAGTCTACGTGGACGGCGCCAACCTGAACGCCCTCATGGGCATCACCCGGCCCGGGGATTGGGGCGCGGACGTGATGCACATCAACCTCCACAAGACCTTCAGCACGCCGCACGGAGGCGGAGGACCGGGGGCCGGCCCCGTGGCGTGCAAGGCCCACCTGGAGCCCTATCTTCCCCGCCCGGTCCTGGCCAAAAAGGAAGGCCGCTATCTCTGGGACCGGGACCGGCCCAAGAGCATCGGCAAGGTCCTCGGATTCAACGGGAACTTCCTGGTTCTGGTGCGGGCCCTGTGCTACATCGAAACCATGGGCGCGGATGGGCTCAAGCGCGCCTCCGAGCTGGCCGTCCTGAACGCCAATTACATGCGGTCCAAGCTCAGGCCCCTTCTGGAGCTTGGCTTCGACGGCCCGACCCTTCACGAGGTCGTGTTCTGCGACAAGGGCCTGCCCGGCGGCGTCACCACGCTGGACCTGGCGAAACGGCTCATCGACTACGGCTTCCACCCGCCCACCGTGTATTTCCCCCTCATCGTCCACGGGGCCCTCATGATCGAGCCCACGGAGACGGAGCCCAGGGAGGAGATGGACCGCTTTGTGGAGGCGGTGGCGGCCATCGTGAAGGAGGCTGAGGAGAATCCCGCTTACGTGAAGGCGGCTCCGCACAACGCCTATCGGCGGCGCCTCGACGAGGTGGCCGCTGCCCGAAACCCCAGGCTCACCTACAAGCCGTAACACTCATCCCCGCATCGTGAATCGCCGGAGGCGGGCCCGCAAGGGTCCGCCCCTCCTTTTCCCGCCGTCCTTGCTTGACCGGGCCAGAGGCAGGCGGGACGCTGCCGCAGGCAGGCGCCCCAGGGGCGGAGCCCCTTGGGAAGAGCGGCGTCTCCAGTCTGCCCAAATGATTCAAGTTTGTTCTGAGGCGCCGCACCGGGGGCGAAAGACATAAAAGAAGGCAATTAGCTTAAATAGTATACAATTCGGAAGGGCCGCGTGGTGAAAGAGGCATTTAGCCTCGTTCCTCTAAGGGGGAAACGGCCCGTTGAGGATCTAGCTGGAGAGATGCGTGATTGCAGCAGGGCTATTTGCCACCGAGGTGGGGCAAATGACTCCATCCATCAAAGCCCCATTCGTTCTGTATGGCACTCTCGCCCCCCCTTCCTTACACTAATGGCCCGCTGCGGGGCTAATTGGTATCGCCCTTGCTAAGGAACATCGCTCAGGGGCTTTGATTCGTCATAACGATGACATCACGGGGAGCGGCGTCATGAACAGCACTGCATATCGGCTCATCGTGGGCTTCGCCCTTGTCGGGCTTATCTCCGTAGGATCATGGGGTCCGGCGCGGGCGGCGGTTCCGGCGGCGCCCACGTCCCAGGACTGCCTCCAATGCCATGACGATCCCGGCATGGCCGCTACCAAGGTCGAGCGGCCCGGGGCGCTGGGCGCCACGGTGGTCGCCAAGGAAGGCCTCACGCTTCAAGTCACGAAGGATGCGTTGAAAGGTTCGGTCCATGAGGGCCTATCGTGCACGGATTGCCACACGGGCATTCAAGAACTGCCCCACGGGGACAAACTTCCTCCACCCTCCTGTGACTGCCACTCGGATCTCCAGGCGGAGTTGAAGGAAGGCGTTCACGCCCCTTCGGGGCCCGCCTCGGCCCTCGTGCCCCGTTGCGCCGATTGCCACGGCGCCCACCAGATCCGGGGCAAGAGCGATCCCGCGTCCTCCATCTATCCGGCGAACATTCCGTCCACGTGCGGGGCCTGCCATGGCAACACGGAGGCCATGAAAGCACTGGGCGTCCGGCAGAGCAATCCCCTGGAGAACTTCCTCAAGAGCGACCACTGGAAGTCCATCGAGGGAGGGGTGACACGCAAGGCGGCCACGTGCGCCGACTGCCATGGCGCCCACAAAGTGCTCTCGGCGACCGATCCCAAATCTCCCGTGTACAAGACCAACGTTCCCGCGACCTGCGGAAAGTGCCATAGGGGCATCGAAGAGAAATACCTGGAGAGCGTCCACGGCAAGGCTCTCGAGGAGGGCCACATGGAAGCCCCCTCGTGCACCGATTGCCACGGCGAGCACGACATCGAGAAGGCCAGCCGGTCCACGAGCCGGGTGAACGGAGCGAACCTGGCCACCGTGACCTGCGGAGAGTGCCATTCCTCCGTGCGCATGGCCAAGCGCTTCAGCCTGCCCCAGGGCATGGTCAAGTCCTACCAGGCGTCGTTCCACGGCCTCGCCACCAAGTACGGCGATACGGCGGTGGCCAACTGCGGAAGCTGCCACGGGGCCCACGACATCCTCCCCAGCAGCGACCCGAAGTCGAGCATCAATCCCAAAAACCTTCAGGCCACCTGCGGGAAGTGCCACCCCGGAGCGGGAGCGACCTTCGCGCAAACGCCCATCCATCTGAAAGTGACGGCCTCCGACAGCCCCGTTCTTTACTGGCTGCAGCGCTTCTATATCATCCTCATCATCCTCACGCTGGGCGGCATGGCGCTGCACAACCTGCTGGACTATATCCGCCACTACAAGGAAACCCTCAAGAAACTTCGCCCCGTGGCGGTCTACCTGCGCATGACCAAGTCAGAGCGCATCCAGCACGTTTGCCTCCTTACGAGCTTCCTCACTCTCGTGGTGACGGGGTTCGCCCTTAAGTGGCCCGACTCCGTCTGGGCCTTCCCCTTCCAGGTGCTCCCGGGAGGGTTCGAAGCCCGCGGCGTGCTCCACCGGATCGCGGCCGTGGTCATGGTGGCGGACTCCCTATACCACGTGGTCTATCTGCTGGCCACAAGGCGGGGGCGGCGGTTCATGAGGGACATGATCCCCACCCTGCAGGACGTGAAAGATCTCGTCATCCAGATCGGTTTTTACATCGGGTACCGCGACCGCGGAGCCCGGTTCCCGCGCTTCAGCTACGCCGAGAAGGCTGAATATCTGGCCCTGGTGTGGGGCACCGCCGTCATGGTGGCGACGGGATTCGTCCTCTGGTTCAAAACCTTCTTCGCCCGTTTTCTGCCCGACTGGGGCTACTCGGCGGCGGAGATGGTGCACTTCTACGAGGCGGGCCTCGCCTTCGGCGCCATCGTCATCTGGCACTTTTACGCCGTGTTCAGCCACACGGAGAAGGCGCCCTACAACCCCACCTGGATCACCGGCCAGCTCACGCGGCACGAGATGGAGCGGTACCACCCCCGTGAGCTCGAGGAACTGCAGGCGCGGGAGCGCGAGGCGGCCAAGACGCCAGAGAAGAAGCCATGAGCCAGTCACAGCAGAAGGAGCGGGGCATGACGAAGCAGCGGCGGGTGCCCATGGTGGAGCGGATGTCCCTCTGGCAAAGGGTGGTGCACGGGATCCTGATACTGGCCATCCTCATGTTGGTCGTTTCGGGCCTGGCTTTGGTTTACCACCAGCACGGCTGGGCCCAGGCCCTCATCGCCGCCATGGGCGGGCTCGGCGGCCGCGCCGTGGTCCACAAGGCGGGGGCGGTTCTCCTGGTCCTGGTGGGCCTGTCCCATCTCCTCAGCCTCATGGTCTCGCCCCGCTACCGGCGCGACATGCGTGAATCGGTACCGCGCCTGTCGGACCTGCGGCAAGGCTGGTCCGGGGTCCTCTGGCGCACGACGGGCAAGGGCCAGCCCCCGCGGTACGGCCGCTTTACGCCCATGCAGAAATTCCAGTACTGGGGCCTCCTCGCGTGCTGCCTCGTGATGGGCGCCTCGGGCGCGGTTCTCTGGTCGCCCCAGGCCTCCGTCGGCCTCCTCTCGAAGAGGTTCGTGGATCTCATGCTCGTGGTCCACTCCAGCCAGGCCCAGGTCATCTTTATCCTTTTTATCCTGTGGCACCTGTACGACATCCATCTGGCCGGAGGGAACTTCCCCATGAACCCCGCCTGGCTCACGGGCAAGATGCGCGAGGATCTCTTCAAGGCCCAACACGGCGCCGAATGGGATGCCATGCAGAAGGGGACCAAGGAATGACGGGCCCCTCCATGCTTCGCCTGCGCCGGATCCTCTGGGTGGGTCTGGTGGCGGCCGCGTTCGCCACGGCAGCCTACGCCCAGGAAGACGTGCGCTGCCTGAGTTGCCACGGCAAGCCTGGCTTCCGAAAGACCCTGCCCTCGGGACAGGTCCTCGAGCTCTTCGTGGACCCCAACCTCCTTCGGCTGTCGGTGCACAAGGACAAGCACTGCGTGGACTGTCACGCGGACGTGAGCGAGGTTCCCCATCCCGTCACGCCGCAGCCGGTCAACTGCCGGCGCTGCCACTACAACGGCAACACGTCGGGGGCTCCACAGCTCGCCAAATATCTTGAATTCGAACGCAGCGTTCACGGGAAGGCGCTGGCGGCGGGGAACCCCAAGGCGCCGACGTGCCAGGACTGCCACGGCAGCCACTTCATTCTGCCGGGGTCCGATCCGCGCTCCCGGGTCTTTCGCGCCAACATCCCACAGGTGTGCGGCACGTGCCACCTGAAGATCTTCGCCGAGTACGAGGCGTCCATCCACGGGAAGGCGCTGGCCAAAGGGAATCCTGACGCGCCCGTCTGCACCAGTTGCCACGGCGAGCACAACATCGAGAAGCCCGAGGAGACAACCTCTACGGTGAACCCCCGGCACGTGGCGAACACCTGCGCCAAGTGCCACGACAAGGTGGTCATCATGGAGAAGTACGGCGTGAACGCCGAGCAGGTGGCGACCTACGAGGAATCCTTCCACGGCATCGCCAACGAGTTCGGCGTGCTCAAAGCGGCCAACTGCGCGAGCTGCCACACGGCCCACGACATCCTGCCGCCCAGCGATCCGCGCTCCAGCGTGAACCCGGCCAACATCCCCAAGACGTGCGGCAAGTGCCACCCAGGGGCCAACGCCAATTTCGCCAACGGCCGGATCCACATCGACGCCAAGGACAAATCGGCGGGCATCGTCTACTGGGTGGCCCTGGGGTTCAAGATCCTCACCCTGTCCACCCTGGCGGGCCTGTTCATCCACATCGGCCTGGACCTCTACCGCAAGATCCGCAACCACCAGAAGGCCGGCGGGGCAAAGCCCGGGGCCCCCTCCTCGGAGATCCAGCCATGAGCGAGGCTGTCAAGAAGGCGTGGAGCGACCAGGATACGCGCGCCGTGTCGGAGATCGTGCAGCAGGCGGCATCCTCGGCCCTTCAGGGAGAAATCCCCGCGGCCATGACGGCGGATCAGGCCGACCGCCTGCGCGAGGCCCTGGCCTCCGAGCTCGCGGGGGAGGTGGCCCTCGACGTCCGGCGCGCGGCGCGCGCCTTCTTCGAGGAGGAGCGGCGGCGCGAAAAGGCCGCCGCCAAAGGTCGCGCCAAGGCGGGGAGAGACGCGGACATGGTGGAGCGCCTCAGCCTCCACGTCCGCCTTCAGCACATGGTCCTGTTTTCGTCCTGCATCCTCCTCATCCTCACGGGGCTGCCCATCAAGTTCCACGAGGCCGCCGTGTCGGTCTTCCTCATCGACATCATGGGGGGCCCTGACGTGACGAGGGTCCTGCACCGAATCGGGGCCGTAGCCCTCACGTTCATCGGCCTCTACCACCTGTTCTACTGCCTGGCCTTCGAGGAGGGGCGCAAGACCTTCGGCCAGCTCATCCCCAAGCCTCAGGACGCCAAGGATGCCCTCCATCAAATCCTTTACTTCCTCGGGATCAAGAAGGACCGTCCCCTCTTCGGGAGGTTCTCCTACGTGGAGAAGTTCGACTACTGGGCCGTGTACTGGGGCATGGTGGTCATGATCACCTCCGGGTACATCCTGTGGTTCAAGGACGTGACCATCAACCAGTTCGGCAAGTTCGTCTTCGATATCGGACGTGAGGCGCACTCCGACGAAGCCCTCCTGGCCACCCTGGCGATTGTGATCTGGCACTTCTACAACGTCCACTTCAACCCTCACAAATTCCCCGGAAGCCTCACGTGGCTCAACGGGAAAATCACACTGCGCGAGTTCAAGGAAGAGCACCCCCTGGAGTATGAGGAGTGGAAAGCCTCCCAAGACAAGGGGAGCGCGCCATGAGCCCTCGCGCCAAAACAATGATCTGGGGCTTGGCTGCGGCCGTGGTGGTCCTGTTCGCGGCGGGCTGGACCTTCGTGGACGTCACCGCGCGGCGCGCCGCATTCTGCCCCAAATGCCATTACATGCAGCCGTACGTGGACCAGTGGAAGGCCTCCAACCACAGCGGCGTGGAGTGCGTGAAGTGCCACCCCAGCGAGCGCCGAGCCATGTTCGGCCAGTTCGTCAAATACGTCACCGGCACTTACAACCCCAAACCCCGGGCCTTCGTGCCCGACTCGGCGTGCCTCGCCAGCGGCTGCCACGCGGGCATGCAAGCCAACAAGGGCGTCAAGTTCCTCACGGTCACGTTCCCTCACCAGCCCCACCTCGTCAAGGACCGGCGCGGCATCGCCCTCCACTGCGCCTCGTGCCACGGCTCCTCCCAGGAGGCGGGCCACGTGAGCGTGGACCCCAAGGTGTGCTTCCTCTGCCACTTCAAGGGCCAGCCGCCGGGCGGTACCGTGGCCGGATGCGGGGCGTGCCACGGGGCGCCTGAAGGCATCTCCAAGCATGGAGGGTTCAGCTTCGACATGAAGGCGTATGTGGACTCGGGCGTGGCGTGCAACCGCTGCCACTTGTCGGTCCACGAGGGCGACGGCAGGGTCTCCAAGGACAAGTGCTACTCGTGCCACGTCTCCCGCCTTGAGAAGATCGGCCAGCCCGTCATGCTCCACGACGTGCACGTGGGCCGGAAGGAGATCCGGTGCCTGGAATGCCATGAGCCCATCCGCCACGGCAACATCAAGCTCATCTCCGTCATGGACGTCTCCTGCGAGTCCTGCCATCCCAACCTCCACGGCGGGCCGAAGGAGATGTATCTCGGCGTGGGAGGCAAGGGCGCCGCGTCCACCCCCAGCCGCATGTTCGCCGCCCAAATCAATTGCACCGGCTGCCACACCCAAGTCACGACCCAGGGGAGCATGTCCTTTCTGGGCCAGGGCACGGCCAAGGCCGACCCCAAGGCCTGCGCCGCCTGCCACGACTCGCGCTACGTCCCCATGGTGGACCGCTGGAAATCGCAGGGGAAACTCCTCGCCGCCGAGGCCCGCCGCATGGCTTCGGAGGGCTCGCGTTTGGCGGGCCGAGCTCCCGCCGGATCGGAAGCCGCGAAGGCGGCGGCGGACCTGGACTTCAACGCCCGGTTTCTCGAGACGGGCGAGCCCGTGCACAACATTGAATACGCCATCCGGGTCCTTCAGGGCAGCTCAGCCATTCTGAAGAAGCTGGGCGAGGCCCAAGGCGCCAAGGAGGCGGGCGAGATCCGGGCCCCCTTCGCCAAGGGGCCCTTCACCTACTGCGCCGACACCTGCCACACGTTCATTCCCCGGCCCGAACCCTACGAATGGAAGGGCGTGGATTTCCCACACACCTACCACGTTCAGAAAGCTGGCCTGAGCTGCGACACCTGTCACGCTGACACGCGCCACACGGCCATGAATCTGGCCTCGCCCGCGGACTGTGCGGGATGCCATCACGACGATGCCAAGGCGGACTGCGCCCGGTGCCACGCGCGGCAGGCCGCACTCTTCAAGGGCACCGTTCCCGCGGCGCTCGGCCTCCACGTGCGGCCCGACGTCATGGCCGAGGCGGTGGGGTGCGCGGACTGCCACGATCCCGCCAAGGCCGATGCGCTCAAGACCGTGGGGAAGGCCTGTGCCACATGCCACGACGCCAAGTACGAGGCGACGCTCCAGGACTGGAAGACCAAGCTAAAAGCGGGCCGGGAGGCCGTGAACATTCTCACCGTGGAAGCCAGCCTTGCCGTGGCCAACCTCAAGCGGCAAGGCGCCGATGCCGGCTCCCTGGAGTCTAGGCTCGGGGCCGTCGAGGCGCGCATGGACTATTTGGACCGGGCCCGCGGCGTTCACAACATGACCGCCGCCCTCGCCGCCATGGACCAGGCGAAGAGGGATCTCCACGCCATCGAGGACGCCGCCTCCAAGGGCGTGCTCTCGGCACCAGGATCTGCGGCCAAGCGGCCATCGACGAAGTAAGGAAGCTCTGTCCCTAAAATTGAAAAGGGCAGGCCACCGGGGCCTGCCCTTTTGCCTTAATCGGCCGTGGTTTCTTCGTGCCCTTGGCGCCTTGGTGGTGGCGTTTCTTAGGGCGCCATGGGCTTGCCGCAGGCGCTGCAAAAGCGCGCGCCCGCGAGGTTCTCGGTCCGGCACGAAGGGCAGGTGACGGTGGCCGGCGCCATGGGCTTGCCACAGGCGCCGCAGAACTTGGCGCCGGGGGCGTTGGGTGCTTTGCAGGAGGGGCACACGGTGCCGGGGGCGGCCAGTGGCTTGCCGCAGGTGTCGCAAAACTTGGCGCCAGGCGCGTTGGGCCTGCCGCACGCGGCGCACAGAACCGACGTGCCCGCGCCGCCGCCCTGAACCTGTGCCGCCTGCTGTGAGGCGGCCTGCTGGGCCTGGGCCATGGCTTGTCCCACCATGCCCGGGATCATCATTCCCATGCCCGCGCCCATGCCGAGGCCCATGCCGCCAGCGGCGCCGCCGCTCGTGTTCTTGGCCGCCTCCTCCATGGACTTGGCGGCCTTGAACTGCATGTAGGTGTTCATATTGCCCACCGCGGCCATGCCCGAGCGTTCGTCGATGACTTTTTGAACCTCTTCGGGCGGCGTGATGGCCCCGATGAGGAAGTCCACCAATTCGAGGCCGTACTTCTTGAAGTCATCACGGACGCGGGCTTTGAGCGCTTCGCTCAGTTCGTCGTAGACCTTGG
Organism: Acidobacteriota bacterium; assembly: GCA_021833665.1. GTDB lineage: Bacteria > Acidobacteriota > UBA4820 > UBA4820 > DSQY01 > JAKAJA01. The sequence continues at coordinate 10,001 of JAKBES010000028.1, forward strand.
CCAGGTCCAGGATGGTCTTCATGTTCTCGCCCAGCACGTCGTTGAGCCGGGCCACGATCATGTCCTTGGTGTAGGACTCGACGCCGTCGCTGTCTTGAACACCCGCGCTTCCCACGTAGGTGGCGATGAAGAGCTGCGGTTCGGCCACGCGCACGGCGTATTTGCCGAAGGCCCGCAGGCGGATCATCTGGAACTCCGTGTCCCGGAACAGCACGGGCTCCTTGGTGCCCCACTTCATGTCCGTGAAGACTTTGCGATTGACGTAGTAGACGTCCGCCCGGAAGGGGGACGTGCCCCCGAAGGGCAGGTTGATGAGCTTGCTCAGCAGGGGGACGTTGAGGGTGGTCAGCGTGTGGCGCCCCGGCCCGAACACGTCCAAGGCTTTGCCATCTCTGAAGAAGACGGCCCACTGCGTCTCCTGCACCACGAGCTGGGCGCCCACCTTGATCTCGCCGCCCATCTCAAAGCGGTGGACCATCTCTTTTCCCGTGTCGTCCAGCCACTCGATGACTTCAAGGTATTGGGCCATTGGGCACTCCATAAATAGCAGTCAGCCATCCGCGGTCGGCTTTGGGCACAAGAGAAGCGGGAGCGGGTAGCGGGGAGCTGGAAGGAACCCGCCATGCTCCAGCCCTTGCCCTCATGCCGCCGAACACCTGCTCCCTGCTCCCGTTTCTAGGGCGAATCCCACAGGTGTTTTCGCTGGGCCACCAGATCATCCAGCGCCTTCACCGCGGCGAGCGCGTCCGAAGGGGTGTGCGCCGGATCCTCGACGATCTTCTGGAGGGCGTCCACCGCGTCCACCATTTTCAGGTCATAGGCATAGAGCTGATCCAGCTCGGCCTCCCGGATTTTCAGCTGGTCGAAAAGGCCGGAGTATCCGTAGGAGGCGAACCGGATTGAGTCGGTGACGCCCTGAAGGCGGCGCTGGAGCAGGCCCACCTCGTTGAGCGCCTGCAGGTTTCCCGCGTTGGTGAGGGCCAGCTTCGCGTCTTCGATCCGGTCTTTCACTCGGTCCAGACGACCGGCGAGGAATTCGCGCAGGCGTTTGTCCGTGTCCCGCCTTCCCTCCCGGGCCTGGTAGCCCGAAAGGCCGGGGAGCTTGTCCGCCAGCTTCTCCAGCCAAGTCTTTTCGCTGATGTCCATAGGGCCTTCCCCAGGGAATAGTGCAGTGACCAGGTAACCGCGTGATCAGGTGATCAGGTGACTTCTACGAGGGCGGGCCGAAGGGGGTTTCATGGGTACGCCAAAGGCCCATCGCCGAGTCCTTCTCCCCGGCCCTCTCGATGCCTCAGTTATCGTGTGTCTCCCGCCTTCCAGATGAGGTGGATGGCTCTATTGGCGGTGCGCACCATCTTGATCAGATCCTTCTCGGATGTGTACTTGGTTACCTGGAGATTGATGACGATCTGGTACCCCGTATGCTTGATGCGCAGGGGTTCGTCCTTGGCGAGCCCTTCCAGGGACGCGGCCACGGCCACGTTGTCCACGTCCTCGCCGTGCGCCGTCGGATGCACCACGTGCCGGTGCTCCTCGGCTGGCAGGGAGGGCGTGCCGCCCTTCACCAGATCGATCTTGGCCTCCTGGGCGAGGTACTGAAAGAGCGGAAACGCCGAGTTGATGACCCGGTCGCTCAATTCGTACACCTCCTGGAAGCGCGTTTTGAGGGCGTCCAGATCAGCCGCGGGTAGGGGAACGGCCTCGAAAAAGTCCGAGTAGGCCTTTCGGACGAGGGCCTCCTGAGCCTTGACGTCGGGATTGTCCCGGCTGAAGGCCTGCTGTGTGCCGGTGAGCTGGTCGTGCTCGTCCAGCACGCCGATAAACCGCAAGGCCGCAAGGGCGGGATAGGTGAGATGGGAGGAAAGGCCCCGTTTGTGCAGTTCCTCTCGGGTCAAGAGATCGCCCGCTTTGCGGGCCTGGATGTGGTCTAAGACGGCCCGCAGGCCTTTGCGGGGAACGTAAGGAGGAGTGGCCGTTCGCTTCTTTGCCATGGCGCGCCTTTCAAGCCTCGTAACGGAGTGAGCCTAACAGTGGCGGGAGCCGCCGTCAAGCGTTGGCTCCGTGACATTTCTTGTATTTTTTGCCGGACCCGCAGGGACAGGGATCGTTGCGGCCGATTTTCTCCGAGTGGGCAACCGGTTTGGAGGGCTTCTTCTCCTCCTTTTCCGGGGCGGAATAGGAGTAGCTTCGCTCTTTGCGCTCAACGCGCTTCTCCTCCTGGGCCACGGCCGGCTCGAGGAGGAACAGGTAGCGGACGATCTCGTCTTCCACGCGCTCCATCATGGCCGCGAACATCTCGAAGCCCTCGCGCTTGTACTCCACCAGGGGATCCCTCTGGCTGTAGGCGCGGAGGCCCACTCCCTCTCGCAGGTGGTCCATGGAGAGGAGGTGGTCCTTCCACTGATTGTCGATGACCTGAAGCATGACCATGCGCTCGTAGTCGCGCATGACCTCGGGCGGGAGCCGGTGTTCCTTGGCTTCATATTTGGCCACGCAGGCCTGGAGGGTCCTCTCGCGGATCTCGTCGCGAGTGGCTTCGTCCAGGTTGAGCCCCACTTGGTCGAGGTCTACGCCGAAGTTGTAGGCCAACTGCGTCTTGAGGCCCGGCAGGTCCCACTCTCCGTTTCCGTTCTCGCCGCCCAGATACTGGTCCGCGAGGCCGTCCAGGATGAAACCGGCCGTCTCGAAGAGATACTCCCTGAGACCTTCCTTGGCGAGGATGCGGCGGCGCAGGCCGTAGACCGTCTCGCGCTGCTTGTTCATGACGTCGTCGTACTCGAGCAGGTGCTTGCGGATCTCGAAGTTCCTGCCTTCAACGGAGGTTTGGGCGCGCTCGATGGACCTGCTGACCCACGGGTGTTCGATGGGCTCGCCGTCTTCCATCCCCAGCTTGCCCATCATGCCCTTGAGGCGGTCGCCGCCGAAGAGGCGCATGAGGTCGTCTTCGAGGGAGAGGTAAAACCGGGAGGAGCCCGGATCGCCCTGGCGGCCCGCGCGGCCCCGGAGCTGGTTGTCGATGCGCCGGGACTCGTGCCGCTCCGTGCCCAAGATGTGGAGGCCGCCCAGGCCCACCACTTCCTCGTGCTCCCTAGAGAAGGCCTCCATGAAGTGGGCCAGGTGCTTGGCGTAATCCTCGGGCTGGAGTTCGGGATTGGCCTTTGCCCTGGCTTGGCCCTCGGCGTTGCCGCCCAGCAGGATGTCGGTGCCTCGCCCGGCCATGTTGGTGGCGATGGTGACGGCGCCCTTACGGCCCGCCTGGGCCACGATCTCCGCCTCCCTCTCGTGGAACTTGGCGTTGAGGACCACGTGGGGCACGCCGCGCTTTTTGAGGAGGGCGCTCATGCGCTCGCTCTTTTCGATGGAGACGGTGCCCACCAGGACAGGCTGTCCCTTCGCGTGCAGCTCCTCGATCTCACTGGCGGCCGCGTCGAACTTCTCCTTGTCGGTCTTGTAAACCGAATCCGCGAAATCCGTGCGGCCCAGGGGGCGGTTGGGAGGGATGACGACCACGTCCAGTTTGTAGATCTTGTCAAACTCAGCCGCCTCCGTGTCCGCCGTGCCCGTCATGCCCGCCAGTTTGGAGTACAGGCGGAAGTAATTTTGGAAGGTGATGGTGGCCAGCGTCTGGTTCTCCTGCTGGATCTTCACGCCCTCCTTGGCCTCGATGGCCTGGTGGAGGCCGTCGCTCCAGCGGCGTCCCGGCATGACGCGGCCCGTGAACTCATCCACGATCAGGACCTCGTCGTCCTTGATCATGTACTGGTCGTCGCGGCGGTAGAGCTTGTGGGCTACGAGGGCCTGGTTGACGCAGTGCAGGATCTCCATGTTGACGGGGTCGTACAGGTTCTCCACGCCCAGCATCTTCTCGGCCCGCGCGATGCCCTCCTCCGTCAGGGTGGCCGTGCGCTGCTTCTCGTCCACCGCGAAGTCCTTCTCTTTCTGGAGGCTGGGGATGATGCTGTTGGCCGAGTAGTAGCGGTCCGTGCGCTCGTCCGAGGGGCCCGAAATGATGAGAGGCGTGCGGGCCTCGTCGATGAGGATGGAGTCCACCTCGTCCACCAGGGCGAAATGGTGGCCCCGCTGGACCATGTCCTCAATGCGGTACTTCATGTTGTCGCGCAGGTAGTCGAACCCGAACTCGTTGTTCTGGCCGTAGGTCACGTCGGCGTTGTAGGCCACCTGCCGCTCCGGGTTGTCCATCTCCTGCTGGATGCAGCCCACGGTGAGGCCGAGAAACCGGTACACCTGGCCCATCCATTCGGCGTCGCGCCGGGCCAGGTAGTCGTTCACGGTGACCACGTGGACGCCTTTGCCCGCCAGCGCGTTGAGGTACACCGGCAGGACGGCCACGAGGGTTTTCCCCTCGCCCGTTTTCATCTCGGCGATCTTGCCCTGGTGGAGAACCACGCCGCCGATGACCTGAACGTCGAAGGGGCGCATGCCTAGGGTCCGCTTGGCCGCCTCGCGGGCCGTGGCGAAGGCCTCGGGTAAGAGCTCCGTGAGGGCTTCCTGGAGTTCCAGGCCCTGTTCCTCCATGGCCGCCAGGCGCCCCTTGAAGTCCGCGGTCTTGGCCCTCAAGTCCGCGTCGCTGAGTCCCGCGAGTTTGGGCTCCCATTCGTTCACGGCGAAGACCAGGGGCTGGATGGCTTTGATGTCACGTTCGTGCTTCGTGCCGAAAATGGCGGCGAGGGTTTTATCTAGGAGCATAAGGTCGTTCTCCGTAAGGCGGCCCCCATCGTCCCCTGCAGAGGCGGGGGCCGGGCGGGTCCGCTGGGACGTCGGGGCTAAAAATGCAGGTAGCGCTGAGGGTTGACGGGCTGGTCATGGCGGCGAACTTCGTAGTGAAGGTGGGGCCCCGTGGAGCGACCGGAAGTGCCCACCAACCCGATCTTCTGCCACCGCTTCACGTTCATCCCGGGCTTGACCACGATCTTGCTCAAGTGCGCGTACCGGGTTACGAGGCCGCCGCCGTGGCTGATCTCCACGCAGTTCCCGTAGCCCTGCTTCCACCCGCACCAGATGACGAGCCCTTCGGCGGGCGCCTGCACGGGGCTGCCGTAAGGCGCGGCGATATCCACCCCTTCATGATACTCGGTGCCCTCTTCGATGGGGTCCACCCGCCGTCCGAAACCGGAGGTGATGAACCCCTTCACGGGCCACAGGTTGGGCGTGTGGGCGAGTTCGTCCAAATGGGGCTTGAGCACGTTGCCCACGCCCTGGGTCTCTTTGTAGATGAGGTCGGCCCGCTGCTTGAAATCGGCGATGCCGGAGGCCAGGGTTTCCACCTCGGCCGAGGGGAGTGCGGGAGCCGCCACGGGATGGGGTGAGGGGCCGCCCATGCCGGCGGTCTTGGGCAGGACGAGGTTCTGCTGGCGGGCCAGCTCCTCGATGGAGGAGAGCTGCTCCTGGCTCTTGCTGAGGCGGGTTTGGGCTTCGTCTAAGGTTTTTGTGAGGACGGCCAGGGAGGCCTGGAGCTGAACGTCTTTCTCGGATAACTGCTGGTTTCGGTGGAGCAGGCTTCCCGTCCAGCCAGCCATCATGACGGCGCTCACGCCGCAGGCCACCAAGAGCCCCGCCGCACTGCCCAGAAACGTCAGATGGCGCCTCACCTGGAACCACTCGAGGACGCGGTTGTGCACCTGCTTGCCGTCCTCGCGGATGATCATCACGTGATAACGCTTTCGCTTCATCCTTGTTCCTGTCTTTAGGAGATCCCCCCGCGGCGCGGATCCCGAACGGAGTTCAAGCTATCATGCCGAAGGGCCCCTGTCAAGGTGGTATAAGTCCGTGATGGGCAATGAGTTGCGGGCACCTTCAGCGGTCCGCCCCGGAGGCGCGGTCGGGCGGTCCAGAGCTTTGAACCGAAGGCTCCTGGACCTCCGGGCGGAGAAAGGCCCTCAACGCGGCCCTCGAATTCACCATGCTCAAGGTGGACTTCGGCGGCCCGGTGGTCTATGTTGGCGGCGGAGGGGACCGGGCAGCCGCGGCGGGGTAACCTGCCGAGGAAAGTCCGGACTCCTTAGGGCAGCAAGCCTGCTAACGGCAGGGCGGAGCGATCCGACGGAGAGTGCCACAGAAAAGATACCGCCTGCCTCGCCCTCGGGCGCGGCCGGTAAGGGTGAAAAGGCGGGGTAAGAGCCCACCGCTTCTCCGGTAACGGGGAAGGCACGGAAAACCCCTTGCGGAGCAAGGCCAAATAGGGAGGCGCACCAGGGCTGGCCCGGCCCAGGCCTCCGGGTAGGCCGCTTGAGGCCGCCGGCGACGGCGGTCCCAGAGGAATGGCTGCCACCCCGGCGACGGGGGACAGAATCCGGCTTACAGGTCCCCTCCAAGAAGTTCAAGGCGAGAGGGCGAGAGCGAGCCCAGGCGGAGATGCCGCAACGCTCTCTCCCCTCGCCCTTCTTGCCCAGGTTCCATCCGATCCTCTGCTGGCTCTACACCTCCCTGTGCTATCCTCAATCCATGAGCGATCCTCCCGCTTACGCGGCTCCCAAGACCATCCGTGTTGTCGCCCCGGCGGGGCCGGTGGCCGTGGACGATCTGGAGCGAGGCGTGGAGATCCTCGGGCGGCGTGGCTTCACCGCCCGGATCTCACCCCACGCTCAAGAACGCCACGGTTATCTCGCCGGGGCCGATGAGAGCCGCCTGAGCGACCTGCAGGCAGCCCTCGACGACCCGGACGTGGACGTGGTTTGGTTCGCGCGCGGCGGCTATGGAACCACGCGCCTTCTTCCCCTCCTCTCCCGCGAAGGCCTGGCCCGCCATCCCAAGATCCTCGCGGGGTTCTCCGACGCCACCGCGCTCCTCGCCTGGGCCCAGGACGTTCCCGGAGTCCGGCGCCTCTACGCGCCGTCGGTGCAGGAGCTCGCCCGCGAAGGGGTGTGCGAAATGGACTCCCTCTGGGCGGCTCTGGAAGGGCGAGACGTGCAGATACCCGCCGAAGGCAACCCCGACGAGGCAGCAGGGCCTTTTCCCGTGGCGGGCGGCTGTTTGACCCTTCTGTCCGTCTCCGTGGGCACGCCTTGGGAGCCCGACGTTTCGGGGTGCTGGCTCTTCTTGGAGGACGTGGGAGAGCCCCTCTACCGGATCGACCGGATGATGACGCACCTCCAGCAGGCGGGATGGTTCGGCCGCGCCGCGGGCCTGCTCCTGGGCGGGTTCACGGGCATGGGCGAAGGGGAATCGCCGTCCCAGGCGGCCCAACGGGCCCGGCAGCTCCTCGGCTCCCACAAGCCGCTCTTGACGGGCCTTCCCGTGGGCCACTTGAAAGGCAAGCGCGCATTGCCGCTCGGTTGTCCCGCGACATGGGACGGCTCGGCGCTGATCGTGGCCGGTGCCGGTACTCCCGTCCCTGAAACCTGAATGACATGAGCCTTAGGGAGCGGGAAGGGTGTCCGCCAACCAGCGGCTGACCCGCTCCAGGGCGCCGCGATGGTGCTCGGCCGCGAGGCGGGCCCGCTGGCCGCAGCCCCGGGCCAAGTCGGGGTCCGACAGGAAGGCGGCGACGCGCCATCCCAGCTCGGCCGGTGTTTCCACGCGAAAGCCGCCCCCCGAGGCGGAGAGCCGCTCCGCCTCCTCCTTGAAGTTTTCGGTGTGGGGGCCGTACAAAACGGGTTTGGAGAGGAAGGCGGGCTCCAGCACGTTCTGCCCCCCGAGAGGCACCAGGCTCCCCCCCACGAAGGCCGCTTCGCCCAGGTCGTAGGCGGACCAGAGCTCACCCATCGTATCCAGCACGAGCACGTCCCATCCGCCCGGCGGGGAAGTCGATCGCAGGGCGGCGGCGAACCCGCGCGCCCTCGCCCGGTCTAGGCACAGGGCGGCGCGATCCGGGTGGCGGGGCGCCAGGATAAGACGGGCCTCGGGGAGGGAATTTCGCACGGCGGAGAACGCCTGGAGGACCAGGTCCTCCTCCCCCTCCCGCACGGAGCCCGCCACCCACAGGGGGCCCTGAGGCAGGAGGGCGCGAAGACGCTCCCGGGCTTCTTCAAAGCGCGGAGGGGGCGAGAGGTCGTACTTGAGGTTGCCCAGCACCTGAACGCGTCCCGGGTAGGCGCCGAGGATCCTGAATCGCGCCGCGTGCTCCTCGCTCTGGGCGGCTATGTATGTGTCCTTCAGCGCCCGGCCGTAGAGCGGCCTGAACCTTACGGTGCGGGTGAAGGCGCGTTCCGACAGGCGCCCGTTCACGATGAAGACGGGCACTCCGCGAGAGCGGGCCTCCCGGAACAGGGCGGGCCAGATCTCGGTCTCCACGAGCACGAGGGCCGAGGGGTTCCAGGCGGAGAACGTCCTCCGGATGCAGGCGGGCAGATCAAGGGGAAAGGCCGTTGGGGTGAGGCCGGCGGGACCCTCCCGCTCGGCCAAGGCCAGCCCCGTGGCGGTGGTGGACGTGAGCGCCACGGGAAGCCCCAGTTCCCTGAGCCTGGCGGCAAGGCGGAGGGCGATGCGCACTTCTCCCACGGACACGGCCTGGATCCAGACGGGACCGTCCGCCCGTTCAGGCGCCCATCCCAGGCGCTCCTTCAGGCGGCGCCCGCCCCCCTGCTTCAGGGCGAGGGCCAGCAGCCAAAGGGGCGAGAGGAGTACGGTCAGGATCCTATAGAGCCACCACACGGGCACTCCTCTCGGGAGCGAGGTCTTGGGGGACGGACTCGCCAAGGACATTTAAGGCCCAGACGGCTCCAAAAATCAAAAGGCCCGGAACGAGAGCCAGATGGGGGGCCTCCAGGAGGACGTCGCATCCCGAGGCGAGCATCTCTCCCCACGAAGGATGAGGCGGCTGCACGCCCAGACCCAGGAAGGACAGCCCCGCTTCGGACAGGAGCACGCCGGCCCCCCCCGCCGCCGCCTGAACGGCGAGGATGGGGGCCGCCTGCGGCAGGAGGTGCCTGATGAGGATGTGCGCCGGCCCCGCTCCCGCGGCGCGGCTCGCCAGGACGAAATCGCGCTCCCGGAGGCTGAGGGCGAGCGAGCGCGCCATGCGGGCGTACCCAACCCAGGCGGTGCACGATAGGGCCAGGACCAGCGGGGCGAACCCCCTCCCCACGTAAGCCACGAGGGCGATGGCGACGAGGAGTCCTGGCAAGGCCAGGAGCACGTCCACCAGACGGCTCGCGGCCATATCCAGGATGCCGCCCACGTAGCCGGACAGGAGACCGAGGAGGGTTCCCAGGACCAGGGCAAGGGCCAAGCTCACGCTCGTCACGGCCAGAGACACCCGCCCCCCCACGAGAGCCCGCGAGAGGACGTCTCTCCCCAGGTCATCGGTCCCGAGAAGGTGCCGAGCCGACGGGCCCTGGAGCCGGCTGGAAAGATCGGTGGCGGCGTAAGGATAGGGGGCGAGGAGGGGCGCCAGAAGGGCCGCCGCGGCCCAGAGAGCGATAAAACCGAGGGCCAGGCCTTTACGGCGGGTCTCACTCATAGCGCACCCGGGGGTCGGCCCACGCGTACACCAGGTCGGCCGCGAGGCTCGACAAGAGGGCCGCCAGGGCGAACACGATGACGGCGCCTTGAACGACGGGATAGTCTCGGCTCTTGATAGCAGTGATCACGAGGCTCCCCATCCCGGGCCAGCGGAAGATGCGTTCGGCGAGGATGGCTCCCGTGAGCACCGCCCCGGCTTGGAGTCCCAGCACCGTAATGGGCGGGAGGAGGGCGTTGCGCAGGGCGTGGACCCGGTAGACCCGGCTCTCGCTCAGGCCCTTCATGCGGGCGCACTGAAGGTAGTCCCGCCCCTTTTCCTGGACCAAGGAGGCTCGGACGACGCGGGTGAGGACGGCGGCCAGGGGAAGGGACAGGGTGACGGCGGGGAGGATGAGGCTGCCCGGCTCGTCCGAGCCCGACACAGGCAAGATGGGCCAAAGGACGGCGAAGGCGAGCAGCAGCAGGGGACCGATCAAGAACGAGGGGAGCGAGAGGCCCACCGTCGTGAAGGTCCCCACGAGGCGGTCCGCCACGCTTCCCGGGCGGCGCGCCGAGATGAGGCCCAGGGGGAAGGCGGCGGCGCAGGCGAGAAGGAGTGCCGCTCCGCCCAGCTCCGCGGTCATGGGAAAGGCGAGCCCCAGCTCCTCGGACACGGGTCTGCGCGTCCTCATGGACGTGCCAAGATCACCCCGGAGCAGGTCGTGGAGGAACCCGACGTACTGGCTCCCCATGGGCTCGTCCAGGCGAAGCTCTCGGCGAAGGGCGGCCCGGGCCTCCGGGGCCGCGTTGTCTCCCAGCATGAGCTCGGCGGGGTCGCCGGGCAGGGCTCGCCCCAGGAAGAAGACGATGGTGAGCAGGCCCAGCATGGTGGGGATGAACAGGAGGAGTCTTCTGGCCGCGTATCGCCGCATCGTGTGGCCGCGGGGATCTACCCCCCGAAGAGCGCTTCGGGAGAGCCCGGACCGGGACCGGGGAGTTGTGAGCGGGACGGAGGGGCGGAAAGGGAGCCTGGATTCACGTAAAGGAGCAGGTTGTTATCCTCCGGGTCGAGGACCGTGACGAAAAAACCCTTGGACGCGTCCACATCGGCCTCCGGTACATCCCCGTAGATACGTTCCCCGTCCTTGAAGTCCAGCACGAGCACGCGGCCGTTCGGAGGGCGCGGCAGGTCGGCCGGATCTTTGATGGGGTCGTACTCGGGGTTGCCGGAGAAGGTGCGCACGTAGAAGACGGCTTTCAGTTCGTCCAGGGGAACCCGGAGCGGCAGGCCTCCGATGTCCGCCACGGAGATGGGATCGGTTCCGGCGTCGAAAATGGGGGCGAAGGCGGGCACCGTCCGCCCGTCGAGATATCGGAGAATGATCTTCCGAAGCTCCACGTGCCGCCTCCTTCGGTGAGTATAGCGCAGGGGGAAAGGAGGGGACAGGGGACGGGGGACAGGGATCGGTGAGCGTGGAGCAGGGAGCGGGGGGCAGGGAGCGGGGAGCAGGGAGCAGGGAGCAGGTAGCGGGTAGCATCGCCACGGGTCCTCTCTACTTTCTACCTCCCTTCTACCATTCTACCTTTCTCCCATTCGCCCCTTCTCCCGTTCCCCCTCCTCACCTCCTGACCGCCCGGCCTCCCGTCCGCTCCCCTCCCCATTGGGCAGTCATATGCGGTACCTTCTACCCATGGCGCGCGCGGCTGATGAGACCCCTCGCTGTTTTAGACATCCTACCGAGCCGGGCCGCCGGAAGTGCTACCACTGCAAGAAGCCCATCTGTCCGCA
>JAKBES010000273.1 GCA_021833665.1 Acidobacteriota bacterium
CGGCGGCGGTTCATGGGCGCGGCAACCCGGTGGAGTGCCGCCCTGTGCGGAACCGGCGCGCTCCTCTCCTCGCGCGAACTTCTGGACCTCCTCGGCGCCGGAGCGCTGGACCCCGCCGCCCAGCCCATCGACGACCTCATCCTTCGGGCTCCCGTGGCCCGCTACTGGAGTTCGCCCCGGGCGGCCAAGCCGGACTGCGCCGCGTGCCACAGCCCCGCCGAGCTGGCCAAGGGCGCCGAGCACGTCCACACATCCCGAACCGTGAAATGCCTCCTGTGCGCGCACCTGTGCCTCATCCCCGAGGGCGAGCGCGGGCGGTGCCGGGCGCGCATGAACGTTCGCGGCGAGCTTCGATCACTCGTGTACGGCCGCCCCATCGCCGAGCACGTGGACCCCATCGAAAAGAAGCCTTTTTTCCATTTTCTTCCCGGCGCCCAGGCTTACTCCCTGGCCACGTCGGGGTGCCCTCTGCGGTGCAAGTTCTGCCAGAACTGGACCATCTCCCAGGCTAGGCCCGAGGACTACGATGCGGCGTACTGCCCCGCCGAGGCCATGGCCAACCGGGCCAAGGGACGGGGCGTCCCGGTGGTGGCCTTCACCTACGACGAACCCACGGTCTTTACCGAGTACCTCACGGACATCGCCCGCTCGGCCCGGAAGCTGGGCCTTCGGTCCGTACTCGTCTCGTGCGGATTCATGAACGAGGCGCCCCTGACGGAGATGATCGAGGTGCTCGATGGCATCAAAATCGACCTAAAGGGGTTCTCCCCCGCCTTCTACCGCGAGGTGAGCGGCGCGGACCTGGCCCCCGTCCTTCGCAGCATTAAGCAGGTCGCTCGGTCAGGGCGCCACCTGGAGATCGTGAACCTTGTGGTGCCCACCCTCAACGATTCGCTCGCCATGCTCGCGGAGCTGGCGAAGTGGATCGCGGGAGAAGCGGGGCCCGACGTCCCCGTGCACTTCACGCGTTTCCACCCCGACTACCAGCTCCAGAATCTTCCTCCGACTCCCGTGGCCACCCTGGAGCGGGCCCGGGAGGCGGCCATGAAGGAGGGCATCCACTACGCTTACGTGGGCAACGTTCCCGGCCATCCCGGCAACAGCACTTACTGCCCCAAGTGCGGAAAGGTCTGCATCGCCCGGTCCGGCCTCTTCGTGACCGAGATCAAGATGAAAAACGGGTGCTGCGCGGCGTGCGGTACCAAGATTCCGGGAGTCTGGTCATGAGCAGATCGTTCACCGCGGAGGACGCCGAGGGCACGGGGAAAGGCGGTTTCTCTACCGGCGGCGCGGTGGCCTGGCCCGACGGGGCACATCCAGCAGGCAAAGGTTCTTCGATGCTTCCGCGCGCATTGTGCCTCGCGTTGGCCCTGGGATTCGCCCCGGCCCGCGCCTCAGAACCCGCGGACGCGGTGGTGCGGCCTCCTGCGGTGGCGGGCACCTTCTATCCCAGCGACCCCAAGAAGCTTGAGGCGTCCCTGAAGGACTTCCTGGCGGACGCTCTCCCTCCGCGGGGCGAGCGTCCCATGGCGCTCGTGGCGCCCCACGCGGGCTACCTCTATTCGGGGCAGATCGCCGCCGACGCGTATCGCCAGGCCATGGATTACGACTACGACGTGGTGGTCATCCTCGGGACCAACCACACGTCGGCCCCTTTCGACTCCGTGTCGGTCTTCCAGGGGCGCGGCTATGGGACGCCCCTGGGCGTGGCCGAGGTGGATCAGCCCGTGGCCAAGGCCCTGCTGGCCGCCGGGTTCACTTACAGGCCCGAAGCTCACGCCGCCGAGCATTCCGAAGAAGTGCAGGTGCCCTTCATCCAGGTGGCCTTTCCGAAGGCCCGCATCGTGCCCGCCGTGGTGGGCACGCCCAGCCCGGCCGTGGCCGCCCGCTTGGGCCAGGCCCTGGCCCGGGTCCTGAAGGGACGGAAGGCCCTCATCGTGGCCTCCTCTGACCTGTCGCACTATCCGCCTTACGGCGATGCCGTGGCCGCCGACAAAGCGATCCTTCAAGCCATGGCGAGCCTTGACCCCCAGGCATTAGAGGCGGCCGTGGGACGGCAGATGAAGTCGGAGCGGCCAGGCCTCCTGACGTGCGCGTGCGGAGAGGGCGCCATCTTAGCCGCCATGGTGGCGGCCAAGGCCATGGGTGCCACGAAAGGCACGGTGGTGAGCTACGCCAACTCGGGCGATACGATTCTCGGAGAAAGGGACAGGGTGGTGGGCTATGGCGCGGTGGCCTTCACCTCGGGCCCGGGCGCGCCGGACACGAAGGCCCTGGAGCGGCCGCCGGTTCCCAAGGGCGCCATGCTCGGCGAGGCCGAGAAGGCGTACCTCCTGGCGCTGGCGCGATCCACGGTGGAGCGCTATCTCACCACGGGAACCCTCCCCCTTCCGCGCACCTTCAACCCCATCCTGCGCGAACCGCGCGGCGCCTTCGTGACCATCAAGAAGCGCGGCGACCTCCGAGGGTGCATCGGGCACATGGCCGAGGACATGCCCGTGGCGGTGGCGGTTTCCCGAATGGCCCTTGAGGCGGCGCTCAACGACCGCCGCTTTCCGCCCGTCGCGGTGGAGGAGCTCCCCTCGCTGGCTTACGAAATCTCGGTCCTTACGCCGCTGGCCCCCGTGGCGGGCCCCGGGGCGGTGGTTGTGGGCAGGGACGGCGTAGTGATACGGAAGGACGGGCGCAGCGCGGTCTTCCTGCCGCAAGTGGCACCCGAGCAGGGCTGGGCGCGGGACGAACTCCTGGACCACCTCTGCGACAAGGCGGGCCTGCCATCGAACTGCTGGCGCCGCGGATGCGACCTCCTCACGTTTCAGGCCGTCGTCTTCGCCGAGGGCAAGGCCGGGGCTTCCCACGGAGGCGCGAAGTAAGGGCGCACGTGAACAGCGCAAGGACGAGGCGGGCGAAGGCGCCGAGGTTTTCGTCCGCGCCGCGCCGCCGCAACGACCACCGCTTACGGGTGACGGATGACGCTGTGGCTCCTGACCCTAGGCTTCGTGTCCCTGCTTGGACAGGTGGTCCTCCTGCGGGAACTGCTCGTGGCTTTTTACGGCAGCGAGCTGGTGGTCCTGGTGGCCCTCGGCGTTCTCATGACGGGAACGGCCCTGGGAGCCCTGGCCGGCAGGGGGCGCCGCGCTGAGGCCGGCCAGGTCCGCGCCCTGCTGCTGGTGATGAGCCTTCTCCTTCCCCTTTTGGTGGCCTTCCTGCGAGGGCTTCGGGTCCTGCTTCACGGGATGCCGGGGGCCGACCTGCCCCTCGCCGCTCAGTGCTTCGGATTGGTTGTGGCCACGTTGCCCTTTGGGGCCTGCGCCGGTCTCCTCTTCCAGCGGGCCGCGACGGTGTATTGGGCCCAGGGACGAAGTCTGGCGGCGGCCTATGCCGTGGAAAGCGCGGGGGGCGTCCTGGGCGGCGCCCTGGCCACGCTCATGGCGGCCGCCGGGGTGCAGAACCTGTCCGCGGCCTTGGCCGGTTCGCTCGCGGCCGTGGCCGCGGCCTGGATCCCGCGTGAGACGGGCCGCCCGAGGTGGGTGGTTTCATGGGCGTGGGTGATCACACCGCTCGTGGCCGCCGCCCTGGCCTTCCATGGCCCCCTGGACTGGCGTCTGACCCAGATGGATCACCGGGATCTCCTGGCGGTGACGGACACCCCCTACGGACGGGCCGCGGTGACGGGGTCCGCGGGCCAGATCGCGGTCTTCGAGAGCGGGGCCCTGGCCTACGAAAGCCAGGGCACCTCGGCGGAGGAGTTCGTTCATCTCGCGGCCCTTCAGGTTGAGCGGCCCAGCCGAGTCCTCATCTTGGGCGGGGCGGTGGAGGGTCTCGCCGGGGAGGTCCTCAAGCACGGGCCCGAACGTGTGGAGATGGTGGAGCTGGACGGCCCCCTCCTGAACCTGGCCGAGCCGTTTTTGCCCGAGGGGGGACGGCGGGCGTTGATGGACCCCCGCGTGTCCCTGAACATAGGCGACCCACGCCGCGCCCTGCTGGGGACCGGCGCCTTCGACCTCATTCTCAGCTCCATGCCCGAGCCCTCCTCAGGCCAGACCAACCGGTATTACACGCGGGAGTTCTTCACCGCGTGCCGGGCGCGGCTGGCCCCCGGAGGTGTCCTCGCCTTCCGCTTGCGGTCCGCTGAAAACCTGTGGAGTCCCGCCCTGGCGGCTCGCAACGCCAGCATCTGCCGGGCGGCGCGGGAGGCCTTCGGAGACGTCCTGGTGCTGCCCGGGACGGTGAACCTCATTCTGGCCTCAGCCTCGCCCCTCGTGAGGGATCCCGCGGTGCTCGCCGGGCGGTTGGCGGCCAGAGACATCGCCGCCCGCCTGGTGTCACCCGCCTACGTCCGCTACCTCATCACCAACGACAGGGTGGCCGAGATCGAGGCGGCCGTGAGGGAAAACCAGGCTCCCGAGAATACGGACGCCCGGCCCGTGTGCTACCCCTTCACCCTGCTTCTGTGGCTCTCTCGCTTCATCCCGGCCCTGGGGCGGGTGTCCGGGCCGGGCGCTTTGGGCGAGGCGGCATGGGCCTGGATGATCATGCCCGCGCTGGGATGGGCGCTGGCCTGCGCATGGGCGAGCCGGCGGGGCCAGTGGCGGGGAGAGATGCTGGTGGCCATGGCCGGCTTCGCGGGGATGGTGCTGGAGGGGGCCATTCTCCTGGGATACCAAGCGCGCGGCGGCGTTCTCTTCCAGGACATGGGCCTTCTCCTCTGCGCTTTCATGGCAGGCCTGAGCGCCGGTACTTGGGCCGTGGGACAAAAACGAATCGGCAAAGCCGCTCCGCGGGCGGGGACGGGTCTTGCCTTGCTCCTGGGGATGGCCCTCCTCGGCGCCATTGCGGCGGGGATCCTACGGTACGGGGCGCCGCGGGGTTTGCCCGTGAGCCTCGGCCTCCTGGCGTGCGCGGGGGCCTTCGTGGGCGCCCTTTTCGCCTACGCAAGCTCCGGCACCGAAGGGGCTGGGGCGGCGGGCTCTCTCTACGCCGCGGACGTGCTGGGAGGAGCCGCCGGCTCGTTTCTGGGGGCGCTGGTCGCCCTCCCCCTCCTCGGGCTTCCCGAGGGCGCCCTTATGGCGGGATT
>JAKBES010000029.1 GCA_021833665.1 Acidobacteriota bacterium
TGATGACCTGGGTGTTCTCCTAGCGAGTACGGCCGAGCAGTTCCTTGAGCCGGGGCCCGATGCGTTCCAGGGGTGCCTGGTCCCTGGCGGCTCCCAACTGCATCGCTGCTTTAGGCATGCCGTAGACGATACATGAAGCCTCGCTTTGGACCAGGGTATAGGCGCCACCTTGGGCAAGGTCGAGCATGCCTTCCGCACCGTCCCGTCCCATCCCGGTGAGCAGTGCTGCCAAGACCTCCGTCCCATAAGGGCTCGCGGACTCAAAGAGGACATCCACACTCGGCCGGTGAGGGAGGGATTCCGGGTATCGGGTGAGCAGGGACTGCCAGCGCGCACTTTGTTTGCGGACCCTTAGGTGGGACCCCGTGGGTGCAATGTACACGGTACCCGCGTCAAGAAATTCGCCATGAGCCGCCTCTCGCACGGGCATGGGGAGATGAGTGTTCAGGCGCTCGGCGAAGGGCTTGGTGAAACCGGCGGGCATGTGCTGGACTACAACAATGGGAATGCCCAGACCCTGACCAAAATCTTCGAGGATTCTCTGGATCGCGGGAGGGCCACCGGTGGAGGCACCAATGAGCAGAAGGGTGAACGCTTGATAAGGGTCCGCAGCGGATGATAAGGGCAGGGGAGGGGTCTGCTCCCGGCTGGGAACAAGGGGCTCGGGAGAAGCTAAGGAATTTCCTGTAACCTGAATGATCTTATCCACCAAAACCGTTCGCAGGGCATCGAAATCCACCAATGAGTACCGCTGCTTATCAATGAAATCCACGGCGCCGCGGTGAAGAGCCTCAATGGTGAGGGGCGCGTCCTTGCCCGAATGGGTGGATAAAATGATGACGGGCACGGGCCTCCAGCCCCGGATCAGATCAAGTGCGGCCAAGCCGCCCATGCCAGGCATGGACAGGTCGAGCGTGATGACGTCGGGCCTCCACGCACTGATGTGTGCAAGGAGCTCTTCGGCGGAAGAAGCGGTACCCACGACGGCGATTCGGCGCTCCTCTTCGAGGACCCGATTGAGTGCCTTTCGGATGAAGGCAGAGTCGTCCACGATCGCCAGGCGGATTCTTTTCAAAGGGCCGTCCTCTTGTAGACGATCGTATCTCCCAGCCTGATGGGTTCGAAGTACTTCGATACGCCAATGATGGACTCCGAGTGGCCCAGGAAAAGCAGGCCGCCCGGCCGCAGGCACTGGGCGAAATGAGCAATGGCCTGATGCAAGGCGAGCTCGGCGAAGTAAATCAGGACGTTTCTGCAAAAGACCGCGTCGAAGCATTGTCCGTGGAAGTAGGTTTCTAACTGTAGGATATTGCCCACAGAGAACTCAATGCCGGTCCTGAACATGGGTTTGAGGGCATAGCGCTGAGGTGCCGGGGTCGTGAAGTACTTCGCCGTCTGGGTTTCATCCAGGGATCGCATGGAGGAGGGCCCGTACTCAGCCTGCCGAGCCTGTTCGACACGGTCCGCGTCAAGGTCGAAGGCCTGGATTTCCAGGCGATGGCCCCACATCCTGAACTGGTTTTCCTTGGCGAAGATGTTGAACGTATAAGGTTCCTCTCCCGAAGAACATCCAGCCACGAGGACTCTCAGAACCTCGGGTTCCGTGGCGCGGGCTTTCAGCTCGTCCAAGGCATGGGAGAACAATGCGTCGAACTGGTGCGTTTCCCTGAAGAAATAGGTCTCGTTGTTGGTGACCAGGCGGGCCAGGTTCCTGATCTCCGAAGTTCCGTTGGTACTGTATTGGAGCAGAATGTAGTAGTCCGTGAAGCGGGTGAGCTTCAGTTCGCGGAGGCGCGGCGCAAGCCTTGACTCCAGAATCTCCTTCTTGTGGTCAGGGAAGCTGAGCCCAAAGTGGGCTGAGAGGTACTCATTAAGGAGTTCGTACTCCTCGGGGCTCATCACCGGACGGTCATTCGCTCCACTAGGGATCATGCGGACTCCAGAACGGCTCTAACCCGCTGGGCTACCACGGGCATGGGATCGCCGGCCAGGGCGGCCACGGCGCCCAGGTTGTCCGGGCCGGTGAGGCGGGCGAGCGCCTCGACGGCGGCCAAGCGGATGGCCCAGTCCGCGTGGGTCAAGCAGGCCCTGAACAGGTCCGATTCTTCATCCGTGGCGCAGAGCGAAAGTGCACGGTAAGCGCCTCGTGTCTGGCTCGCGGGGCCGCGGACGATCTCTGCTTTGAGGAGTGAACGGGCCTCTGAGCCTCCGATTTCTCCAAGGCTTTCAACGATGAGGGCGCGGACCAAGGGGGCAGCCTCCTCCAAATGAACGGCCAGAAGGGGCACGCTTACACTGTCCTTTAATCGTCCCGCGCATCGGATCAATTCGGCCCGAGGTTCTCTGCCAAGACACTGTCGGAGCAGAGGCATGAGGTCCGTTTGGCCTGAGACAGCGGCTTCCGTGGCCAGGGGAAGGAACCGGCCCGGATCTTCCTGGACCCATGACTGCCACAGGGTGTGCTGGACAAATCCCTTGCAATCCAGGATCTGGTCCAATACGCGAGCCCTGGGCTCGGGAGGCAGAAGGGCAATCTGGCGAAGGGTTTCACCCGGTTTGTTCGCGACACGGGCCGATAGGGCGAGTTTGTCCTCGATGTCCAGGTCCGCGCGGAAACGGAGGGCTTGATGCAGAGGCTTTCTGTACGAAATAAAGAGGGGATGCAGCAGCTTGCGGCCCGCTTGGCCGAGCTGGAGATAGAGGGAGAGAATATCGGGGGCAAGCTCCGGCCTCCTAGTGCGTTGGAGGGTCTGGACGACCATCTCCGGATGAAACAGAGCGGCCTCGCTGGACAGCGCGGCGCGAAGATCGTCCGTGACGGGTGAATGAGGATAGCGGGCGGCCAGGCCGAGGCCCCACGCCGCTCTCAGGTCCGGGCTCCGAAGGAGCCTGGCAATGAGGTCACCGCGGCGCGTGAGGCAGGCGGGTGGTTCCGAAGTTGCTACGGGGCGGGCGGCGAGGATCTTAAGAGCGAGGTCATCCTCCGATCCCGGACCCAGGCCGAGCAGGCTCGCTGCGGCCGCGGCCCGGAGTGCCTCATCGGGCGAGCTCAGGCGCTGGGCGAGGGCGAAACGAAGGTGGGGCGGCTCCATGGGCGCCTTTGGCAACCCCTCGATCACATGGAGGAGGAGGCCTACCATGCCATCCCCTTCGGGAGTGTCCTCAATGGCCAGCCAATAGGCCGAGAGCGCTTGAAACGCTCGAGCGCCTCCGATGCGGGCGATCGCTTCGGATGCCATGGGCCCGAGAAAGGGGTCAGACAGCAAGCCGCGAAGTTTCGTAATCGCCGCGCTGCAACGAAGATCGCCAAGAGCGTTCACGGCGGCCATCTGAAGCCAGGGATCGGCCTTCAGGAAGGGAAGGATGTCAGTCAAGGCGCGCGCGTCACCCAGCCGGCCGATGGCAACGAGCGTGTGGTGGAGGAGGTTCGGGTCGCCATGGCGAAGAATGGCGCGAAGGGGTTCCAGGGCCCGCGGATCCCTCAAATGATCAAGAACCGCCACGGCTTGGAGGATCACGTCGGGATCGCCGTCGCTCAGCAAATGCACGGCCAGTCCGAAGGCCTGAGCGCCGCGAAGTTTGAGCATTTCGAGGCCGGCGTTCCGCAGGACGTCGTCGCCTTCCTCACGGAGATATGCTACCAGGAGGTCTTCAGGGACGACGGCCGCTCCAACGCTCAGGGCGCGTTGCCTGATGCCGGGGCTCGGGTTGCGAATCATCGTCTCAATGGCCGCCTTTTTTTCCTCCAGGGACATGCCTGGCAGCCCGTGGATGAGTTCCATGCACTCTTCCCACGTGGGCTCTGGCGGAACCTGAGTGGTGCCTTGGCTCATAGTCGGTCCCCCGCTGTTGCGATCAAAGTTAGACCGTGAACTGGTCGGCCAGTTTCTGCAGGCGCTCTGCTTCCTTGGCGAGGTTGACGGTTGCCTTGGACAGCTGCTCGGTCGCCGAGAGGTTCTGTTGGGCCACCTGGGCGATTGATTCGACAGCCTTGACGACCATGTCTCCACCCTTCTTCTGTTCGAGGGTCGCATCAGCAACCTGCTGGGTCATCCGGTTCATGGTCTCCACGGCCTTCATGATATCTTTCGCGCCTCCCGCCTGCTCCTTGGCGGCTGAGGCCAATTCCCGCGTTACGTGCTGCATGTTGGAAGCCGTCTTAATGACTTGGCCAGCGCCCGTATTCTGCTCCTGCGTGGCGGTGAACACCTCGCCCACGAGAGTGGAGCTCTTGCCCACGGAGGCAACGATCTCTTTAAGGACCCCCTCCGTCAGATTCACGGCCTGGCCCACGTCTTTTTGGACCGTCTCCACGAACGCGGAGATTTCCCGTGTCGAATTCATGGAGCGCTCGGCCAATCGCTTCACCTCTTCGGCCACTACCGCGAACCCCTTGCCCGCTTCGCCGGCGCGTGCGGCTTCGATGGCGGCGTTGAGTGCGAGGAGATTGGTCTGGTCGGCGATCTCCTCGATGATCTTCACGATCTTGCCGATGTCCTTGCTGCTCGCGCCGATGCCGTTGATGACCCGGGACAGTTCACCGCCGCCCTCACTGGCGACGCGGGAAGCCTCGCGGCTCACGTCGTCCACCACCTTCACCTTGCCCGCCACGGAGCGGATGGAGGCGGCCATCTGCTCGATCGTGGCGCTGGTCTCGTCCACGGAGGAGAGGAGGTTTTCGCCATTCTTGGCCACCTGCTCGATGGAAGCGCCCATCTCCTGGACCGATGACGAGGTCTCATCTACGTTGGCAGCCAGAGCCATGGCCGACTTGGAGACATTGTCGATTTGGCTTGCCATCTCCACCATTGTCGAAGAGGTTTCGTCGGTAGCAGTTGACTGGCTCTCGGCGCCCTTGGTGATCTGAACCGCCGAAGCGGAGATTTCGTCTGCCGAGGTAGCCACCGTCGTGGACGATTGTTTTAGGTCTGACATGATGCGCCGCAAACTCTCCAGCATCTGAAGCATTGAGGTGTTCATCAAGTCCTGTCCTGACCTTGGCTCAACCTTCACGCGAAGGTCACCCTTTCCCACCTTGTCCAAGGCGCTGGCCGCTTCCCGGAGATACTCCATCATGCCCTGAAAGGCCTTTCCAAAGAGATCATGTTCGGATTTTGGCTTTACCGACGCAGAAAGGTCGCCTTGGGAAATCCTAGTCGCTATGTCGGCGATCTCACGCTGGCTCAATACCATGGAGTTGATCCGGTCGAAGATCATCCCCATGTCATCTGTCTTTTCCTTTTGCAAGGACACGCGCAGGTCGCCTTTTTCCGCCACCTGCTCCATCGCCGCGCTGATGACTTTTGCGTTCTTGGAGAGGTACTCTTCCTTGTCCTTCAGAGCCGTGATGTCCACGACATATTCCAGCGCTCCGACGATTTTGCCAGCACTGTCTTTCAACGGAGCTCCCGAGTATTGTATGGGGAGGTTGCCAGCGCCACGGGAAACCGTTTCTCCAGTGAACACGCCGTCACGAGCAATGGCTTGGCTCACTCGGCATTCCGGCGTGTTGCAGTGGGGAGTGTCAAACAACGCGAAGCATTTCGAACCCACGCATGTGCTAACATTCTTTCCGACGGCATTGGCCGCTGCCTTATTGGCAAAGAGAACAGTGAAGTCCTTGTCCATGGCCACGATAGGCGTGGGGACCTTGTCGAGGAGTTCCGCCTTCTGCCGGGCGTCTTCCATAGCGCTTTGTATGTCGGCCATGTTGCCCCGTAAGATTTTGACCATCTTTTCGACAGACTGCGCGAGACTTCCAAGCTCATCCCTGCGGTTCGTGTCCAGCGGCGGCACCTCATATGATCCGGTGCTCACTCGATCGAGAGCCTCCTGCACCGACTTTAAGGGAACGGTGATCATGCGGGAGATGATGATCCCGATTACGATCGCGGCGAAAACACTTAGAACGATGAGGACGAAAAAGACCTGCCTCTGATTGTCGTAGAGTTTGGCAGCCTCGTCACGCAACCCCAGGCGGTTCTTGGCCTGGATCGCAATAAGACGATCCAAAGTCTCCCGTAGGCGGGTAGCTGTCTGGAGTACTGTGTGATCCTGAAGGTGCTTGAACGCTTCCGCCTGCCTCGCCGCCGTCTCTATCCCGGGCCTGTTCAAGATCCCCTCAAGAATGCCCACGTTGTTCTTAAGCAGCGCGTAATCTTCCCTAAAGGTGTCCAGAAGGCGCTGCTCGTCGGTGGAGCGTTGTCCCTGCGCGAAGGCGTCCATCTCGGATCCGACGTCGGCCAGGTCCTTTTTTAATCCCTGAGACAATTCCGCGAGCTTGATGGGATCGTCGCAAGACACGGCCATCTCGTAACGGACAAAGCGCGAATGTTGGTAATTGGCGGCCGCCAGCCCGAGTTGTTGGCTCGGGATCAACCCATCCTGATACATTGCGTCGGCCTGGTGAAAGACGGATTTAAGATTCTGGATGCCCCTGACCCCCACGAACACCACGAGGGCGGCCATCAAGAGGAATGTGCCAATGAGTTTGACCCCGACGTTCTGGTTTAGAAACCACTTCATGGAAGCCTCCTCAGTCCTGATCTTGGGTTAAATTGCCTTGCAGGGCGTCATGAATCAGCAGGACGCGGTCCACCAGAAGCATGATGATCAGGCCGTCCTGCACGTTGTACACGCCCTTTATGTAGTCGGATTGTTTAGTCATGACATCGGGCGGTGGCGGTTGGACGGCCTCGATGTCGATGCGCGTGACCTGCTGAACGGCGTCCACCAGGAGGCCAATCTGGCGCCCTCTTGAAGACGCGACCAGAATTCGGTTGTGTGCCGTTAGGTCGGTCTCGGGCAGTCCAAGGCGGACTCGCAGATCCACTACGGGAAGGACCCGGCCCCGCATATTGGTGACGCCGCGAATGGACTTGGGGGCATGGGGTACTCTCGTGATGGCTGCCACGCGGAGGATTTCCTGGACGTGGCTTACTGGAAGGCCGAAGGATTCTGCGCCCAAGGAAAACGTGACCCACGTCTCCATTCGGGCTTCACGCGCTCGTGTATCCTCGTCCCGTTCGCTTGCCTTCAGACTGTCCGCGAAGGCATAGATCTGATCAGGCCCATGGTGCTGCTGCTGCTCTTCCGCCGAGCTGCCGCGGAGGATATCCTCGGCCAAGCCCGATGGCGGAAGTTGAACTGTTTTGCTGCCTTCCTCGGTCTTTCTGGGCCTGTTGCTCATCGCTCCGTCTCCTCTTGCCAGCCAGTCCGGTCAGGTCGGCGGTTCAATGTTTGGGCTGATCTCCATGAGCCCTCGCGGGTCCAGAATGAGGACTACGCGTCCGTCACCCAGGATGGTGGACCCGGAGACTCCTGAAGGTGTTCCCACCGCCTCGTCCAACCGCTTGACTACGATGTCCCTGATGCCCGTCAGTTCGTCGGCCAAGAGGCCGCGACGCTTCCCGTCGGCCTCGATGACCACGGCATACCCGCTGGACCTCATTTGTCCGGCGGTTCCGAAGGTGTGCCCGAGATCCAGAAGAGGGAGGACCTCCTTTCGCCATGACAACACTCCGGCCTGGCTCAAGAGGTGGGCATCACCAGGATGGAAGTGCAGGCTTTCCACAATGGATGAAAGCGGGAGGGCGTACTCCTCTCCGTCGGCGTGCAGCATGAGTGCCCGGGAGATGGACACGCTGAGGGGAAGGCGGACCCGGAAGCGGCTTCCTAGCCCCTGCCCGGTGGTGACTTCCATCCGCCCTCCCAGCCGCCTAGCCGACTCCACGGCGGCCGGCAACCCCATGCCACGGCCCGCTCCCAGGTCTGTTCCCTCGTGCGTGCTGAAGCCGGGGAGGAAGAGGAGCTGGAGGATGTCCTCTCCAGAGGATACGGCGATACCTCGTGCCCTCGCCGCAGCCGCAAGCTCGCCGTAGTCCACGCCGGCGCCGTCATCCTCCACGTCTATCCAAACCTCATTGGCATGAGCCACGGCCGAAAGCCGGACGAGCCCCGTCCGGGGTTTCCCCGCGGCCTCGCGGGCCTCACGGGTTTCGATGCCATGAACCACCGCGTTGCGCACCATGTGTCCCAGCGCCTCGTTGGCCACCTCAAGGAGCGCCTTGTCGAGCGGGGTGTCGCCGCCATCAGCTTCGAATTGAATGTCCTTCCCTGTGCGCACACCCTCGTCGTGGACAATCCTGCGAAGGTGTCCGAAGAGGCTTTGGAGCGGCACCATGCGGAGGCGCATGACGTGGTCCTGAATGAGTGCCAGTGTTTTTCCGAGGGCTTCTTGCGCCACCACCACCTCGTCCCAAGCCTGGTTCTGGTCCCGCCCAAGGCGGCCCTTAGACACGGCGTCACTGAGCCGGTTCTTGAAAATCACCATCTCGGCGAGCAGGTCCACCATGGCATCCAGGGCCGTGAAGGGCACCCGAACACTGCCATGCATCGCATCGGGGAGGTCTGTCGAGTGGGATGGAATTGTGGCTGACGGTGCTTCGGGCTCCTGGTGCGACGTGCCTTCAGGTGGACTGGACCGGAGCGCCGAACGGAGAGCGTCGAGTCCCGACAGGACCGCATCCACTCGCGGTTCCCGCGGATCGATCGCCTCAACGTCGTTCTCGATCTGGTGGCACAGAGCCTGAATGGACTTCAAGCCCATCATGCCCGAGTTGCCCTTCAGGGTGTGGAGCTCTCGCCGGATCTCGTCCAGGATGGGACGGGCACCTTCAAGTGGGGCGTTGGAGAGGGAAAGAAGGGCCGCCTCCACGCACGCGATGCGCTCTTCGGCTTCGAGCAGGAAGTCGGAAAGAAGCCCCTCGAAGGGATTTGCCGTCATCATAGTTCTCTGGCCCTGGGGGCCTGTCGCGATGGTTCTTCGGTCCGGGAAAAGATGCGGTCGATGAGCTTATGGAGGTCCGTGGGCTGGAACGGCTTGGTGAGGTAGGCGCGAGCTCCCGCCTGGAGGCCCCGGATGGTATCCTCCTCCTTGCCTTCCGTACTAATGATGATGACTGGAATGCTCTCGAAGACCTTTTCCCGCTTGCAGTAAAGGAGAAACTCAAGGCCGCTCATGACCGGCATATTGATGTCCAGAACGATCAAATCCACGTCCGGATGGTCGGCGAGGCGGTGGAGGGCATCCTGGCCGTCGAACGCGTGGATGATGGTCCCGCCCTGGGCCTTGTACCGCATAAAAATGAGGTCGTACATCCGGTGGAGCAGCTCCGAATCCTCCACCACCAGGATCTTGTTCAATGTCATCGCAGCTCTCCTCCATTGTCTTCGGTGCGGCGCGGCTCGTACACGACGGCCACACCGGTCTGGCCGATGGCAGAACCATCTCCTTTGGTCCAGTCACTCGCGGGACAGGGATATCCCAGCCAAAACCCCTGGGCATAAGGGATTCCAAGGTCGCAGACGGTGTGCCAGTCTTCGGGGCTCTCGACCCCTTCAACGATACACCGCGCGCCCAAGCTCTCGGCCATCTCGCAAAGGGCTGTGAGCAGGCGCTGCTTTCTGGCCGAAGTGTGCAAGTCTCGGGCAAGGGCATGATCCAGCTTCAGGTAATCGGGGGCCAGCCAGAGAAGATGGTCAAGCCAGGGAAAGGAGCTTCCCACGTCGTCCAGGGCGAACTGGATGCCCAATTTCTTTAGGTCGTTCAGGCTGGAGGCGATTTGAACAAGACTCGCGCTCTCGGTGGACTCGGAGATCTCCAGCACGAGGCGGCTGGGGTCGAGGTGGACTTCTCTGAGCAACGCCAGAAGGTCGTTTTGATTGGCTACCAGGTCCAGAAGAGTGGTGCCATGGATGTTGATGAACAGTTTCGTTGACGTGTTGAGAACGCGTCCCGCGCGGAGAGCGGCCCCTAGGCATGCCATGTCCAGGTTGAGAAGAAGATCCGGGTCCAGGTAGGCGCGCTCATGGAAAAGCCTCTGCGGATGGGCGAGGGGCGTATCCGCCGGACCGCGCAGCAAAGCCTCAAACCCGAAAGGACGGGCCGTGTGGGTTTCTCTTATGGGCTGAAAGGCCATGGAGTAGAAACCCCGGTGAAGAAGTTCCCTGACCTGGTGGTTCTCAGCCTGCTTCAGCATGAAACGATCTCCAGCCCCAGGCTCCTGAGCGCCTCTGTCAAGACGCTGGACTTGACGGGCTTTTCGAAATAGAACGCCGCGCCCAAGGAAAAGGCGCGCTGCATGATGGCGGGATCTCCGTAGCCGGTGACCAGAATCACGTTCGTCTGCGGGCTGTGGTCTCTTACGTACTGGATGATCTCCAGGCCTTCTTCGCCAAGGATGCCCGTGAGCCTGAGATCGGCGATGACCACGTCGTATCCTCCGGCTCTGATCTTCTCCTCCGCCTCCTCCAGGGTCTGGCTGACGTCCACCTCCAGACGCGGGCTGCCGAGAAGCCGCTTGAGGGCCAAGAGGGTGGATTCTTCGTCATCAACGATCAGCAGCTTCTTCTGCATTCATGGACTCCTCAAAAGGCACGGCGAAAGTGAGCACCGCAAGCGTCCTGGCGGCCGAGGGTCTAGGGAAAGCAACACGTGTGCCATGGCTGAATTGCAGGACATGACTGAAAACAAAGGGGATGCGAAGGTTGGGACAGCGTGCCGGTCTCAGGCGATTCTCAAGGGGCGCCGACGATGCCCGCGGCCGGACGGTTCTCATGGTGAGAATGGCGAGAATGCTAGCGGGGCTGATGGCGGATGTTAGGGGTTAAGTCCTTTGATGCGGCGATACAGGGTGGCTCGGGAGATTCCCAGGGCCGTGGCGGCCTTCCTTGTGTCGCCTCCGGCGTGGCGGACGGCTTCGAGAATCTCCGCAGGGCCGGGTGCCACGGAGGAGGGACGGGAATTGCCCACACTTCCAAGGCGGGCCTGCGTTTCGAGGCCGGGGAAGTGTTCGGGTCCCATGGGACCCCTGCGGGAAAGTAGGAGGGCCCGTTCAAGGACGTTCTTGAGCTCGCGCACATTTCCGGGCCAGGTATAGTCCTGCAGGAGGACAAGGGCCTCGGGGGCAACGGACGCGTGATCAGCACCCATCCCGCGCAACAGAAAGCGCATCAGAGGGCCGATATCATCCGGGCGGTCACGCAGGGGCGGAATGTGGATGGGG
This sequence comes from Acidobacteriota bacterium, assembly GCA_021833665.1. Taxonomy (GTDB): domain Bacteria; phylum Acidobacteriota; class UBA4820; order UBA4820; family DSQY01; genus JAKAJA01. Next base: position 11,067 of record JAKBES010000029.1, read on the forward strand.
AAGACCTGGACACGAAAATAGAGGTCCTTGCGAAAGCGGCCCAGGCGCACGTCCTCAAACAGGGTGCGGTTGGTCGCGAAGATGGGCCTGAAGTCGCTTCGGCGTTCGCGGGTTTCACCCAGGCGCCGGTAGCATTTCTCCTCCAGAACTTTCAGAAACTGGGATTGGACCGCAAGATCCATGTCACCGATCTCATCCAGAAAAAGTGTCCCTCTGTCGGCCACGTCAAGGAGCCCCTCCCGTCCTTCGTTGGCGCTGGTAAAGGCACCCCGGGCGTGGCCGAAGAGTTCGCTCGCAAGAAGGTCGCCTCGGAGGCTGGAACAGTTGATTTCCACTAAGGGCTCCGTTCGGCGTGCGCCGTGTTCGTGGATGTACCGTGCCAGAACCCCCTTTCCAACCCCCGTTTCCCCTTCCAGGACAATGGGCGCGTCGCTTTCCGAGGCCAAGTCGGCGAGGCTCTTAACCTCGCTCATGGAAGAACTCTCGCCGAAAAAGATTCCGGATGGAGGGGCAAGGCGCTGCTGGGCATGCCGCGAGCGCCGCAGGTGGCCCAATTCAAGCCCTTTTCGGAGGAATACCTCCAGGTCGGGCATGCTCACGGGTTTGGCGAGAAAGTGGTCCGCACCTCTGCGCATGGCTTCGACCGCCTGGGGAATATCTCCCCGCCCCGTGATGACGATGATCGCCGCCTGAGGAAAGGATTCGCGCAGCTCCACGATCCAGTCCAGGCCGTTGCCGTCTGGGAGATTTACGTCCAGGAGGATGGCGTCAAAGCGTTGGGCGGACATGGTCTCCCGGGCTTCGGCCAAGTCGGCGGCGCCCCGCACCAAGAATCCGGCCCGTTCCAAATAGCGCCCGAAGGAAATCCGGATCGGCTCTTCATCATCCACCAGCAGGAGGGCGGGTTTCATGTCATCCCTCCTCAGCAGTAGCGGGGAGCCGGATGGTCGCCGTGCATCCTGGCGGCGGATCGTTGTTCTCGATGGTCACGGAGCCTCCGTGCGCCTCCACGATATGCTGGACCAGGCTGAGGCCGAGGCCCGTTCCTCCCTTCCTCTTGGTGAAAAAAGGCTGGAACACGTTGGGGAGGTCGATCGGGTTAATGCCCCGGCCAGCGTCTCGGACCGTGATCGCCACTTGGTTCGCCTCGGCGCATGCGGACATGATGATACGGCTCCCAGCCGGGCTGTGCTGGGCAGCGTTTTCCAAGAGATTGAGGATGACCTGCTGCAACTTGGGGGCGTCCCCCGCAACACATAGCGTACCGGGTATGGCAGGGTGCACCAAAAGCTCCCAGGTGCCCGGTGGTTGGCTATGCTTCCATATCCCGCAAGAGACGGTGAGCAGATCAAGGACGGACTCGCGGCGGAAATTTGCGGGGGGGACGGGCTTGCCCAGCTCAAGAAGATCCTGCATGAGGAGAGCCAGACGATCAACCTGGGTATGGATGATGTTCAGCAACGGGGCTAGATCCTGGTTGGAGCGGAGGTCCTGGTCAAGGACATCGGTCGTGGCCTGAATGGCATTGAGCGGGTTGCGCACCTCGTGGGCCACGGCCGCCACGAGCCGCCCGAGGATTTCCATTTCTTGCGCCCTGGCGAGTTTCCGCCGCAGGGCCATCTCTTCCGTGACGTCCTTTTCGAGGGCGATGTAACCCGTAAGGTTACCGGCAGAGTCCCGGATGGAAGAGATGGTCGCCTCCTGGTCTATGAGCGCGCCGTCCTTCCGGCGGTTGATGAAATGGCCGAGCCAGACTCCGCCCATGGTGAGGGTGTCCCAAATTTCCCTATAGAAGGCGACGCCATGCACGCCACTCTTTAAAAGGCTCGGTTTTTTGCCGATCACCTCGGAAGCCTCGTAGCCTGTCACTTGCGTAAAGCAGGGGTTCACGTACTCGATGGTGCCGTCCTTATCGGCCATGATGATGGAGATCTGGCTTTGCTCCACGGCCAAAGAAAGCTTCTTCAGCTTTCCTTCCAGAGCCCTGCGAGCCTCGATGTCCTCGCACAGGGTTACCGTGCCGATGCAACGCCCGGCCTCTGTAACGACGGGGTCTGTAACCAGCCGCACGGGGAAGGTCGTACCATCTTTCCGAATGTTGAGGCTCTCCCTGACCCAGCTCCTTTGTTCAGTGGGAGGGTTTCCCCAGAGAATCTTAGGGGAAAGTGCGCGGGCCTCTCTGCCAAGGAGTTCCTGGGCATCCTTGTAGCCGTGCATTCTCGCTTCAGCCGGGTTGGTGTAGAGGATGACGCCTTCGGGGTTCGTGATGGTGACCCCAAGCTGCATGGTTTCAAAGGCTTTGCCCTGCAGACGAAGGAGATCCTCCAGGCGTTTCCGCCCGGATATGTCCCGGAATGTCGAGATGATGGCGGGTTTCCCATCGTAGGTAGCTGTACTGGCCGCCACCTCCACCCTAATGGAGGAACCGTCCAAGCGAAGGAATGTTTCCTCCGCCAGTGGGGCCATCTTGCCTTCATTGAGTTGAGCGGCTATGCGGCTACTGACGAAATCTCGATAGTCAGGGTGGACAAAATCAAAAATGCTTCTTCCCAGCAGGGCGTCTTGGCTCTTCGCGCCAATGAGGCTGATGCAGACTGAGTTGGCGAACACGATCTTACCCTTACAATGAACCACGACAGCGTAAGGGGAGGCTTCCACCAGGTGGCGGTGCCGCATCTCGCTCTTACGCAGAGCATCTTCCGAACGGATCCTTTCTGTGACGTCTTCTACGGTTTCAAGGGCTCCCAAAACCTCCCCCTTGGAATCGCCTATAGCGACAGCGGTGAAAGAAAGCCAGCGGCCCTGGCTCCCGAGGCTAGCAAAGAAATCGGTGGCTTCGAAAGCGCCCTTTAGAAGGCTGGATGGGCGGGCCTTTTCCGCATACCACCTCTGGATGGCCTCCAGATTGTTTCCGATGAGCAGGTCGGCCAGGCAGGGTCTCCGTTTGGAGTAGAATGCCTTCCAGTGCGAGTTCGTCCCAATCATGTCCTTCGCCGAGATTCCGGTACATGCTTCGAGTGCGCGGTTCCAATAGACCACGCGGTGGTCCCTTCCGATGAAGAACTGCGGGATCGGCGAGCCCTCAATGACCGCTTCCAACTGTTTCTGGGCCTCAAAAAGCCGGTCCTCGGTCTTCTTGCGGTCGGTGATGTCGGTTGCCAGTCCGTTGATGGCTATCATTTCACCCAGTTCATTGCGGACTGCCACCAGGCTTAGGGACACCCAGAGACACCCGCCATCCTTTCGGCGGAACTGCGCTTCGACGCCACGAATGGGGATTTTCGCCGCGAGCCGTTGAACGAGGACTTTCCGAAGATCCCCGTCGGCGTAGATCTGCTTCCCCACATCCGAGACGCGGGCCAACAGATCTTGGACGCTGCTGTCTCCAAGCATTCGGGCCATCGCGGGATTGGCATCGAGGATCAATCCCTCGCAAGTGGCCTGGATGATGCCCTCGTTGGCGTTTTCGAAGATGCCGCGATACCGCCCTTCCGCGTCCCTGCTGTGAGTAATGTCCTCACAGGCCACGAGAATGACCGGCGCGCCCCGGGGAGAGCGGACCGCGCGGGCCATCGTCTTCACCCAGAGCAGGCCGCCGTCCTTGCGGACCTTACGGCCTTCCCAGCGTGCCACTTCGCCTTCATGTTCCAAGCTTCCCGCGAGGAACTCGTGGAGCGTGTTCCGATCCTCCGCGTAGCAAAATAGGTCGAGGGGCCGTCCCGCCAGCTCCTCGGCGGCATATCCAAGCTGTTCCGCGCCTGATCTGTTGATGGAAAGAACGATTCCCTGCGGATCCACCATGAAATAGACGGCCGGATTTTCCTCGTAGAGGACGCGATGGCGTTCCTCGCTCAGGCGGATCACCTGCTCATCACGAAGGCGCACGAGAGCCGGTGCAAGAAGGCCCGCCAGGGTGACCAGAAGATGCTCATCGGCTTTCTGAAAGGCGTTCAAATCGGAGCTCTCGGCATTGATGACTCCAACGACCCGCCCGCCAGCTTTGAGGGGGACGCACAGCTCGGAGCGGGTTCGTGGATTGCCTTCAAGATAAGCCGGTTCCTTGGCAACGTCGGGAGTCCGGATGGGCATGCCGCTTGCAGCCACGGTTCCTACGATGCCCTCCCCCAACCGCAGAGAGAGCCGATGGCCTCCCTCCTGGTACCGGTAAGACGAGTGATCACGGAGCTCCCCCGTTTCTCCGTCCAGAAGGACGACTCCGAAATTAGAGAGGTGAAAGGCGTGGCTGATGGTTTCCGTGACCCGCTCGATCAGCCGGTCCGCGTCGGCCTCCTCGGCACAGGCCATGGCCACGGCCCGCAGCGCGGAGAGTTCCTCTTCCAAGAAGGAAGACTGCCCTTCGCGCATCGATGGTCTCTTAGGGCTCATAGCCCGCGTCCGCGTGAGCGACCGAACTCAAAGCGCCTCCTCTCTCCGCTCGTTATCATTCTAGAAATGAGAATACCAGAGGCGACGCTGGGCGGCAAGGACCGCCGGCTTTGTTACGGAGTCGCCCCACCTCGGCCCCAGAGGCGCAGCTTGTTCGCCGCCTGCCCCTCCGGGCAGAGACGCTAAGGGGCCCTCGAAAGGGCCCCTGATTGGAGCGGAAAAGCGAGAGCCTTGGTCTTCAGTTCGATAGAGCCCGCGCCGCGAGTTCGAGCACGTCGGTGGTGTTGAAGCCCTCGTGTCCCGTTTCGCCAGCCGCGTTGTTGAGCATGACGTTGCAGAAGGGGCAGGCCACGGCCACGCCGTCGGCCTTGGTTTCCATGGCCTGCTCGAGGCGCAGGTGGTTGATCCGGGACCCGAGTTTTTCCTCCAGCCACATGCGTCCGCCTCCCGCGCCGCAGCACATGGCCGCCTCGCCGTGCTGTTTGATCTCCGTAAGCTTCACCCCGGGAATGGCCTTGAGCAGGGTTCGGGGGGCTTCCACCGCGCCGTTGTACCGCGCCAGGTAACAGGGATCGTGATAGGCCAGGCTGGCCTTCACTTCCTGGGTCAGTTTCAGCCGCCCGTCGGCGACCAGCTTGGCCACGAGCTCCGTGCCGTGAACGACCTGGTAATTTCCTCCGAAGGCCGGATATTCGTTTTTCAGCGTGTTCAGGCAGTGGGGGCAGTTGGTGACGATCTTTTTCACCTTGTACCCGTTGAGCGTCTCGATGTTGGCCTCGGCCAAGGTTTGGAAGAGGTACTCGTTGCCCAGCCGGCGGGCGCTGTCGCCTGTGCAGGTCTCCTCCGAGCCGAGAATGGCGAACTTGACGCCCGCCGCCTTGAGGAGCTTCGCGAGGGCCGTGGAGACCTTCTGTCCGGCGGCGTCGTATGCGCCCGCGCAGCCCACCCAGAACAGGTACTCCACCTCGGGCTCTTCGGCCATGACGGGCACGTCCAGCCCGTCGGCCCATTTGCCCCGGTCGGCCTGAGGCAGGTTCCACGGGTTGCCCTGGCGCTCCATGCCCTTGAAGCCGATCTGGGCCTCCGCGGGGAAATCGCTCTCCTCCAGCGTAAGGTAGCGCCGCATCTGGACGAGCTTGTCCACGAAGGTGATGTGGAGCGGGCAGGCCCACTCGCAATAGCCGCACGTGGTGCACGCCCAAATCGTGTCCCGGCTGATCTTGCCGCCCAGCTCCTTCTCGGACCATGGGGGCTCATCGTGTCCGAGCTCCCACCTGGCGCCTTCGGGCACGTGGCCGCCGATGAGGAGCCGGTCCTCGGGCACGGGCTTGTCCTGCTTCATCTGTTCCAGCGGCGTGGCGTAGAGGTAATCCCGGAGGTCGTTGCCGTAATTCTTGGGCCGCAGGGGCTTGCCCGTCAGGGTCGTGGGACAGACCTCCTTGCACCGGCCGCACTCGGTGCAGGTGTACAGGTCCAGCATCTGCTTCCAGGTGTAGTCCTGGATTCGGTTGGCGCCGAAGTGCTCCACCTCAAGGTCCATTTTTTTGATGTTCTTGTTCGGCTCGAGCTCCCGGAAGTAGATGTTGAAGAGGGCCGTGAGCACGTGGAAGTGTTTGGAGTAGGGCAGGAAGTTCAGGAAGCCGAAGAGGATGGCCAGGTGCAGCCACCACATGGTCATGTAGAAGCCGGAGAGCGTCGCCGGCGCCATGCCCGAGAGCAGGCCGGCCACGGCTTCACCCGCGGGGGACCAGGAGGCCCATTCGGGCTTGTGGAGGACGATGTAGGCTCCGTCCGCCAGCAGGTCCGTCACCATGAGGCCGCCGATCAGGCTTAGGGTGGCCCACGCGTCCGGAGAGTTGTCCAGCCGGGCGGGACGGAAAAAGACCCGCCTGAGCATGGCCATGCCGATGCCCACGATGACCAGGATCTCGAAGACGTCCTTCGTGAGCTGGTAGCCCAGGCCCCAGGGGCCGAGGGCTTCGGTCATGTGGAAGGAGGGGAAGAGGCCCTCGGCCACGAGGCCCAGCGAACGCAGAGCCAGGACGCAGAAGCCCCAGAAGATGAGCAGATGGAAGACACCGGCGTAGCGGTCCCGCACCATCCGCTTTTGGACAAACGCGTAGAGAAGGAGCCCCTTCAGCCGCGTCCAGGGGTGGTCGAAGCGGTTATCCGGGAGGCCCGCCAGGAGGGCGCCGATGCGGCGCTGGGCGGTGTTGGCGAACAGAGCCAGCGAGCCGATGACGAAGACCCAGAACAGGATCGTCTGAACGGAATGCATCCCTCTCCTCCCCTCGTTGGTGTGAGTGCGCTCCGGCGCACGACACGTCCAGGATAGGGCGGGGCACGGTCCCTTGTCAACAGGGGTGTGAATACATACTCGCACCAGAAGCGGTCCTGAAATTGCTATGGGAGTAGGGATGGAGTGGCTTTCAGAGAGCGTGCCTTCGCAATCTGCTAAAGGGGGCGGCCCTCGCCCTGCGGGGGAAGAAAGGCGATCAGCCCCTCCTTGGCGAGTTTCTTGAAAATCATCAGCGCCTGGATTTCCTGGATGGGGGAGATGCGGATGATGGACTGCACGGAAGTCATCCCGTTGATGCGGTTCAGGATGTAGTTTTCCTGGGGCGTGAAGGAGAGCTCGTTCAGATCGCCGAGGGACCGGCGGAGGTAGGGCAGGTGCTCGATGGAGAATTCGTCCGTCACGAGGCTCGCCTTGATCTCTTTGTAGGCTTTGGAAATCATGGAGTTCGCCAGAGCGTGGCCGGGCTGGAGGAGGAGGACTTGCTTGAAGGTCTCGATGGCCTGCTCGAATTCGCCGGCGTTGAACTGCTTCAACCCGTTGTTGGCCAGGCTCCGGCCCTGCTCCTCGAGGAGAACCTCGGAGGGCCGCGGCGGGGGCGGCACGTCGAGCACCTCCACGATGCCCATCCTGTACATATCGTAGAGGGTCTTGCTCACGGCGAAGTCGGAGGCGTGAAACATGAGGCACAGGTCGCTGATGCGCCTTGGGCTTTCGAGGAGCTGCACCATGCGGTTGTAGAGCGGGTCCGAGAGGATGGACCTCGTGAGGGCCTCGGGCAGGATGCGGAGCACCGCTTCGGAGGAGGGGAAGATGTTCCTGATGCGCGCCCATTCGTCCGAGCGGCGGGTGCCTTCCATCATAATGGAGGTCACGTCCATTTCGATGGCCACGTGGGTTTCCTGGGCCGGCGCGTCGTTGTAGAACTTGAACGAGCCCTCCTCCCAAAGGAAGAGGTCGTAGATGGTCTCCTCCGCCTTGATGCGGAGGAATCGCTGCACTTCGTCCTCCTGGAGGAGGCCGTCCATGACCAGGAGCCGGCCCAGCTTGATGCCCGTGTCTCCTTGTTTCTGGAAAGCCCGCATGAGGTCTTCCTCGGCGATTTTACCGTAGGAGAGAAGAAACTGCCCGAAGTATTCGCGCGGGTCGTTGCTGGCCGAAGCCACGATCTTGCCCAGGCGGAAGTAAATTTCCTTCACGATGTCACGGCGCTGCAGGAGGAGGATCCCCGTCTTCTGGCTGATGGCCATCCACTGGAGGAGGTCGGGCAACGGCATGGTGGCGAAGTCACCGAGCAGGCTCATGGCATGAGTATAAAGGGAAAGGCGAAAGGTGGAAAGAAGGGGAGCGGGGAGAAGGGAGGTTGTCCGGGGACGCGAAACGGGGTGCCGGGCGGTTTCCCCCTCGGCACCCCTTGGGTTTCGTTCTTCCGAATCGGCTTACGCGATGGCCTTCTTGGCGGTCTCGCAAAGGACCGCAAAAGCGGCCGCGTCCGTGCGAGCGATCTCCGCGAGCGACTTCCGGTTGAGCGTGATGTCGGCCTTCTTGAGGCCATCCATGAACCGGCTGTAGCTCATGCCGTTCTGGCGGCATCCCGCGTTGATGCGGGTGATCCAGAGGCGGCGGAAATCGATTTTGCGGACCTTCCGGCCCGCGAAGGCAAAGTTGAGCGAGCGCTCTACCTGCTCCTTGACCGTCCTGTACAGGCGGTGCTTGGAGCCGAAGTAGCCCTTGGCAAGCTTCATCAGCTTCTTGCGGCGCTCCACTTTGTGGTGGCCGCGGCGGACTCTAGGCATCGGGTCATCTCCTCAGGCGCCTCCAGATGGAGCGCCGATTTCTACGCGCTTGCGGGCAAGCGCTGGTTCTTAGGCGTAGGGAAGGAGCCGCTTCACCTTGGCGTGGTCGGCCTTGTCCACCGTGTCGGCGGCCTGGAGGCGGTTTTTCCGCTTGCGGTCCTTGGACGTTAGAATGTGGCGGTGGAACGCCTTGAACCGCTTAAATTCGCCCGTGGCCGTGGCTTTGAAGCGCTTGGCCGAGGCGCGGTGCGTTTTCATCTTGGGCATGGCGCAACTCCTAGGTTATTCCTACGACTTCTTAATGGGCGTCAGCAGCATGACCATGGTTCTTGCTTCCATGGACGGCGCCCGCTCGATCTTGCCCTTCTGGACGACTTCCGTCGCGATACGCTGGAGGAGCTTTTGGGCCATCTCGGGGTGGACGATCTCCCGGCCCCTGAACCGGACCGTGATCTTGACCTTGTCCCCCTCCGAGAGGAACTCCTCGATGTGTCGCTTCTTGACCTGGAAGTCATGCTCCTCGATCTTGGGCCGGAGCTTGATCTCCTTCACGACGATCTGCTTCTGCTTCTTTCGAGCTTCGGCGGCCTTTTTCTTCTCGTCGTAGAGGAACTTCCCGTAGTCGACGATGCGGCAAACCGGGGGAACGGCGGTGGGAGCGATCTCCACCAGGTCCAGACCCTTGCCTTCGGCTATCACCATGGCTTCGTCGGGCGTCATGAGCCCCAACTGGCTGCCGTCGTCGTCGATGACACGGATCTGGCTGATCCGGATCTGGCGGTTAACCCGCGGTCCTTTTGGCGTCGCGTCTCGGATAGCGCCCTCCTTATTCCAGTTCTAGGGAGCGCGCCCTGGTTCGTTCCAGGGCGAGCAGTTTAAATGCTTCCACGGGCATCACGCCCTTGTCTCCGCCCGTACGAGTTCGCATGGATACGGAAGAACTTTCCTGCTCCCGGTCACCCGCGACGAGCATGTAGGGAACCTTTTGCAGCTGGGCTTCGCGGATCTTGTAACCCGTTTTCTCGGTCCGCGCATCCACGCTCACGCGCAATCCAGCGGCGCGCAGCGCCCCGGCCACAGCTTCGCAGTATGCCACATGTCGGTCCGCGATGGGAAGGAGGCGGACCTGCTCGGGGGCCAGCCAGAGGGGGAAGGCGCCCTTAAAATGTTCGATGAGAATGCCGACGAACCGTTCCATGGAGCCGAAGGGGGCGCGGTGAATCATGACCGGTCGGTGCGCCGTATTATCGGCGCCGGTGTAGGTGAGATCGAAGCGGATCGGAAGATTATAATCCACCTGCACGGTGCCGAGCTGCCACTCGCGGCCGATGACGTCCTTGATGATGAAATCGATTTTAGGCCCGTAGAAGGCCGCCTCTCCCGGCTCCTCGGTGAAGGGCACGCCCAGGGTCTGGGCCGCCTCCCGGCACGCTGCCTCGGCCTTGTCCCAATTGTCCGGCGTGCCCGTATATTTCTTCGAGTCGGGGTCGCGCAGCCCAACCCGCACTCGGTAATCGGCCAGC
>JAKBES010000274.1 GCA_021833665.1 Acidobacteriota bacterium
CAGTTCACTTCAACGAAGGGCTCGTCGTTGCGGTCGCTGTAGGCGTGGATGAGGCGCGCCACGAGCTCCTTGCCCGTGCCGTTCTCGCCGTAGACGAGAACGCGGCCCGCCGTGGGCGCGGCCCGCCTGATCTGGTCCTTGAGCTTGTGGATGGCCTCGCTCTCTCCGACGAGGGTGATTTCCTCGCGCATCCGTTCTTGGAGGATGAGGTTTTTCTCCTCCAGGCGACGTTTTTTGAGCGCGTTGCTCACGGTGAGGATGACCCGGTCCAGGGAGAGCGGTTTTTCAATGAAGTCGAAGGCGCCGAGCCGGGTGGCCTTCACCGCCGTCTCGATGGTGCCGTGGCCCGAGATGACCAGGACCTCCGCCGGCACGGCGCTTTCCTTGAGCTTGGCCAGGACTTGAAGGCCGTCCATGCCCGGGAGCCATACGTCCAGGAGGATCACCTCATGATCTCCGTGGACGGCCATCGGGAGGGCTTCTTCGCCGCTCTCCGCCTCCTCTACGGCGTAGCCCTCATCCTGGAGGATCTGTCTCAAGGTGCTTCGGATGCCCGACTCGTCGTCTACGATCAGAATGCGGCCTTTAGGCATGCGAACCTCTTAAGTGAGGAGTGAGGAGTGAGGAGTCAGGAGCGGAGGCAGGCCCTCACGGAGCAGTCTTCTCATCTTTCCATCTCCCTGTTTCGCTGCGCCTCTTGCGCCTTGCCTCTCGCGTCCCGCGTCTCGCCCCATCGCGTTTCTCTCATTTGCGCCTCAAAGCGGCAGCGTTACGATGAAACCCGCCCCGCCCGCGTAGCCTTCGTCCACGTGGATGCCGCCCCCGTGCTCTTCCAGAATGCGGACCACGATGGCCAGGCCAAGGCCGGTGCCCTTCTTCTTGGTGGAAAAGTAGGGGAGGAACATTTTGTACCGGTCCTCGGGATCGATGCCCGGCCCCGTATCGCGTACGGTGACCACGGCCCGGCCCTCGTCTTCCCGGAGCGAGATGCTGACTGTACCCGCCATGTCCATGGCCTGAAGGGCGTTCTCGAACAGGTTCTTGAAGACGCGGCCCATGTGCTCCACGTCCATGCGCACGGGGGGGAAGCTGTCGGGGATGTCCAGGCTGAAGCGGACTTCCGCCGAGGCCGTCTCGTAGGCCGCGGCCGTGTCCCGGATCAAGGCCGGGAGGGAAGACGGCCTCAGCCGCAGCTCCGGGAGGCGGGCGAATCGGGAGAAGGCGTTCACCATGTTCATCATGGCCTCCACCTCCCTCTCGATGGCCTCCGTGCCTTCGATCACGGCCGCCTCCATGTCCGGGGATTTTTCCAGGGCCTTCTTGTGGATGCGCTGGGCGGAGAGCCGGATGGGCGTGAGCGGATTCTTGATTTCGTGGGCCATGCGCTGGGCCGCCTCCTGCCATGCCGCGATGCGCTGGGCGCGGGAGAGCTGGCTCACGTCCTCCAGAATGATGAGGTTGCCGAAGACCTCGCCGGACGGGTCCCTCATGGGGGTCGCCGACACGGAAAGGATCATCTGGCCTTCCCGTGCGTTGAGGGTCATCTCGTGGTTGAAGACGGGCCTCTGGGGCAGGCCCGCGAGGATGGCTCCCACGGGGGCCCATTCGGGCCGCGACACGACGCTCCGCAGCGACTGGCCCCGCTCCACACCCAGGATCTCCCGGGCCTTCGGGTTGAGGGTGCGGATCTCACCGTCGGGTCCCGTGGAGACCACGCCGATGTTGAGCGTCTCCATGAGGGTCTCGATGTGCCGCCGGCGGCGCTCGGCCGATTCGGTGGTGAGGCGCAGTTCGGCGTTGCTCAGTTCCAGCTCGCTCTTGCTCACCTCCAGCTCGCGCGTCATCCGGTTGAAGGATTCCACCACCGTGCCGATCTCGTCCCTCGCATCGTAGGGAATGCGGTGGGAGAGGTTGCCCCGGGACAGTTCCTTCGTTCCTTCCAGAAGAAGCTGAAGGGGCACGCTGATCTCGCGGGAGAGGCGGGAGCCCACCCACACGGCCACAAACGTCACCAGGAGGGTGAGGGCCAGGAAGGAGGACACCATGGAGGTCTTGAGGGCCTTTCTCTGGCTCCTGATCTGGAGGTATTGCTGGTTGTTCTCGGCGATGAACCGGGCCCGTTCAAAGAGCTTGCGTGGGAGGGTCGCGCCCACCACCACCCCGATCTGCGGATCCACCACCACGCCGCTCAGGACCGTGGGGACCGGCGAAAGGTCCACCCATCCCTTCAGTCCTCCGGGCTGAAAGATCTTGCCGGCCGTGTAGGCGCTCATCTCCGGAAATTGGGCCGGCAGCTTGAGGAGGAAAGTGCCGTCGCGGGCCACCAGGCCGAGGGCGTCCAGGTCTCCGGCCTTCCAAAGCTGCGCTGCGAGGGCCGGGCGCATTCCGGGGGAGACCTGGCGAAGCTGCCAGGCGAGGGCCTGGGCCTTCCGGTACGTCTGGTCCCTCACGAGGTCCATGGATTCGTCCACGAGCTGCTGGCCCGCCGCGGCGAGGCTGTTGACGGGTGAGCTGAACCATCGGTCCACGGTGGATTCGATGAGCATGATGGCCCCGATGAACAGGAGCAGCGAGGGCAGCAGTCCCAGGAGGACGAAGGCCGTGAGGAGGCGCGTGCGGAACCGGGCTCCTTCCCGCAGCCGCCGCCATTCCAGGAAGCCCTTCACCAACTCGCGAAAGAGGATGAAGAGGAGGACCGTCATGAGAAAGAGGTTGGCGAGGGAGAGGGCCGTGAGGAGGAAGCTCCCCGCGGGCGTCAGGCCGGAGGAGTCCTGCTGATGGCGCGTCGCGACGATGAATCCCACCACCAGCGCCAGGCCCGCGCTGGCCACGAGGATGATCGCGAGCCGGGGGGAAAGGTGCGGTCTCATGGCGTCGAGAGGGTCTGGCTGACCCAGGGCGTCTGGACGTCCCAAGGGATGATCCAGAGCGTGAAATCGTCCAGGACGTGAACCTGCGCCCTCACGGTGTAGGTGCCTTCGGAGGGGTCCAGGTTGGCGACGGACGTGACCTTAAGGTCCACCACCTCTTCCATGTACCTGGCCATCTCCTCCCAGGATCCCACCACTCGCTCGTCCGTCACCTCGCCGTTCACCTTGGTCTTCAGGGCAAACTGGCGCGTGAGGTTATCGTATTGGACGGTGTGAACCACCTTGCAGCGGACCACGGTCCTGGGGGACCACAGAAAGCGGTGCTTGAGCACCTCCACCGTAAAGGTCAGGCTCACGGGCCGGGTTGACATGATGGCTTCCTTGAGGTCGGGGCGGTCGAAGGCCGAGGCCACGGCGAAGGAGACGACCAGGTTCTGGTCCTGGTAGCGCCAGGTGAGGCCCTTCACGAAGGGGCCGCCCGCGGCGAGGACGGGCAGGGCCGCGAGGAGGAGCGCCAGGAAGCATACAACCGCACGATGTCTTGGTATCACCCGGTTACCTTCGGCTTTCCAAGAAAGAGTGAAAAGTGAAAAGTGAAAAGTGAGAAGATCACCTGCGCTCACCGTCTCGTTCTCTTGCTCCTCGCTCCTCACTTCCCACATCCCACATCCCACTGCCCTAAAGCACGTTCGCCGCGATCTCGGCCAGATCCGAACGTTCGCCCCTGGAGAGGGTCATGTGTCCCGCCAGGGCTTCATTCTTGAACCGCTCCACGACGTAGGTCAGTCCGTTGGAGGAGCTGTCGATGTAAGGGTTGTCGATCTGGTAGGGGTCTCCCGTGAGGACCACCTTCGTGTTTTCTCCCGCGCGGGTGATGATGGTCTTCACTTCGTGGGGCGTGAGGTTCTGGGCCTCGTCGATGATCATGTACTGGTTGGGGATGGAGCGCCCGCGAATGTAGGTGAGGGCCTCGATTTGGAGGATGCGCTGGTCCACGAGCTCGCGGTAGGCGTCGTGGCCGCGGTTGCTGTAGGAGAGGTTGAGCAGGAGCTCGAGGTTATCGAAAATGGGCTGCATCCACGGTTTGAGCTTCTCTTCGAGCTCTCCAGGCAAGAAGCCGATGTCCCTGCCCATGGGGAAGATGGGTCTCGTGACCAGGAGGCGCTGGTACACCTGCTGATCGCTCACCTTGTTCAACCCCGCCGCCAGCGCCAGGAGGGTTTTGCCCGTGCCGGCCTTCCCCACGAGGGTCACGAGGGGGATCTGGTCGTTGAGGAGGAGGTCGATGGCGAACCGCTGTTCCTTGTTGCGCGGGGTGATGCCCCAGAGCGGCTTGGTGTCCTCCACGGGGGCCAGGATGCCTTCCGCGGGCACGTGTTTGGCGAGGGCCGTGTGAGAGGGGTTCTCCTCGTCCACCAGCAGCGCCATCTCGTTGGGGCGGAGGTCCCATTCGCACGGAAGTGCCTTTTTGGAAAACAGGGCGTCGAGGGTCTTGCGGGGAACCGTGAGGGTGCGCCAGCCGCCGTAGAGCTCCTCCACCTGGACCTTGTCCGTCTCGTAATCTTCGGCCGGGACGCCCAGGGCGTCGGCCTTCACCCGGAGGTTCGTGTCCTTAGTCACGAAGACCACGTCCTTGCCCTGGCGCTTGTAGGCGAGGGCCACCCCGAGGATCAGGTTATCGGCGCTCCCTTCCCGGATGGAGCGCGGGAGGACCGGATCGAGCTCCTCCACGACGACGCGGAGGGTTCCCCCCGATTCGAGCGCGATGCCGCTTGAGAGCGGCCCCTTGAGCCGAAGGCGGTCCAGCTCGCGGGAGACCTCCCGGGCGTTTCGGCCGATCTCCGTAACCTCCCGCTTGAACCGGTCAACTTCCTCGATGACCCAGATGGGAATCACCACTTCGTGCTCCTGGAAGCGGTAGATGCAGCGCGGGTCGTGGAGCAGAACGTTGGTGTCCAGGACGTAGGTGCGGCTCATACGATCTCCTTGAGGACCTTGGCGACGTCGGCCAATTGGGCGGGCCGTTCCTGGGGGTTTTTCTTCAGGCACCACAGGATGAGATGCTCCAGGCTCGCGGGAAGTCGGGCCAGCCGGGAAGGCGGCACGGGCTCTTCCTTGAGCTGCTTCAGGATGATGAGCGTCGGATTGTCCTCCGTGAAGGGGTCCTGGCCCACCACG
>JAKBES010000275.1 GCA_021833665.1 Acidobacteriota bacterium
CTCGGGGAGGGGTCGCGGGGGGAGGAAGCTCCTCGGCAGGCGCCGATGCAGGTTCAGCAGAGGGGGGTTCCGAACCCTCCGATTCCAGAATCTCCGCAAAGCTTGCGGTGTCGTCGCCCAGGACCTCCGCGGCCTCTTCGCCCGCTTGCCATTTCACGTCCGGCATGGGGCCGGGTTCATTCACCTCCGAGACGGAAAGCGGGGGTTCCGGCGCCGGTGTGGAGAGGGCAGCTTTCACGGGCTCGGCGGCATCCGATGCCCCTTGAGCCTCTGGATCACCCGCCGGTGCGGGTGGAGGAGAGGCGGACGTGCCCGAGGGAGCTTCCAACCCCTCCGCCTCAGTCGGCCCCGCCTCCGGAGAGGCCCCGGAGGCCGGAGGTGCCGGGGCCGGCCGAAGTTCGGCGAGGCGGTCTCGAACCCCGGCACGCCCGGGTTCGAGGAGATCCACGATCTGGTAGTGGCGGAGCGCCTTGTCGCGCTGGCCCAGAGCCCAATAGATGTCCGCCGCGAGATGGTTGGCGGGCACGCTGTCGTGGAGCGCCAGGAGAACCTTCTCCGCCATCTGGCGTCCCTCGTCAAGCCGGCCCTCTGAGACGTAGATCTGCGCCAGAAGGATGCGCGCCTGCCACTGGCTGGGATGGAGGGCTAGTCCCTTTTCGCACAGATCCCGGGCCCGGTCGAGCCGGCCCAGTTTTTGGTACTCGCGCGCCAGTTCGTAAAACCGCCGCGACCCGGGGTCCCGCTTGAGTTCGGTCTCGAGCTCCTCCAGGGGCGGCTGGGGCATCAGAAATTTCCGATCGTGAAAATGAACCGGGACGTCATGGTCTGGGAGAAACCGTCTTTATTGCGGTGGGCCCGGAACACGAGGTTGGCCCGCACGGTGGCCGTGTCCGTCGTCCCGATGAAGCCCGAGGCGTTGTCGGCCAGATAGGTGTCGGTGACGATGGAGATGGGCAGCCGGGTGGGCACGCCGGGCTTGACCGCCACGTGAAGCTTTGAGGTCCTGGAGGGCGGAAGGGCGAGGAGGTGGTTGCCCGTATCGCTGAGCAGAACGTAATTGATCTGGTAACTATCGATGGTCCAAGCATCGGCGGGGATCGTGGAGAGGCTGCTGTCGCTCAGCTTGACGCTGAAGACGAAGTAAGTCTGATGATTGAGGGGCGGATTCACCCCTACGTTAAAGGAGGGTGGATCCGCCCCGTGAAGCTTGAGCTCCGAGTAGGGCTGCAGGTGCTTATCGCTGCCGCACCCCGCGATGAGGATGAGGAGCGCGGCGGTGAACGCTACAAGTCCGAGCCTTTTTTTTTTCATAGCCCTACCTGACGATCTTCGGCGTGAGGAAGATCAAAAGTTCCTCATTGGTCCGGGTCTTGGAGCGGTTTTTAAATAGCCACCCGAGGACCGGGATCTTGGAGAGGAACGGGAGTCCGTTCTGAGAGATGCCCTCGTTCGTCACGAAGACACCGCCGATGACGGCCGTGGAGCCGTCCTTGACCTTCAGCACCGTCTTGGCCTCTTTCTTGATGATGGGCGGCGGCGAACCCGCCTCCTGGTTGGCAAAATCCACCGAATCGTTGGTCACGTCCACGGTCATGTTCACGTTGCCGTCCGCGCTGATCTGCGGTGTCACGTCAAGTTTGAGGGTGGCGTTCACGAAGACCACGGAGAGCTTGTCCGACGTGGCGATCCGGATGGGGATCTGCCGGCCCGACTCAATGCTCGCCTTCTGGTTGTCCTGCGTCACGATGCGGGGAGCCGATAGGACGCGGCCGCGGCCCGAGTTCTCCATGGCCGCCAAGCGCACGTCCAGGAAGAAGGAGCCCGTGGTGTTGCCCAGCACCAGGTCGATGAATCCGTTGGAGGCCGTGGCCGGAAGGCTCACGGCGAAATCGCCCTGTCCGTAGTTGGGCCAGCCCGTGCTGTTGTTGAAATTATGCACCGCATACTGTCCCGCCGGTCCTGATCCGGTGGTCCCGCCGTGCGTGGTGACCACCTTGCCGGACGTGTCCATTCCCGTGTACCAGTTGCCGCTCCAAACGATGCCGAAGGACTGGCTCCAGGTGATGCTCGTCTCCACGATGCGGGCCTCGATGAGGACCTGCGGCGTGGCCGTGTCCAGAGAGTCGATGAGCTTCAGGAGGCTCTCCTTCTTAGAGGGCACCTCCTCGATGATCATGGTGTTGGTGCGGTCATCCACGATGATGTTGCCGCGGTCGGACATGAAGCGCTTGGCGATCTCCACCATGTTGGAGGCCTTGGCATAGGAGAGGCGCTTGGTGAACGTGATGGGCTCTTCAGCGTTGAGGCGCTCCTTCTGAAGGCGCTGGACGTCCGCGAAGCGGCGGGCGATCTCCGCGGCGGGGGCCACCCAGATCACGTTGTTCTCGTAGATGTAGTCCAGGCCGTTGTTCTTCAAGATGATGTCCATGGCCTGGTCCCATGGAACATTTTCAAGGTCCACCGTCACCTTGCCCTGAACCGACGGGTGCACCACGATGTTCATCTTGGACACGTCATGGAACACCCTCAACACGTCCTTGATGTCCGCGTCCTTCAGGCTGAGCGAGATGGGCTCGCCCGTGTACTTGGCTGAGCCGCCGGAGATGGTCTTCTCCTTGAAGGACAGGGGAACCCCTCCGGCCATGAGGGTTTTGCCCTCGGAGGCCTGGGGTGCCGTGTCCTGGGCCACGAAGAGGTCCTCGTAACCCTTGTATTCCCTGGTGGATTTGGGATCGATGGGCGAGAGGTCCACTTTAATCTTATCCAGCGGCTCCTGGGCCGGCTTGGCGCTGGAGGCCCGAGGCTGGACTTCGGGGGGCACGGCTGGCGGAGGGGTGGAGGCGGCTACCTGGACCGGCGGCGCGCCGGCCGAGGGAGCAACAGCGGCGGGAGCCTCAGGCTGCACCGCCGGTGCCTCAGCGGTTTGCGGCGCGGACGGTTGTACCACCGGGGCCTGCACGGCCGGTGACTGGGCCGGCGGCTGGCCGGCATCGTGAACCTCGGCCTGGGTGGATGTCTGGCCCGGCGTCTGGGGACCCTTGTTCTGGGCCAGGTCGTTCCCGGCTTCGCCCAAAACGATCTTGAGTCCCGCCCCGGAGGGGTCCACGGCCACCTTATCGGCCTGGTTTTTCAGGTCCACCACCACCCGGGTCACCACCGGCGATGCCTGGAACAGGCTCACGCGGACTCGGGCGATGTCGCCGGCACCTGGGGTTTCTCCGGGCACGGTGCCGCGGCCGACCCCAGGCAGGTCCACTACGACCCGTTCGGGATTTTTCATGGTGAAATACTTATAGCGCGCCGAGCCGTCCAGGTGGATGTCCACGGAGGAGCCATCCCGCGCCACCTGCACGCCCATGAGCCGCTTGGCGCTCACCGTCTCCTCGGACTTCGCCGGGGCAGGCGCGGAGGGAACCGGCGCGGGCTGAGGCGCGGGAGGCGCCGACATGGCCGCCGAAGGGGGGGCAGGAGCAGCGGGCTGCAGGGCCTGGGGCGCCGGATTGGACCCTTCGGGCCCGCCGATCACCTTGACCATGAGCACGTTGCCCTCGGTGGAGACGATGCACTTGGCCAGGTAGGCCTTGTGAATCTCCAGTTTGGCCAGGGCCCGTCCCCTGCCCTGGCTGATGGGCTCGACCTTGACGAGGCCGACGCCGCCCTGATTCACCTGGAGGGTCTTGGGAAGCTGGGAGACGTCCACATCCGCCATGTCCACCACGAAGGTCTCAGGATCATAGTCGTAGTAGGTATAGTCGAGGATGGGATAGGTCCCCGTCACGCCCACCACGATGGCCCCGCTTTGGGCCTTGCCCGAGAGGTCTCGCAAGACGTTCAGCGCGCCGGGTGACGACTCAGCGGCCAGGACGGTCCATGCGGCGAGGCAACCGGCGACCGCCGTCCAAAGGGCAATTCGCTTGCTCATTGTCCCTCCCCTTCTACGTTCCGGATTCTGAGAACCAGGTTACGGAAAGGCTTGATGGCGGTGGGGTCATTGAGTTCCTGTTGGATCGTGACCTCCCCGGTGCTGTAAGAGATATCCAGAACCACTCCGTCTGCGAACCGCTCGCCGGCGGCGGCCTTGTAAGGCTTGTTGTCGGGGCCCTGGAACCACGCCACCGTGCCCTGGGGGGTCTTAAGGACCGCCTCCAGAACGCACGCCTCCACGGTAAACCGGGCCAAACCAGTGGACCCGGGCCTGATCTTAACGTCGGGCCCTTGGGCCCCGCTGCGAACGAGGGGGGTGAAGGGATCCCGCTCGGCCTGATGGCGGTAAAGAGACTCCCCTTCGGTGAGAAGGTTATCCTCGGGCGCGGGTACGGCCGGGGCTACCCCCTCCTGCGCCTGGGCAGGCGCGGGAGCGGCGGCCTGGGACTGGGCCGGAGCCAGCTTTTCGTTGGCCCGTTGGAGGGTCTTCACGGGGTTCTGCGCCGCTCCCCCGATGCCCCAGGCCCACAGGAGCACGGTCGCGATCGAGAGCATCCCTAGTCGTCTCATGACTTCTTCTCCAGCGCCTCGAAGGCTTCGGGGTTTTGCATATAGACGAGCGAACTGAAGGTGGCGGTCACGGTCTGGGCCTTGCCGGTGGCCGCCGTCATTTCCAGGTTGGTGATGTTCACGATGCGCCGCATGTGGGCGATCTTGTCGAAGAACAGCGCGATGTCGTGGTATCCCCCGCCAATGGTGATCTTGTAGGCCTGTTCGCTGTACAGATCCTTTTTGGTGATGGGGCTGGGGCTGATGGAGACGATGTTGAGGTTTTGATCGCGAGCGTACGTCTGGAAGACGCGCAGGAGCTTGCCCGTATCCGGCTCCACGGGGATGATGGATTTGAGGACTTCCAGGTCGCGGCGGATGAGGTCGATCTGGCGGTTCAGCTCGTCCACCCTCCGCTGAGCCTCCTTGCCCTGGCGTATCTGACCCTCGAGCTCCACGCTCTGGGCCGTGAGCATGTCCATCCTGCTCTGCCACCCCGAGAGGGGATAGAACCACGCGGCCGTGCAGATCAGAATGCCCGCGAGGAGGACGGCCACGAATTGGCCCCAC
>JAKBES010000276.1 GCA_021833665.1 Acidobacteriota bacterium
GCGGCAGGGCTTCTGGCTCCCCCTCTTTCTGGTGCTCGTCTGGCTGTACACTTTGGCGGCGCTGGCGGGAGCCTGGGTCCTGTGGCGGGAGGGGAATCGGATCTGGCTGCTTCTCTTGTCCCTCCTGTTTATTCCGAGGCTCTTGTTCTTCGCGAGCCTTGAAAACCCGGAGCCTCGGTATATGGTCGAACTCTTCCCCTTCGTCTGCGCCGCCGGCGCCCTGGCTTTGGCGACGCTGAAGGTGCGGCGCACGGTGAACGCCGGGCCGTCCTGACGTAGACTGTATCCTTGGGAATCGAGGGGGGTCATGGCCGCAAAGAAATCGCGCAAGGGGAAGACATCCGGAGACGTGGCGGCCCTGGGGCGTACGGTGTGGAGCGATCTGACCAGGGGTGACGTGGAGCGCCACCTCCGCCGGGACCTTCACGACCTCTACCACTTCTATCTGGACGAGGAATCCCGCTCCAGGCTCCAGCGGATGGGCCGCGTGAAGCGGTGGCTGTCCATGGCCTGGTGGCTCCTCAAGAGCCTCATCCTCAGGCTGTCGCCGACCCGCCGCCTCATGCTCCTCCTGTCCATCTGGCTCATCATCATGGGCGATGTGTCCTTTCAAGCCAACGACATGGACATGAGCTTTCACGTCAGCAAGCTCGGCTACCTCGTGCTGCTGGTGGTGCTTATGCTGGAGCTCAAGGACAAGCTCCTGGCGAAGGACGAGCTGGCCGTGGGCCGGGCCGTGCAGCTCGCCCTCATGCCGTGCGAAAGCCCCCCCACTCCGGGCTGGGACGTATGGCTCTTTACCCGCCCGGCCAACGACGTGGGCGGGGACCTGGTGGATTTCATCCCCCTGACGGAAGGGGCCTCGGGTCTGGCTCTGGGCGACGTCTCAGGCAAGGGCCTCGGAGCGGCCCTGCTCATGGCTAAACTCCAGGCCACCCTGCGGGCCTTCGCCCCGGAGGCCGCCGGACAAGGTGCCCTCGCCACCCTGGCGGAGCGGGTGAACCGTCTCCTGTGCCGCGACGGCCTGGCCAACCGTTTCGCCACCCTGCTGGTTCTGCGCATCGAACCGGGGTCGGGCCTGGTTCGGCTGGCGAACGGCGGGCACATGCCCCCCCTGGCTCTCATCGAGGGAGAGCTTCGCCGCCTGCCGCCGGTGGCGCCTCTCCTGGGCGTCCTTCCCGAGGCGAAGTTCATCGAACAGGAGGTCCTCCTCGGACCGGGCGATCTCCTCGTGGCCTATTCGGACGGCGTCACGGAGGCCATGGACCAGGACGAGCAGTTCTACGGAGAGGAGCGCCTCGCCGATCTCCTGCCCGGCCTCAAGGGGCTGAGCGCCCGGGAGGCGGGACGCCGGCTCCTGGCCTCGGTGGACACGTTCATCGGAGAAGAGCGCCCCAGCGACGATCTCTCCTTGATCCTCCTCAGGCGCGGAGAGCGGATCGAACCCGGCGGCGGCGCAGCCTCGGCGTAAATGGGTTATACTCAGGGTCTTAAACGGGCCGAGCCCGGAGGAGACCCATGACCGAAGACCATCCCAAGAGCCCCGGCCAGCCCGATGACGCGCAGGCCCCGCCCAGAGACTACAGAATTCCGCCAGGGGAAGCCACGGAGGCGGCGCCCGTGGTGGCGGCCTCAGGAGACGCCCTGCCCGAGACCTCCCTCGATGCCCTGCCCGAGCGCCTGCGGCTGGCGGCGGCCCGAGCCAACTGGCCGAGCCTCATGCCCGTTCAGGCCAAGGCCATTCCGTACCTGCTGGCGCGCCGCGATCTCATGGTCCAATCGCGCACGGGAAGCGGCAAGACGGGCGCCTTCGTGCTGCCCATCCTGGAGCGGGCGGACCTGTCGAAGGATGTCTGCCAAGCTCTCGTCCTCGTGCCCACACGCGAACTGGCCCAACAGGTGGCCGCAGAGGCCCAGGTGCTCTGCGGCGAGGCGGGCCTGCGTACGGCCCTCCTGTACGGCGGAGCGGCTTACGGGCCTCAGCTCGATGCGTTGAAACAAGGCGCTCACTTGGTCGTGGGTACGCCGGGACGTGTTCTGGATCACCTCCTCAAGGGGACACTCTCCCTCCGGCACCTGAAGATCATCGTCTTCGATGAGGCGGACCGCATGCTCTCCATGGGCTTTTACCCGGACATGCGCCGGGTCAAGCGGTACCTCCCGGAACGGTCCATCAACGGCTACATGTTCTCCGCCACCTTCCCCTCCTTCGTGATCCGCCTGGCGGGGGAGTTCCTCCGCAAGCCCGAGATGCTCAGCCTGAGCCAGGACCACGTGCACGTGGCCGAAGTGGAGCACGTGTTCTACGCCGTGCCGCCCATGAGGAAAGACCGTGCTCTCGTCAAGATCATCGAGGTGGAGAATCCCGTCTCCGCCATCATCTTCTGCAACACCAAGGCGAACACCCATTACGTCTCCGAGGTCCTCAAACGCTTCGGGTACGACGCCGACGAGCTCAGCTCTGACCTGGGCCAGGGCGCGCGCGAGAAGGTCATGGCCCGTGCCAAGAGAGGTGACCTGCGCTTCCTAGTGGCCACGGACGTGGCGGCCAGGGGCATCGACATCCCCGAGCTCTCGCACGTGATCCTCTACGAGCCTCCGGAGGATCAGGAGGCCTACATTCACCGCGCCGGGCGGACGGGAAGGGCCGGAGCCAGCGGCGTGGCCATCTCCCTCGTGTCTGGTTTCGAAGAGATCGAGCTGACCCGCATCGCAAAGGCCTACCACATCAACATCCAGGAGCGCCAGCTCCCCACCGACGAGGAGGTGTCGGCGGTGGTCGCCGAGCGCCTCACGGCCACCTTGGAAGCCAAGCTCCGCGCTCTGGACAGCCTTAGGGTAGAGCGCCTAAGACGGTTCCTTCCCCTCGCCTCGAGCCTGGGGCAGTCGGAAGATGAACGGGTCCTCATCGCCATGCTGCTGGACGAACACTACCAGAAAACCCTTCCTTCGGCGCCCGTCAAGGAGGAGGACGAAGCGCCCCGCCCCCAGGCCCGAAGACGGCCACCCGAGAGGGAGAGCAGCCAGGGCAGGCCCCCGCGGCGAAGAAGGTAGGACGCCGGCTCGGCCAGAGCCGAGGCGAACTCACCATCCCGGCCATACAAAAGGGGCGAGCCGAAAGGCCCGCCCCGAGCTGTTTCTCGAGCCAGGAGGTTTCCCCGCCCGAGGGGGGAGTCACCGCGTAAACGTGAAGGGCGCCGAGATGCCTCCGTCGTCGTTGTTGGTGACCACGATCTGCACGGTCGCTCTTTTGGGAAGGAGGGCCTTCAGGCTGGCGCCCTTGCCGACCACCCTCGTGCTGGTCTTGTACACCGCGCTAACCGGAATCCCGTTTACGTTGAGGGTGAAGCTGGAGTGAAAGTTGCTTCCTTCAACCTTCAGCCTGAAGGGGTTGGTGAGAACCTTCGCGTAGCTGATGACGGGGGGGGGCACGGTGGCCGCCACGTAGACCGTGGTCGTGGAAGTCTTTCCCGCCACGTCAGACGCAGTGATCACAGCGCCATAGGTGCCAGGCGAAGTATAGGTGTGTGACGACGTGGCGCCCGAGCCGGAGGCCCCGTCGCCGAAGGTCCAGGCGTAGGTGTAGGGTGCCTGGCCGCCGGAGGCCGAAGCGGTGAAGGCTACGGCGAGGGGCGCCACCCCCGTGGCGGGCAGGGCCTCGGCAGTGACCTGGAGGCCCGGGTTCGAAGAGCATCCTGGGAACTTGAACGCCCCGATTCGCGTCTGCCAGCCGCGGTCGCTCGTGGCCGCGTAGTATTCCTGCGTGTACCAGAAGGTGCAGTCGTCGGACGGGTCGAGGCTCATGGTGCTGTAGTCGCCCCAGCGGCCATAGGAGCTGGTCTGGGCGCCTCCGCCCGTCACGAGGCTCTGTTCGGTCTGGGAGAGTTCGCCCAGAGGATCGCCTGGAAGGCGGCCGGCATACCTGATGGAGGGGTACATGTCGGTGCCGGAGACGCTGTATCCCAGAGCCATGTCCCCGGCCTTGTCCATGCCGATGCTGCCCATCCAGCGGTGCTCCGCGTCGGGCGCGAACGTGCCCTGTTGGTAAATGGACCAGCCGCTTCCGGTATCTCGAAGCTCGTACCACCGGACTCCTGCGTGGTCCGTTCCGTCCGAATCCACGGTGTGGCACGTGACCAGCGTCTGGTGGTCGCCGAAGTTCATGTAGTCGAGGCGGAACATGAGCCGGTCGCTGATGGGATCCAGGAGGCTTGAAACGCCCTCCTGCGGCACGCATAGGTTGTAGTTGCAGAGGTTGGAATCGAAAGGGGCGGTGACCAGGACGAGGTCGGGGTTGCCCGAGAGGCCGAAGGTGGAGGCGGCGGGCGACGTCCAGTCGGCGTGGAAGTCCCAGAGGCTGAACTGGTCGTTGGGCCACCCCCACGCATCGTCGTCCACTTCGGCGAAGGGACACGGCGCCCCCGCCGAGGGTGCGGCGGGGCCCACCAGATGGGCCGGCAGCATGCCGCCGTAGCCAGAATTGACGGTGGAGAGGTCGAAGTAGATGAAGCGGGCTGAAGGATCACCCGCGAGCATCTTGGCCCGCTCAAAGGCGAAGACGCCCGCACCGCCCCATTTGCCCGCCACCGTGAACTGGTTCACGGTCATGTAGTAGCCATCGGGCCAGACGCCCATTTTGGGGTAGTCGCCCATCTTGTTGCCGGGGATCTGGAAGGCGTAGCGGTACCATGCTCCCGTGGGGTCGGCGGTCTGGGACACGGCCACATATTGGTAGAAGGGGCCGCTGGAGGGCAGGGCGAACTGGGAAATGACCCACCGGTTCGCCAGGCGGTCGTAAACGACCACCGGGTCGCCGTCGTTGCACGAGTCGCATGGGCCGCCGAATCCTTGCCAGATGGTGTTCCCGTCCACGGGACCGTAGACGAGGGCTCCGGACTTGTCCCAGATGGCCAGGGTGAGGTTCACCCACTGCACGTAATGGTTCAAGCCCACGTCGCCCTCCGTGTCCGGGGGCAGGACCATGTTCTGGTTGGAGATGCCATCCCAGTTCTTGGAAGGGGACGGCATGGCGGCGCCCGTG
>JAKBES010000277.1 GCA_021833665.1 Acidobacteriota bacterium
GCCTCGGGGCCCCAGGTTTCAGTTATTGTCGAAGCCATTAGCTTCGAAATATGGCTGTTCGGATCGTTCTTATCCCCAAATACCCTGGCGAGCCCAACACAGTTTCTGACGCAGGCAGGCTCCTCTCCTTCGGCGAGGCGATGGCTACAATAATCGCACTTGTCCACCACCCGGAGTTCCCTGGCGGTTTTCCCCTGGATTTCCTTGACCTTCTTGGCGAAAGGCTTTGGATCGTTCCGGATGGGGAGATGTGGGTGCAGATACCGGGCGCCATAAGGACAGCTATCGGCGCACCTACCGCACCCAATGCAGAGCTCCCGGTTGACCATCACAATCCCGTCTTCTCTCTTATAGGTCGCTCCCGGAACCGGGCATACCTCGACGCAAGGTGGTTCAGAGCAATGGTTGCAAAGCTTTGGGAAAAAATGCCGTTTGGCTGTTGGGTAGGCCCCCTCATCAGCGAAATCGACCTTTGCCCGGAAGTGGCCCATCGGCGCTGAATTCTCCATCTTGCAGCTCACCTGGCAGGAGCCGCAGCCGACACACCTTCGGAGGTCCACCAGTAATCCATAGCGTTTGGACATGCTTATTTCTCCTCAAAAAGTAGTGGTTTCTCAGGATGGATCGGCTTTCGGTTGCAGGACATCCTGTAGCCAAGTAAAGGCGGCCACAGTGGAAGGAAGCCCAAGGGTGCCTGCCGCGAGCGCCACCACTTGTTCTAATTCCGCAGGTGTGATGCCGATGCCAAGGGCCTTACGCGCACTGGCGTGGGCGGCGCCCTCGCGCAGGGCGCCGATGGCTACCGCAAGTTTCACCAGGCGCTGGGTTTTTTCATCCAGTGGACCTGCGGCGCCCGCTTCGTGAATGGTGTCCCAAGCCTCGGCCAGCTTGGGGTAGCGGGCGACGAAGTCACGGTATTTCTGGGGGGGATCAGACTTCATTTTGGACACTGCGGCTCCCTTGTTGTTTTGACGCGATGGCCTATTTCAAATCATCAGTGAGACCCTTGGTGGCCTTCTTGAATTCCTTGATGCCATCGCCCAGGGATTTTCCCAGTTGAGGCAACTTTGAAGGCCCGAAGAAGAGCAATAGTGCCACTCCAATGAGGAGGATTTCGGTCATTCCGAGATTGCCCACGGTAGTTCTCCTAGTAGGCGACTTGGAAGGACAGGACCAGCGAGTCGCCACCTTGCTCACCGGTCTGGCCCGTACGAGGGGAAAGGAAGTTCTTGCTGCGGTTGATGTAGTTCAGACGAATGTTGGCAGCCTTAAACATTGCCGGATCAAGGGCGTAGATGTAGCCCGCTGTAATCTCCGTAAATTTCGGCGTGAAGTCCCCGCTGGCGGTCCTGTAAGGGTTCGTGGTGCCGTACCAGTCGTCACCGGTATTCCAGTTCATCAAGTCGTAGCGAGCGCCAAAGGTGTGCTTGCCGGTGGTGTAGCTACCTGAAAGCACCGCCCCCATAAACTTCTGGTCCACGTGCTGGCGCTTGGCCGCGCCGGCGGTGGCGCCGATTGAAGCAAAGCGGCGGCCCACCAGTCCCGTGATGTATTCGGCCTCAAAACGCCAGCCGTGGTCCCGGTAGGCGTAGAAGGCCCCCAGGTTGGTGGTCTTGTCCTTGTTGGCGAGGATGGCATCCGAGGTTGGGCCATTTGGGCCAAAGCTTTGCGCCACGAGGACCGGATCCTTGACATCCGTGCTGCCTTGCAGAGTGTAGACCCCGAAGTAATGGGCTTTCCCTTGCCAGAATTCCAAGCGGAACGCTAAATCCTTGGAAGCATTCGCGTCGTTGGTTTTGCCCGATGCGTTCTCGACATTTCCATTGAAGACACCGAGGCTGAACTTTCCGCGGAACTCCGATGCGCCCCCGAATGCGTAGCCCGCCGAGATACCCCGGTCTCGCTTGTCTCCAAAGCGGCCGCCCATCATGGAACGCTCGGCGAACATGAGATCCGCGCTGGAGGTGAGCCCTTCGAGGGTCTGGAGGTTCTTCATCTGGCCTACCTTCACATCGAACCCATGAATCGGCTTGAAGGTAAGGAATCCGTCCTGGAGGATCATGGGGTTGCTTGCGGAGGTAGAGATGCTGGGATCTATGACCGCCTCATATTCCACGCCTTGGAGGATTTCGCCTGAGACCTTGATCTCCGCCCGGCGGATTGTGACGGTGTTCTCCTTGAAGTTTCCAGAGATGTTGGAATAGGGGCTTCCGGTTGGGTCTAACCGAAGGTTGTCGTCCAGCATCTGCGTGGCCCAGGCCTGGAAGAGTCCGTTTAGCTTGATGGTGGGCGTGAACGGCTTGTCCTGGGCCTGAAGCAAATTACCCGCGAGGGCCAGCGTAAGCGCAGAAAGAACGGTTTGGCGCATCTGAAATCCTTAATATGCCGCGCAGGGCGGTGGGAAGAAAACCAGGTCCGGGATGGATCCCGGGGGCTCTGGAGGACTAGACTTTGACGAAACGGATGCAGGTGCCAGAGAAGCTGACGCTGCCACCCACCTTGCCGGTCAGGCAAGGGCTCTTCAGGTAGGGGCCCACTCATTCCGCAGAATTGGCGCGGGAGACTCCCCCGCCACATGGGATCGCCCTTGATAACCGTGCTTTGTACGATCATGGAAACACTGCTGGTGGCGCAGAGTGAAGGTCGCGGTGTCGAGTCGGATGGTTCTGGTGGACATAGCCTTGCCGAACAAAAACCTCTTCTTTGAGGCAAAGTCCCAACTCCAAGATCTGGTCTGTACAGGGATCCAACACCCTGTAGTAGAGATGGTTCCCCTCCCTGCGCACACCGAGAATACCCCGGTTCGAAAGTCGCTGGAGCTGGTTGGACACCGCCTGCGGACTCATGTCCAGGAGGTCGGCCAATTTGGACACACATTGCTCTTCTGAACGGATCAGCACGTGGATTATCCGCAGCCGTGTGTCGTTCGACAACACCTTAAAGACATCCGCCAGGATCCGGGCCTGCTCCCCATCCAACAGAGGACGTTGCTCAATCTTGGGTTTAGGGGGGCAGCAAGGAGTACGCTTGGACATTGTTGACCTCAACCGCTATTAAACTAGCCCGTTTAATTGTTGTGTCAACGGACTGAGGTCTGAGCAGAAGGCATATAGTGGCTGCTATTTACGGCGATCAACGGTTGTGCCCCATCAAATATGTGATCTCCATCACTGAGGCGCGTCACTGGATACTCCGCCGACGCGCCTCCTCCAGGGGCACGGTGCAAAGGTCTTCCGGTAACTTATTCCTCCTACTCCGATCACCGTTCCCCGGTTCGGAGGTCCGAGCCTACGGGCACTCCGGTCGGACTCTGCCCCGCGACATGCCCCCAGGCCCTCCGCCGCAAAATGCGCGGCGCAGGGAACCCTGCCTGGGGTCCTGTCGCTCCCCGCTGCGCTCGTCCTGCGGGGGGCATGCCCCGCAGGGCGACCAAGCGTGGGGCTCGCCGTCCGTCCCGCCCTCCGGTTCTCCCTCCTACCCGAGGAACTTTCGTACGGGCACATCTCATGTCCTCCCCATGCCGGTGAGGCGGCGGTGCGGTGCCGGTGGGGCCGCAACAGCCTGTGCTAGAGCAGTGTGGTCGCCAACCAACACCACCTGCTCGGTGGCTCGGGTCAGGGCCGTGTAGATCAAGGTCCGGTCCAGCAGTCGGTTTGGAAACACTGGCACGATCACGCGCCGGAACTGGCTTCCCTGGGCCTTGTGAATGCTGATGGCGTAGGCGAGGTCCAAGGCCTCGCGCCGGTCCTCGCGGTAGGTGATGGGGCACTCGTGGCCGTCCCAGAGCACACGAAGGCCGTCTGGCAGGGCCTCCACCACCCGGCCCAGCGTGCCGTTCCAGACCAGATCCTCGTAGTCGTTCTCCAGGTGGATCACGGGATCGTCGGATGCGAACCCGGACCAGACGGCCTTCCCTGTGGCAAGGAGGGCATGCAGGGCGGCGTTGATGGCCACGATGCCCGCAGGACCCAGCTTCACCGGGGACAGCACTTGGGTCTCTCCGATGCCCCCTAGGTCCGCGAGGGTCTCTATGGCGAGGCCCTGGGCATCCTCCGGGCGGCACTCCAGGAAGGAAATCCCAGGTCGCGCTCCCTGGAAGATCGGCAGGCTGGGCAGTTCCCCCAGCCGAATCCTCCGGGCCACACCCGGAATCCCGGTCTCCGCCGCCTGCCGGTGGATCCGGGTCAGTTCCACCTTGGGCACGGTATCGTCCTCGGTCAGGGCGCTGAAGACCACGCCCATGCCGATGGGGGGAAGTTGGTACGGATCCCCCACCAAGAGGATCCGGCAGTCCTCCGAAAGCCTCCGGAGGAGGGTGTAGGCTAGCGGCAGGTCCACCATGGAAGCCTCGTCCACCACGATCAGGTCCGCCGCTCCCAAGGCTATTTCCTGGCGCTCCAGAGCCCCCAGGAACCCGGCCAGGGTTCGGGCGGGGCATCCGGTGGCCTCCCGGATCCGCATCGCCGCACGGCCCGCTAGCGCAACAGCGTGGAGGGTGCCGCCCAGGCGTTCCTGGGCAAAGCAGACGGCCTTGAGCAGGGAGGTCTTCCCGGTGCCCGCACCACCCAGCACCAGGGCGAACCGCTGGGTCATGGCCAGCCAGACTGCGTGCCGCTGCTCCGGCGTGAGATTCAAGTCCTGCTGGGCTTCAAACTCCACCAAGAGGCCTTGGAGGGCCCTGGCATCATCCGGTTTGGCCCAAAAAAGGTGCCCGGAAGGCGCATCCTCTGCCGCTGTGCGGGTTCGGATCTGCTCCTGAACGAAAGATTCCATCACCCAGGGGCCGAAGGCCTGCCAGAGGCCATCCCCGATTCGGGCCACGGCCTTGTCCGCCTCGGCCAGGGCGAGGGCTTCCCGAGCCGTCTCCGGAGGGCAGCGCAGGAGGCCCGCCACGCCCCGTAGAAGCTCCGCTTCCGCCAGGGCGGTGTGTTTGTCCCCCATGGCGCGGTAGCAGACGGCCTCCACGGCTGCGATGCGGCGCTCCGGGCAGTCCGGAGGAGCCCCGGCGTCCAGGGCGGCGGCATCCACCC
>JAKBES010000278.1 GCA_021833665.1 Acidobacteriota bacterium
TTCTTTCGGCCAGCAGCAAACAACGCTCCCAAAAGTGAGCCCACGGCCATGATTGAGGAGAGCAGGCCGAAAGCACGTGCGTCGGAGTGGAAGACATTCACGGCCATCGTAGAGATGAAGATCGGAGTGTTAAGACCGAAGGTGCCGATTAGGAACAACATGATCAGGATCGCCCTGAGATCCGGTCTTCTCCACACGTAGCGAAACCCTTCTAGAAATCCAGAGGTAGTGCGATGCGCTCTGACGCTAGCACGCAATTCCGAGAGACGGAAGAACGACATCGAGAGCAGCACTGCCGCGAACGAGAGCCCATTGAGAAGAAAAGCCCAGCCGATGCCAACCTCTGCAATCAGCAAACCAGCAACGGCGGGACCAATCATTTGGCCAGCCATGGACGAGGTTGAGTTCAATGCCACGGCATTGGGAAGGTCCTCATCGCCGACCATCTCTGCCACGAAGGTCTGTCTCACCGGTGCGTCCAGCGCAGCGCCGGAACCAGACAGGAAAGCGAACACATACACGTGCCAGAGCTGGATGACTCCTGTGATCGTTAGAACTCCCAGAATGAGCGCAAGCACGCCCATCATTGCCTGGGTGAGCATCAGAAGCTTGCGCTGATTGAGGCGGTCCGCAGCCGATCCAGTCCAGGGCAGGAGCAGAAGTTGCGGGGCGAACTGCAGGCTCGTCACAATACCCAGCGCTGACGCATTGTGAAGGGTAAGTTGCGTCAGTACAAGCCAGTCCTGAGCGACGCGCTGCATCCACGTACCGACGTTGGAAACCAGAGAGCCAGCCGTCCATAAGCGGAAGTTGAAGCTTCTCAGGGAGCGAAAAGTGCCGGCCACTCGATCCTTCATGGGCGCGTCGGCGTGTTGCCCCCATGGAACTGGCCGAAGTGACGCGCCGAAAAGATGCTGATGAGCAGCGCGCCCAGGCCGAACGCAAGGATGTGGCTTGTTGCCCGCGGATGGAAAGTGCCGACGCGCGCGACGAGTAGATACCCAACCACCGCGCTGAAGAATCCCCAGACAACATTGACCGTCGCGGAGGAGAGCCCTTGGCCGGGCGGTTTTGCGAAGGGACTCTGGAAGGGACGTCCCATCGTGCCGGCTACAAAATGAGGAATGGCGTTTGCCGCAAAAACGCCCCCAAAGAAATACGACACAAGCCAAAGCCAATTCATAGTGCTGACCTCATACTTTCGAATAGTGAAATAATTTCCTGTGTAGACCCTGTCTCGCCAAGACGAGGGAAGACGTTTCCAATGCTGTACTCGTGCGCCACCTCATGGGTAAGGAGCAGGACACACCGGGTTCAATCCTCAACAAGCCGCGTAAGCAGTGCGAGCGCCGCATGAAGCTTCTCCTGCTCCTGAACAGAGAGCTTCTGCGAGATCCGCGTGGTGAGCCAGTCCTGTCTCGCGGCCCTGCCCTCCTGAATCCACTTTAGGCATTTGGGGGTGAGAGACATCAGAGTTTGGCGTCCATCGTTCGGGTCAGGTTCACCACTGACCAGGCGGGCTTCCTGCAGCGGCGTCACCACAGCGCTCATGGATTGTGGACGCATGCCTTCTGCTCGCGCCAGGCTTGAAACCGTAGCCGAACCATCCTTCTCGAGCCGAAGAAGAACAGATATCTGTGATGACGTCAGATCGCTGCGTCTCCCATGCTCGCGTAGACGCCGCTTGAGCTTACCGCCTACCGCACGGATCTCGGCCGCAAGCGTTGGAGCGAGCCCGGTTTGAGTGGAAGACTTTCGATTCCTCACCAGATCAACATCTCATATCTACAGTTAACCTGTCAAGATTACCTGTATACATGGTCAGCCGCCAGCTTGGTGGAGCGCTCACGCGCATGGCCAGTCTGAGACGCTGATCCTTATAAGCGCGTTTGGCGGAAGCTGGCTGCGCTCGGCCCTGGGGGTGTTTGCGTGCGCTTTGTAACGATCGGTGTAGCGACCTCGATCGAGGCACCTGGGCACGTTGCTGCAACGCACAGGTTCCTGAGCCTACGAGTCCATCTGCACTGGGCTATTACTGGGTTGGAATGGGTTCACGCCGCTTTCCGTCGAGGTACATCGAGAAAGCCTCCTCAACGACCCGCTTAAGTTCTTTGCGGTCCCAGTAGGCGACGGCCTTGAGTTGCTGGACCGTCTCTTCCCGCACGATAAACGTCGCGCGCGTCCAGCCGGGGCGAAGGCCTTTGGATGTCGTGGTGCCTTTACTCGGTACACCTGGTTTACTGGGATGCTCGGGTGTACTGGGTTGACCGGGTAACTCGTGTTTACTCGGGTTACTGGCCTTACTGGATCAATTGGGAGTTTCCGTCTTGAGGGCGGACTCGCCCAGATTATATTGACTAGTATGTATAGATAATATAGACTTACTGGTGAGAAGTGAGCTGTCGCACAGGAAGAGAGGCGCGGGGCATGGCAAGGCCTAAGAGCGGTGGAAAGTCGATAAATGCAGAGGCCCTGCGCGGGATCGTGGGGCGCGAGGAATTCGACTATGTGGCCCTCATGAGCGCCCTGAAGGGCTATGCGAATCCGCGGGATAAGGTGACGGCGCTGCTTCGCCAGGGGACCATCGTCAGGGTCAAGAAGGGCCTCTATGTATTCGGGGCGGAAGTTCGCCGGGGACCCTTCTCCCTCGAAATATTGGCGAACACCATCTATGGACCATCCTACCTCTCCCTGCAGTATGCACTAGCCCACTACGGTCTCATTCCCGAAGGGGTGACTGAAGTCACCAGCGTTTCGCTAACCCGGGGCAAGCGGTTCGAGACGCCGGTCGGGCGGTTCTCGTACCATGCCGTTCCCGAGAGGGCCTTTGGGATCGGCGTGGATCAACTGGAAATTGCGAAGGGCGTGTTCTGCCTGATGGCCACGCGGGAGAAGGCCCTGGCAGATGCCCTCTATCTGACCAAGGGGCTGCGCCTGACGAGTGAAAGCGAGATGACGAGCTACCTCACGGACTCCCTCCGGATTGATGAAGACGCCCTTGCCGAGCTGGATGGCGAAGCCTTGGGGGCCATCGCGGAGAGGTACGACTCCGGTCGCGTCAGCCTGCTCGCTAACACGATCTTTTTGCTGACGAAGGAGATCCCCCGTGAATGACGCCGTCGCGCGGATGCTCTCAAAGTACCGGATGGAGACGACGGAGGACCATGTGCGGGCCCTCCGCGAGATCCTCCAGGAGATCGCCCTGTTGGGGCTATGGCGAGCCAAGTTCTTCGAGGAGGCGGCTTTCTACGGGGGCACGGCTCTGCGCATTCTCTACGGCCTGGATCGGTTCTCCGAGGACCTGGACTTTTCACTTCTCCACCCCGATGCCAAGTTCGACCTGGGCCGCTACAGCAAGGCCCTACAACTTGAGCTCAGTGCCTTCGGGTTCGACGTCGAGGTGGTCCAAAAAGAGAAGCGGAGCAGCACCCCCATCCAATCGGCCTTTCTCAAGGCGGACACGCTCACCCAACTCTTGGAAGTGCGGGCCGGCGAAGCCATCCTCAGCGGAATTCCCAAGGGCAAGCTGATCAAGATCAAGCTGGAGGTGGATACGGAGCCCCCCTCCGGCTTCGAAACGGAAGCGCGGTTCCTTCTCAATCCCATACCGTTCACGGTCCGCGCCTATGTCCTGCCCGACCTCTTTGCAGGCAAGATGCATGCCCTCCTCTGCCGGCGCTGGAAGACTCGCGTCAAGGGCCGGGATTGGTATGATTTCGTTTGGTTCGTGGCCAACCACCCCCGTCTGCACCTCGCCCACTTACGGGCGCGGATGGTCCAGAGCGGCCACTGGCCGGAAGGCAAGCTGCTGACGCATAGGGCATTTTACCTGCTCCTCCGCGAGGCCATTGACACGGTGGACCTGAACGCGGCAAGGAAAGAGGTCGCTCCCTTCGTTGCTCACCCCGAGGCCCTAGCTGTATGGTCTCCGGAATTCTTCAGAGCGGTAGCCGACAAGGTGGAGATCGCATAGGGCCCTGCGATGGCTACCGCCGATCAGCCAGGCGCGTCGGCTTCCGAGGGGACTGGCGTGATTGTTTTCCCCTGAAGATAAGCCCGAAATGCCTCCTCAACGACTCGCTTAAGCTCCTTACGGTCCCAATACGCCACGGCCTTGAGTTGCTGGACCGTCTCTTCCCGCACGATAAACGTCGCGCGCGTCCAGCCGGGGCGAAGGCCTTTGGATGTCGTGGTGCCTTTACTCGGTACACCTGGTTTGCTGGGATGCTCGGGTGTACGGGGTTGACCGTGTAACTCGTGTTTACTTTGGTTACTGGTCTTACTGGATGGACTTGGGGTACTCGGCTTACCGGCATTACTAGGGTTCCTAGGATTACTCGGTGGAGTGGATTTGCCGGCGCTTTCACCGGATGTCTCGGCTTGGTTGCCGCCGATCCACCCAAGCGGATCTTTCTTCTGGAAGGGGTCGGAGCCCATGCGGGGTTTGTTGGCCATACTCTACCTCCTCGCCACAGCTTCTTGGGATAGGGCCAGGTAGTCCTGGGCCCCGCGGCAGTCGGGCCGGTACTCGAAAACGGTCTGGCCATAACTCGGGGCTTCGGCCAGGGCCACGTTGTCGTGGATCAGGGTTTCAAAGAGCTTGTCGGCGAAGTGCTCACGGATCTTGTCCACGACCTCGCGGTTGAGGTTCTTCCTGGCGTCGAACAAAGTCCCGATGATACCTGAGATTGTCAGGTCCGGGTTGAGGCGCTTCCTGACCACGCTCACCGTGTCGATAAGCTTGCTCATGCCCTGCAGGGCCAGGAACTCGGTCTGGAGGGGGATGAAGACCTCCTGCGCCGCCGTGAGGGCGTTTAGAGTAAGCAGGCCCAAGCTGGGCGGGCAGTCCAGCAGGATGAAGTCGTACGAAGGCAAGCTCAACAAGGCCTCCTTGAGGAGAAACTCCCTCCCGGCCATGGCCGATAATTCGATTTCGGCGGCAGATAGGCTCAGGGAGGAGGGGAGTACCTCAAGGCCGTCCCGGTGGACGATAGCCTTGGCGGCTGGGACC
>JAKBES010000279.1 GCA_021833665.1 Acidobacteriota bacterium
AGCACCAACCCGAGGGGCACGATGCCCCGGATGCAGAGGGAGCAAAGATCATGAGCACGCCGACGGAGCCGCGCAGCGGGGTTCGGGAGACGGGCGAGGCCGTAGGGTCCCCCCGGCTCGTGCAGATCAAGAAAGAGAAGGTCGCCACCTCGGGGCACGGCCAGAAGGTGAAGAAGGACGTCCTCATCACCGTGATCTCCGGCCATTGCAAAGGAGCCCTCTGCAACATCTGCGTGGCCTATTGCCCCGAAAAGGTCCTGGCCATGGGCTTTAAGACGGTGGAAGTGGTGAACGTGGACGCCTGCACCAAGTGCATGCTCTGCGAGATCCGCTGCCCCGATTTCGCGATTTTCGTGGACTGATGGAACGTGACCGGGTATCAGGCGGTCGGGCCCTTTCGAGGCATGGAGCACGCCGGCACCTGATCACTTGATTCCCTGATCACTTTGACCCTTCCGAAAGGGAACCCGATGAGCGCAGAAGCTACCGAAAAGAAAGCCCCGGTGATCAAGTTCCTCGCCGGCAACGAAGCCTGCATGGAGGGAGCCCTCGCGGCGGGCTGCCGGTTCTTCGCGGGCTACCCCATCTCGCCCTCCTCCGAAATCGCCGAGAAGATGTCGGGGCGCCTGCCCAAGCTGGGCGGCAAGTTCATCCAGATGGAGGACGAAATCGCTTCCATGGGCGCCATCATCGGCGCCAGCCTGGCCGGGGCCAAGACCATGACGGCCACGTCGGGTCCGGGGTTTTCCCTCATGCAGGAAAACATCGGCTACGCCATGATGGCCGAAGTGCCCTGCGTCGTGGTCAACGTCATGCGCGGCGGCCCTTCAACGGGCAACCCCACGGGGCCGAGCCAGTCGGACGTCATGCAGTGCCGCTGGGGCACGCACGGCGACCACCCCGCCATCGTGCTGTCCCCCAACTCCATCCGCGAAGCCTTTGACACTACCGTCCAGTGCTTCAACTTCGCCGAACAGTTCAGGACGTGCGTGGTCCTGGCCATGGACGAGATCGTGGCCCACATGCGCGAGAAAATCGTCATCCCGGCGAAGGAAGACATCAAGATCGTCAACCGGAAGAAGCCCGACCTCAAGCCCGGCGATCCCTACAAGCCCTACGAGGCGGATGCCAGCCTCATCCCGCCCATGATGAACTTCGGCGAGGGGTTCAGGTACCACGTGACGGGGCTGGACCACGACGCCACGGGTTTCCCCTCGGGCGCCCCAGACAATCAGGAGATCCTCCATCGGAGGCTCGTGGACAAAGTAGAGATGCACAAGGATGAGCTGTTCCTCTTCGAAAACCATCGCACGGAGGACGCGGAGGTCCTGGTGGTTGCCTACGGGTCCACCTCCCGCTCGGCCAAACGCGCGGTGGAGGAAGCCCGCGCGCAGGGCATCAAGGCGGGGCTCTTCAGGCCCATCACCCTCTTCCCCATCCCCGAGAAGCAGATCGCCCAGGCCGCCGGCCACGCCAAAAAGGTCGTGGTCCCCGAAATGAACCTCGGACAGTACCGCCTGGAGGTGGAACGCATCCTCGGGCCGGCCGTTCCCGTCGTCGGGGTCCACCGTGTAAACGGTGAGCCCATCGCCCCGTCCCTGATCCTGTCCGCCATCGTGGGAGGCTGAGCCATGTCGATGGACTATTTCCAATACCTGCGCAAAGAGCGCATGCCGCACATCTGGTGCCCCGGCTGCGGCCACGGCACCATCATGAAATCCATCCTGCGGGCCCTGGACAAACTCAAGTGGGCAAAGGATGACGTGGTGGTGGTTTCGGGCATCGGCTGCAGCAGCAGAACGCCGGGCTACCTGGATTTCAACACCCTTCACACGACCCACGGCCGCGCCCTTTCCTTCGCCCAGGGTGTCAAGGTGGCCAACCCCAACCTCAAGGTGATCGTCATCTCCGGAGACGGAGACGCCATGGCCATCGGGGGCAACCACTTTATCCACGCCTGCCGGCGCAACATGGACATCACCCTCATCGTCTTCAACAACAACATCTATGGGATGACCGGCGGGCAGGCCTCCCCCACCACCTTCACGGGCTCCAAGGGCACCACGGCCCCCTACGGCGCCATCGAGCAGCCCTTCGACGTGTGCAACATGGCCCAGGCCTCGGGCGCCACCTACGTGGCCCGCGCCCTGGATATCGACGCCGTCGCCATGGACCGCGTCATCCTGTCAGCCCTGCAGAACAAGGGATTCTCCGTCGTGGACGCCTGGTCCCAGTGCACCACCTACTTCGGCCGCCAGAACAAATGGGGCGACGCCTCCGAGATGATGGACCGGTACAAGGAAATGACGTACAACGTCCGCCTCGCCGAGAAAATGAGCCCTGAAGAGAAAGCCGGTAAATACCCCGTGGGGATGCTCTTCCAGGCCTCTCGCCCGGAATGGTGCGAGGAGTACGGCAAGCTGATAGAGAGGGTGAGCAAGTGAGGGGTGAGGAGTGAGGAGTAAAAAGTGAAAAGTGAAAAGTAAAAAGTTAAAAGCGCACCCTAAACAGTGCGCCGCGTTCACTCCTACTTTTCACTTTTTTACTTTTAACTTTCCTTTTAAAGGCAAACGCGCCATGAAATTCCCAGGGGATCTGACATGAGCAAACGCTATGAAATCCGACTTGCGGGCCTAGGTGGACAAGGCCTCGTGCTGGCGGGCGTGATCCTGGCCGAAGCGGCCTCCATCTTCGAAAACAAGAACGCCGTGCAGAGCCAGTCTTATGGCCCGGAATCTCGCGGCGGCGCCAGCAAGAGCGAAGTCATCATCTCGGACGAAGAGATCGATTACCCCAAAGCGACGCACATTGACCTCCTCCTGTGCTTGACCGATGCGGCCGCCGAAAAGTACTTGAAGGATTGCCCGGAAACGGCCCTGGTCATCGCCGATTCGGACCTGGTGCCCTCGGCTATTCCGGAGAAATTCCGCTCCGTCAAAGCCCCCATCACCCGATTGGCCCGTGAGACGGTGGGCAAGGAGTTCGTCACGAACATCGTGGCCCTGGGCCTCATCCAGGAACTGACGGGCATCGTAGGTCTTCCCGCCCTGGAGAAGGCCGTGCTGGACCGGGTACCCAAGGGGACCGAGGATCTGAACAAGCGCGCCTTGGAAGTAGGCCGGGAAGCGGCCCACGAATACGGCGCCCACATCCTCTCAGCGAAGGGATAGCTGCATGGCCGAGCGAACCTTCACGATCTTCAAACCGGACGCCCTGCGCAAGGGCGTCCAAGGTCACATGCTCCAGCGCCTTCTGGACGAGGGTTTCGGCATTCGAGGCCTCAAGATGGCCCGGCTCTCCCGCCTTCAGGCCGAGGCCTTCTACGCCGTCCACCGGGAACGCCCCTTCTTTCCAGAGCTCGTGGACTTCATGACCTCCGGTCCCGTGATCGTCATCAGCCTTGAACGCGACAACGCGGTAGCTCACCTGCGGGCCGTCATGGGGCCGACCGACTCGGCCAAGGCACCCAAGGACACGATCCGCGGGCAGTTTGGGACGGATATCCAGTGCAACGCCATCCACGGGTCCGACAGCGTAGAAAATGGCACCATCGAAACGGCCTTTTTCTTTTCGGGCGCCGAAACGGTGGGAGACGTTGTTGCGCCGTCTGCGGCCAAGGAAGCGGTCGCGGCCGCCCCCGCGTGGCAGGCCAATCCTCTGGGCCGCCCTCCGAAAGGCCGCTGAGGCCGCGCTCCCCATGGACCGGCCCGTCGCCCCGGGGCACTTCTCCGGCCCGCTCAACCTTCACGGCGACGGCGCGTTCACCGTCAGCGTGGGCGGCATCGCCGTTCAGTTCTCTGGGCTTTCCGAGGCGCTCCTCTCGGCGGCCCAGGATCGGTATTCTCCCTTCCTCTCCGATGAACCGCCTCTACACACCGTCGTCCTTTATGACGGGCCGGAGCACTACCTCGACATGGCAGAGGACGGCTTCATGCGCGTGGAGGAGCGCGACTTCCCTGAAGGACGGATCATGGTGTCCCATGATTTCGCCGCCTTCTGGCCCGCGGGAGCCTCCGCGGGAACGCTCCGGGTGAACGGCGCCTTCCCGCTCTCGAAGGCTCTGACCGCCATGGAGAACTACCTGCGCTGGTGCGTGGCCGATCTGGCCATCGAGCGCGGCGGTTTCGTCCTGCACAGTGCGGGCCTGGTGCTGGAGGGGAAGGCCTACGTCTTCTTCGGGCATTCGGGCGCGGGCAAGAGCACGGCCACGGCCCTATCGCTGGAGGGGCGGGGCGCCCTTGCCCTCTCCGACGATCTCGTCCTGCTCCTGCGCGAGGGAGACCGCTTCCTGGCGGCCGCCACCCCCTTTCAGGGAACCATGGCCCAGCGCGTCAAGGAGAAGGGGCTCTACCCCCTGGCAGGCCTCTTTCACCTCCGCCAATCGGCCGAGGTCGGGACTCTTCCCCTTGTCCGGGCCGCCGCCGTCGGAATGCTCCTCTCCTGCTGTCCCTTTGTCGCCGATCCCGGCCGGAGATCGGGTTACCTCCTTCCCATCGTGGGGGATCTGTGCCGGGCCGTTCCCGTGCGGGAGCTGCTTTTCAGGAAGGATCCGTCCTTCTGGGACGTTGTGCTCAAAAGGGAGGATTAGCCGTGAGCGAAGAGACTCTGCCGAAAAGAAACCCCGACGTATCCTGGAGGACCATCGAGGGCCAGGCGGTCCTCATTCATAACCGCCTGGGCGAAATCCAGGTCCTGAATGACCTGGGAACTTACATATGGGAACACCTGGAGCTCGGGCCCGAGATCCTGGCCAGGAATATCGCGGAAGAACACGAGGTTTCAGTGCCAGACGCCGAGCGCGACGTTGAAGAATTCATGCAGGCGCTGCGTGATTCAGGAGCTCTGGCCGATGGCGCAGACTGAGCGGGGAACGCACCTGCAGCGGTTATACGAAAGCGCCTTCAGGGTGCGCCACCCTCTCTTTGCGTCGATTGAACTCACGTACACCTGCAACCTTGCCTGCTA
>JAKBES010000280.1 GCA_021833665.1 Acidobacteriota bacterium
AAGCCGCGGACGGCAGCCTCTTTGGCCTGACTCGCGCTATGGTTTTTCGTCTCCAGCCCAACGGGACACTCACCCAGTTCACGACACCGCCATTCGATCATGGCACGTTGGCGGGGTCCGCCACTGGCCGCCTCATCCTTGGCGGTTACGACGTCTGGCAGACGAGCGGAACCATCCTTTTCTGGCGAAGCGACGACGGGGGAGCGACCTGGACCACACTGGGGAACCTGCTCAGCGCGGACCGTATTGGCCTCACCGGCTTGACCGCCATCCTCGTGGACCCGCGCGACCCGGATATCCTTCTCGCGGCCGGCTGGAACGGCAACTTCAGCCCCGGTCCTTATAGCAGTCCCTACGATACGCCCGCGGGCAGCATCTACCGCTCCACGGACGGGGGCGTGACCTGGACCAACACCACCTGGTCCACCGACACGAATACGCAAGCCATTGGCGGCGTCACGGCCCTTTACCGTTCGCAGGACAATCCGGACGTCCTCGTGGCCTCGGCCATGGGCCACACGAGCGGCTCGGGCTTACGGGGCGGCGTCTTCGTCTCTCTGGACGACGGCCTCTCTTGGCGACCAAGAAGTGATGGCCTGCCCGCGCTCACCACGGGATCTAACACTTATCTGTCCACCCTCGTCTCCCCGCCCGTGGGCCAGACCCTTTTCGCCGCCGTCCAGGCCCGGGGAGGTTTCTATCGCTCGGACGACCTAGGAATGACCTGGTCGCGCATCGCCGATCTGCCCATCACACTGCCCGAGAACATCACCGAGAATACCACCTGGCTCTTCACTCTCTCCATCCAGCGCACCGCCGTGACGCAGATACTTCCGGATGCGGACGGGTCTGGCGGCTTCCTCGCCGCCACCATGGGCCAGGGGATCGTGCATGTCATGCCGTCCGCCGGGTGTCCTCCTCCCGGTACGGCCTCAACGCCGCAGCCGGAAGGCGCCCGGTGACAGGGACAGCGCCGGTATAATGAACTGTAACGCCTGTCATGGCATGGTCCGTCGCTTCTTCGGCCGTGTCTGGTACATGGAGAGACGTTTCGTCCGGGAGGATCCCTTGCGCGCATCGTCGTCCGTCCCTGCCCTCGGCCCCGCCCTCATGTCGGCGGCCCTCCTCTGTACGGCCCTTCTCACCCCCGCCAAAGCGCCCCCGAAGGCCCCCCCGCTGGCTCAGGCCGCGGCGAAGGTCACGGCGGAGGGCGCCTATGCGACGGTGGACCGCCTCACGTCGCCCGAATACGCGGGGCGGCTCACGGGAACCGGAGGCTACGAAGCCGCGGCCCGGTGGGTGGCCGGCGAATGCAAGCGCGCGGGGCTCCAGCCCGTGAAGGAGTACAAGGGCTACCTCCAGCCCTTCATGGTGCGGCTCGGCGGGCTGGACGGCGCCACCCTGGAGATCCTCCCCGGTGACAAGGCGGGGCAGGCCCAGGCCCAGGCCTTCTTCAAGGACTTCATGCCCATGCTCCAGTCGGCCTCGGGAGACGTGGCGGCCGAAGTGGTCTTCGCCGGGTTCGGCATGACGGCTCAGGACCTGGGCCGGGATGATTACGCGGGGATCAAGGCCGAGGGCAAGGTGGTCATGGTCCTTCGGGGAGAGCCCAAGGACGGCCGCGACTGGACGAAGTACGACGGCACCGCCGCCCGCGAGGCCAACGCGCACGCCCACGGCGCCGCCGCCTTCCTCATGATCGATCAGCCCGTCCTGAGCGCCAGCGGCCATGCCGAGGGGGCCATGCCCGCGGCCCTGGTGAGCGAGGACTTCGGCAACCGGCTCCTTGCCCCCGCCCAGTTAAGCGTGCAGGACCTGCGCCGTGTTCTGGAAAAGGGAGGCACGGCCTCCTTCCCCACGGGGATCACGGTGCATCTCGCGGTCAAGGCCCGCGAAGGGCAGGACCGCCCGGGTTTCAACGTGGTGGCTCTCCTGCCCGGACGGGACAAGAAGCTGGCCGGCGAGTACGTGGTCGTGGGCGCCCACCTGGA
This sequence comes from Acidobacteriota bacterium, assembly GCA_021833665.1. Taxonomy (GTDB): domain Bacteria; phylum Acidobacteriota; class UBA4820; order UBA4820; family DSQY01; genus JAKAJA01. The sequence goes on from JAKBES010000280.1 coordinate 1,992, forward strand.
CCACGTGGGGAGCTGGCCCGCCCTGTGCCCCGGGGCCGACGACAACGCCTCGGGGGCGGCGGCTCTCCTGGAGGTGGCCCGCGCCGCCGCCAAGGCCAAGGACCGTCCCAGGCGCACCCTGGCCTTCGTCTGGTTCGGAGGCGAGGAATTGGGCCTGCTGGGCGCCACCCAGTTCGCCCGGCATCCGCCCGAGGGCCTACGCTACTGCACGGCCGTCCTCAACATGGACATGGTGGGCGCGGGCACGGGCGCCTACGTGTCGGGGGGCAAAAATTTTCCCGAGATTTACAATGCGCTCGAATCGGCCCGCGACCATTACGCACCGGAGATGACACTCGTGGCCGGGGAGTCCTCGGGGGAACCCCGTGCCGACCACGGCCCCTTCCAGGCCTTGGGCGTCCGCGCCGTGAGCCTCTTCGGGTCCGGCGGCAGCCACCACGGCTACCACACGCCCGGAGATACGCTCTACTTCATCACCCCCAAGACCATGGAAGCCGTGGGCCGCACCGTCCTGGGCGCGGCCTTCGGCCTCGCCGACGCTCCGTGACGCCGGCCTAAGGGAAGGGGCGGCCGCTTCGCGCTGTTGAAGAGGCATGATGATACACGCTCACATCCTTCGCGCGGCCCTCGCCATGGCCCTCTCCGCCTTCGCCCCCGCGGCCCTCGCCTGCGGGATCTGCGGGTGCAGCCTCAACTCGGACTGGGCGAGCCAGGGCTACCAGTTCGGCACGGGCTTCAACGTGAACCTGCGCTTCGATTACATCGACCAGGACCAGCTTCGAACGGGCACGGGAACGGTGGACAAGGCCAAGATCGCCTATCCCGCGAGCCAGGAGATCCAGCTTTGGACCATCAGCCGCACGTTCCTCGCGGATCTGAGCTACAGCCCCACGCCCGACTGGAGCGTCAGCGCCCTCATCCCCGTCACGGACCGCACCCACGCCACCCTGGCCGAGGATACGCTGGCCCCGTCCTTTTCCCGCAGCTCGGGCCTGGGCGACGTGTGGCTCCTGGGCCGCTACCAGGGATTCAGCCGGGACCGGTCCTTCGGCCTCCAGCTCGGCCTCAAGCTCCCCACGGGCCGCATCGGCGACACTTTCTTCCGCGGCCCCGCAAAGGGCGAGACGGTGGACCGTGGCCTGCAGCTCGGCACGGGGACCACGGACCTCCTCGCGGGCGCCTACAAGTTCGGCGCCCTCGCCCCCGCCTGGGGCTACTTCGCCTCCGCCCTGGCCCAGATCCCCACGGGCGGCAGGGACGGGTTCCGCCCCGGCAACGCGCTGAACCTCAGCGGAGGCGTGCGCTACACGGGCTTCACCGCCCTCACTCCCCAGCTCCAGCTCAACCTCCGCGCCGAAAAACCCGAGACCGGCGCTAGCGCCGATACCTCCAACAGCGGCGCCACCCTCGCCTACCTCAGCCCCGGCCTCACCGCCAGCATCGGGCCCGGCCTCGAGCTCTTCGCCTTCCTCCAGATTCCCGTCTACCAGCGCGTCACCGGCTACCAGCTCGAGCCCAGGCATCTCCTCTCCGTCGGAGTGAGCTACCGGTTCTGACAAGGCGGCTCGTGGCTGTTGGCTGTTGGCTGTTGGCTAGCGGGCTTCCCTCACCACAGATTCCCCTGGGTCTCTTCGACCTTTCTTCTGGGTGCTTTCTTGAAGGTGGCGCTGGGCGCGAATCTTGGGAGCTCGGGGCGGTGGCCGCTCAGCAGCGCTTCGATGGTGAGGATCTGGAGCTTGGGGACGCCGCGGCCCCGGAAGTGCTCGGGCTCGTAGAAGCCCGCCGTGGCGGCTTCCTTGATCATAGGACCGGTGGGCTCTTCGAGGGTGAGGAAGAGGCCCACGGCGGCCTTCTCGCGCTCGATGACGTGGATGAAGTCGCGGATATCGCCCGATTTGACGTGGCCGCTTTTAACTTGCACGACGCCCTTTTTGGGCATGCCGCTCTCGTCGTCGGAGAAGTAGAAGACGCCGTCCACCCCCGTGTCGGCGCCCTTCTTCTTGTCCTGCGCGGGGCGCGCGGCCACGAGGCCCAGGGCCCACCACTCGAAGTGGTGGCGGTCCACGTTCTGGGCCAGGGATCGGGCCGATTCCAGGTCCTTGGGGACGCCCTCCACTTCGAAGGGCGTCAGCTCGTAGCCGAAGGTATCCTGGAGGCGGTTTTGCATGAGGGTGATAGCCAGGTGTGTCACATCAATGCCGACCCATCGGCGCTTTAGCCTCTCCGCCGCCACGAGGGTCGTCCCGCAGCCGCAGAAGGGATCGAGGACAAGGTCGCCCTCGTTCGAGGAGGCCTGGATGATGCGGGACAGGAGGGCCTCCGGCTTTTGAGTCGGGTAGCCGAGGCGTTCCTTGGCTTGGGAATTGATGGGCGGGATATCATCCCATTCATCTTGAAGGGCAACGCCCTTTACTTCGTCTAAGTATCGCTTGTATTGAGGGACGCCGCCCTTAGCAGGCCAGTACAAGCGACCTATTTTATCTAGCTCCTCGAGATGCTCAATGGTGAATTTCCAATGGTAGCCCCTCGAGGTTGGATCAATGCCGCGCCAAGGCTTGCCGGATGATCCGTGCCGAACCCCTGCCGCAGTTAGGTTGTCCAGCCGATATACCCGGTCTTCCTCATTCTTGTATCGATACTTGGAATCAAGATAGTCCTGAGAGTGGGGTGTGAAGATCGCATTCCAGGCAAACTCCGGCGTTCGTGAATAGAAAAAGAGCACATCATGAACAGGCCCATACCGCTTCGCGCTGCTGTGGGCGGTTGTTCTTTTCCATATAATTTCGCTTTGAAAATTCCGAACATCGAAGACCCCATCCAATACCAGCTTCAAGTAGTGACTCGCGGTGGGGTCGCAGTGGAGATACAGGCTCCCGGTGGGCTTGAGGACGCGGTGAAGCTCCACGAGGCGCAGGGCCATCATGGTGAGGTAGGCCATCATGTCGCTCTGGCCGAGGAAGGAG
>JAKBES010000281.1 GCA_021833665.1 Acidobacteriota bacterium
AAAGGCCTGGGGTTTGTACGAAGCCAAGACCGCCATGAGCCCTTCCGAGGGAATGGCCACCTGGACAAGCTTTCCGGCCTTGTCCACCCAGAAGGAGGAAAGGGTGCCGTCACCCACGTTGACGTCGTAGTGGCGCAGGATGATGATCTGGCCGTGGAAGGGGGTTTTCTCGATGCCCATGAACTGGAGTGTGCCCTGCCGCAGCCGCATGCCTTGGGGAAACGCCACGGAGAGGGGCTCGCTGCTGTCTTTCATGGCCAGGGCCTGATGGGCCAGGGGGATGTACAGGCAGAAGACGTAGGCGTCCAGCACCGCCAGGTCACCAGGAAGCGGCTCGTCCTTGATGCGTGAATCCGAGAACCGCGTCTGCCGGAAGCTGAGGGTTTGGCCGTTCACCGTAAGCCGGCCCGCATTCACCCCCAGATCAACCCGGTCGGCCATTTCGTCGTTCTGAACTTGCTCCGTGCGGTTCATGAGGTCGTAGTTTCTCGTGTCCTGGTCGATGAACTCCGTGGCCGAGTCCTGGGCCTCCACCATTTCGGACTTGGAAAAGTCGTTCCACGTCATCCGGTAGGAGTAGCTGTCCAGCTTTCGGGTGTCCATGGCGAGGTTGAGAACGGGATAGATGTACAAATCCACGTAGTTCCTCTTGGCCTTGGGCCAGGGAAGCTGAAAGCGGACCTCGGAGGACACGGTCCATAGGCCGTCCTTGGGGTTCAGGATGACCTTGTACTTCTCGTAGCCCTTGTTGACCCCGTTCAGCATGAGGTCGAACTTGCCCTTCTCCTTGACCGTCTTGGCAAAGGCGCCGAAAGGAAGGAGCGTGAGTGCTAGTGCGAGGGTAATCAGTGCGCGGCGAATCATTCCGAAGCACCTCCAGTAGCATAGTATAGTCCCGATGGCACTGCCTTAGCGAAGCGGCCGTGGGGCGGCGATGGGGCGGCCCACGGCCCAAGGGGGGCGACCCGCCGCAGAAGCACGCGGTCCATGTCCAGGAGGCCGGGAAGGCCCGCGGCGTCCGCCATGGTTTCCGCCGTGCGCCACTGCTCCCCTGCCTGGGGGAGATAATCCAGGAGGGCCAGACCCAGGGCGAAGGACGCGTAAACTCGGGCGTCACGGGCCGCCCGCTGGAGGGCCCCCAGCCCGTGGGCGGGTGCGTCTCCGTACAGATTGGACTGGTTGAAGGCATAGGGCGCCAGGAGGAGTGCCGCCAGGCGCTGGGTTTCGGCACAGCGTCCCGTGAGATACGCGAGGGCCGCCCGAAGGGCCACGGCGCGCTGCAAGGGTGGTTGCCCATCGGCTTCCCGGGCCAACGCCCCGTAAGCCGCCTCGAAGCGGCCCTCCTCCAGCAGGAGAGCCGCATCCATGCGCTCCCGCCGGGTGAGCCCGCCTCCCCGCGCTCGCTGCGGAAGGCGTCGGGCGGCCGCCGGGCGGTCCTGCCGGACGAGAATTTGAAAGGCCTCGGGTTGGTTCGGACCCGTGAGCTTCAGGGCCAGACCGGACCATCCGTTCAAGACCAGCAGCTGGACGAGCGTTTTGGTCTCATCGCCGAACACCGGACCTATGCTGAGGCCCTCCAGGCGCGCCACGAGCTGCCGCTGAAAACACGGCGCCAAGTCGCAGCCGCCCTGGCTTTCCATATAACGGATCCAGGGGCGTATTTCGGGATGCCGCCTCGCGAGGACCTCGGCCTGCCCCGCCTCCCCCTCCCACACCGCCCGGGCCGCCTCGGAGCGCAGCCGGCGATTGTGTTCCACCGGTATCTGGAGCGCCCAGGCGCACCCCAGCAGGACCACCAGCATTCCCGCCAAGGGGCTCGCCGCGCGCGCCGGATGGTACCAGGGAGCGGCGGGGGCTCCACACCGGACAATCCAGTCCCGGCCTTGATCGTCTACGAACCCATGAGCCACATAGGCCCACCGTCCGCCGCTTCGGACCCACGCTCCCCCGGGCGTCCTGGCCGCGAGATCGGGAGCCTCCGGCCCGCCCCTGCGCCCCAGCCAGCGCCAGGCGCCGTCCCGGCCTTCCACGGCCGCACCACACCGCCGCCACACCACCTGCAACCAGACCAGGAGGCCGCCTACGGCGAGGGAAACAAGCCCGAGGTTGGGAAGGACCGCCTGTCCCCAGACGATTTCGTCCGTGAAGATGCCGTAGAAGTTGTAAAACGATGCGGCGAGGAGCTTGAACCCCTCACCCGCCGTGATCCAGTGGGCAAATGAGAACCACGCCGCCAAAAGGGCCCACTGCGCGGGGCGTATCCAGCCCGGCGGGCGACGGCCCTTGGAGCTCGGCCTTGAAAGGAAATAGTTGAAGCGAGGTCCCTGATGGTCCATCCACCCTCCAGGCGTCTCCGCCGGGAGAGTTTACCAGACTCGGCCGCCTCGGGGTTTCGTCACGCCTCGCGGCTGCTCGCGAACTCGCGCTGGAACTCGCTCCAGCTCTCGTCCTGGAGCGCCAGGGCGGCCCCCACCGCGGGATGGGCGCCGTCGGCGGCCAGGGCCAGATGGGATCCGCCGGCGCCGTGGGCGGCGAGGAATTCCGAGAAGCGGCGAATCTCGCGCTCCATCCAACGCTGGCCCGCCTCACCGACGGTGAACACGTTCAGTGCCTGCCGGTGGTCGGCGGGCCACAGGGAGGTCAACCACCCGCTCCCGTAGGGATCGGTGAAGACGTCTCCCGGCATGGTGTCCAGCCCGTCGTTGCTGGTGACGACGGTCCCCTCCACGGGAGAGGCGATGGCGAGCTTCCTTCCCTGCCTCCACAGAACCGCCAGGGGTTCGCCCCGGCGAACCTTGGTCCCCAGGCGCGGCAGCTCCACCCTGTCCGCCCCGCCGAGGGCCTGGGAGAGCAGTTCGTCCACCCCCACCCTCAATTCGCCCGCGTCGGTAAGCCGGATCCAGGTATGGCTCCCGTCGAGGAAGAAACCGCGAGGAGGATTGGCCCGAACGAACGGGGTCACGGGAGCCCCCGCTGCCCTTGACTTGTTCCTCCTTCTCTTCACGGCCAGACGGATGGCATCGGCGGCAACCGCGAGGACAACGATCACGAGAACAAGCATGGCGCTCATGGGATCCTCCTACCTGGGCGGGCCTTGTCTTGGACCCGGTGGCTGCTTTGGCCCTCGACCGCCGACCTCCGCGAGTGGCGGGCATCGCCCAAATTCACCCATCTTCTTGCACGGACCGTGCCATCCTGCTCTCCAGGGAATGAACTCCTTTGCCGTCAACACCAAGAACGCATCAAGGGTCGTCGTGCTCCCGGTCTCTTGTAGAACCTTTGATCATGAACGCGATGCAGGATCAAGGCGCATCCGCCTTTAGTCATATTCAGTAAGCCAATTGCTTGCTGTATGATAATTATGCACCCCTTCGAGCAGTTCAACGCGGTCTCTTCCTTCCGATCCCTGTGACTTTTTGCACCCTGGAGGAACTATGAATAAAGGAGTAATAATAGGGGCAATTCTTGCTTGGGAGGGTGAACCCATGATAAGGAATCGTGGAGATGGACCGACGTGGCTCCAAGGGATGACTGCGCGAGCGGCTGGGCTGCTCCTCGCCGCAGTCCTGGCCTGGCCCATGGCCGCATGGGCCGTGAAGGCCGACCCGAAACCCCACCTGCGGTACCAGCCCGACGGTACGCCGGTGATGGTGCAGATGATCGGGGACGAAAGGATCTGCTATTTCGAGACGGAGGGCGGGTACACCGTCGTCCGGGGCCCCGACGGCTGGTGGGTGTACGCCGACCCCGCCAGCCGCGGCGCCGAGAGACTACGGGGCTGCTCTCTTCGGGCCGGCGTCGACACGCCGCCGGAGGGCTGGCCGAAACACATCAGGCCGCGAATTCCCTACGAGACATTCGCCATCCCCATGCGGCCGCAGAACGACGGCACGGTGAAGCGCCTCTTCCTTTCCTGCGGGCTCGGCACAAGCGCGAGGCAGCGGACATCCGCTTCCCCTGAAGCCATCAACCCAACACCGCTGACCTTGCCCGTGCTGGTGATCCCCGTGGATTTCTCCGACACCGCGAGCCGCCATACCACGGGTCCCAATACGCCCATCGCGGGGGAGCCGGGCTACGAACCCATCCCGGGCATGGCCAATACATCCGCCACTTGGCAGATCCTCTTTGGCGACGGCACCATCCCCGGAGGTCTCAACCACTACTACAACGAGGTCTCCTACGGACAGTTCCAGTGGGACGTGACCGTCGCCCGAAACGGAGCGGGAGCCGGAAGCACCGTCAACGATGGCTGGTACATCAATCCCCAAACCATGGCTTACTGGGGCCAGGACAAGCAGAAAATGGGGGCCTGCTATTCGGATGGAGAAAACGATATCCGTGACTTGATCATCTGGGCCATACAGGCAGCGGCGGCCGACGTGGACTACGCCCGCTACGACACCGACAACGACGGGGAGATCACCGATGCCGAGCTGATGATCTTCGTCATCCACGCGAGGGAGGGGCAGGAGAACTACGGCGATTCCTGCGACGGGATCACCGATCCCCTGAACCACATCTGGTCCCACCAGTGGGCCATCGACAAAGCCGTCACGGTGGATGGAAAAACGATTCCGCTGGGGCACTCCTATTCAATTAACCCCGAGTTCGAACCGGCCCTCAACCGGGGCGTCACTCCTCCCGCCGTGACGGACAAGTGGTTTGGCGTGGGGGTGTATGCCCACGAGGGCTTCCACACCCTCGGGGGGCCCGACATCTATGACTACGATTACGACGCCACCGTGGCGGGCGAATGGGACCTCATGGACAACGGCAGCTACAACGGCGTCAAATCGGGCACGAACCCTTCCCACATGGGCGCCCCGTTGAAGTTCGACATTGAGCTGGCGAACGCGGCGGACAGCTACGGGTGGGTTTATTCAGGGGACGTGGTGGACCTCTATTCACTCGACG
>JAKBES010000282.1 GCA_021833665.1 Acidobacteriota bacterium
CACCGTGGCCCTCATCCTGGGCGGCATGGGGGTGATCCTGTACGGCGTCTCCAGCCTCACCGCCTTCATCGTGGAAGGGGAGCTCGGAGATTACCTCCGGAGGAACAAGATGGAGAAGCAGATCGAGAAGGTGTCGGGCCACTATATTCTCTGCGGAGCGGGCCGCGTGGGCACGTGCATCATGGCCGAGCTGGCCAAGATGGGCCACCGGACCGTGGTGGTGGACCAGGACCTCAGCCACCTGAGCGAGTGGCGGGAACGGCACCCCGAGATCCTCACCCTCCAGGGGGACGCCACCAGCGACGCCGTCCTCGAAACCGCGGGCATCCGGCGGGCCGCGGGCCTCCTGGCCTCCCTCCACGCGGATAAGGACAACCTCTTCATCGTCCTTTCGGCCCGTGCCCTGAACCCGGACCTGCGCATCGTGGCCCGGGCCGACGAGGAGAGCTCCCAGGACAAGCTCCTGCGGGCCGGCGCCGACAGCGTGGTCTTTCCCCACCTCATCGGCGGCATGCGGATGGCGTCCCAGATGGTCCGGCCCAACGTGGTGAACTTTCTGGACACCATGCTGCGCGAGAGAGATGGCAGCCTGCGGGTGGAGGAGGTTCGCCTGGCCCCGGGGGCTCCGGCGGAAGGAAAGTCCGTCGCCGAGGCGGACCTTCCGGGCAAGACCGGTGTTTTGCTCGTGGCCCTCAGGCACCCGGACCGGCGCTTCGAGTTCAATCCCCCCCGGGACCACGCCTTGGAGGCGGGCATGGTCCTCGTGGTCATGGGAGACCGGGCCCAGCTCGATGCCCTTCGGCGGGAAACGGGCACCGCGTAGAGGCCGCCATCCCAAGGGGCGCCAGCTCCCCATGAAACTTTAGTGCGCCCGCCGCCGTTTTCCTAAAATCGGACGGATGGAACTCACGCTGGGAGGTCAAGGTATGGGTGACAACTCGGGGGAAAAACGGGCGGACCTCTCCGCCTTGAGGATCGACCCCTCGGACCGCGAAGCCTCTGGCCACGGCCGGAGGCGCTGGTTCATCTGGGGCGGAGCGGCCCTGGCGGTCCTTCTGGTGCTCCTCCTAGTCATGGGGGGCCGAAAGACGGACGTGCAGGTGGCCCAAGCCCGTGCCGAGACGGCCGGAGCCTTCACGGTCTTGAACGCCAGCGGCTACGTGACCCCCCGGCGGCGCGCCACGGTGGCCGCCAAGATCACGGGGCGGGTGAAAGACGTCCTGGTGGACGAAGGCATGCACGTCCAGGAGGGCCAGATTCTGGCCACCCTGGACGACTCGGACGCCCGAGCCGCCTACGCCGCCGCCAGGGCGGGCCGCGACGTGGCCGGGGCCGCCGTCCCCGGCCTCGCGGCCAACCTCAAGGACGCGGAGGCCACCCTTACGAGGACGCGCGCCCTCCAGAAGGACGGCTACACGGACGAGCAGACCCTGGACAACGCCCAGGCCTCCCGCGACTCGCTCAAGGCACAGCTCGATGTGGCCCGGCGGCAGGTGGCCCAGGCCGAGGCCCAGATGAACGTGGCCCAGCGGGACCTGGACAACTGCGTCATCCGCTCCCCCTTCGCGGGCATCGCCGTCTCCAAGGACGCCCAGCCGGGCGAGATGGTCTCCCCCATCTCGGCGGGCGGGGGCTTTACCCGCACGGGCATCTCCACCATCGTGGACATGGCTTCCCTCGAAATCGAGGTGGACGTGAACGAGTCCTACATCGCCAAGGTCGTGCCGGGGCAGAAGGTGGAGGCTACGCTGGATGCCTACCCCGACTGGCGGATCCCCGCCACCGTGCGGACCATCATCCCCACCGCCGACCGGCAGAAGGCCACGGTGAAAGTGCGCATCTCCTTCGACCACCTGGACCCCAAGATCCTTCCCGACATGGGGGTGAAAGTGGCCTTCCTCAGCGACGAGAAAGACCGCCGGGGCCCCGCTCCCGAAAGCCTCGTGCCCAGGGAAGCGGTGCGCGAGACGGGCGGCCAAAACGTGGCCTTCGTCGTGAAGGACGGCCGCCTCCAGCGCCGGACGGTCACCCTCGGGGAGACCCGGGGGACGGACGTGGAAATCCTCAAGGGCATCGCCCCAGGCGAGAGCGTCGTCACCGGCGGCCCCGGCGGGCTCAAGGACGGCCAGAAGGTCGTGGTGAAGACATCGTAATGCCGGAATGAGGGGATGAGGAGATGAGGGAAAGCTCGCGATGGGCCATCTGGCCGTTTTTGGCCCTAATCTCGGCATTTCGGCATCTCGTCTTCTCGGCATCTCCTTTCTCGTAACCCCAAAGGGCTCCTTCGGAGAACCCATGGTACGTGTGGACGGCAAGGGCAACGGAAACGCGCTGGTTCAGGTCAGAAGCCTGGACAAGACCTATCAGCGGGGCAGCCAGGAGGTCCACGTCCTGAGGGGGCTGAACCTGGACGTGGAGCGGGAGGAGTTCGTGGCCTTCATGGGGCCCTCCGGCTCGGGCAAGACGACCTTGCTGAACCTGCTGGGAGGCCTGGACCTTCCGTCCCGGGGCAGCATCACCGTGGACGGGGACGAGATCACCCACCTGAGCGGCCCCAAGCTCGCCGCCTGGCGCGCCCGCCATGTGGGCTTCGTCTTTCAGATGTACAACCTGCTCCCGGTCCTCACGGCCTTCCAGAACGTGGAGCTCCCCCTTCTCCTCACGCGGCTGGGCAAGGCCGAGCGGCGGCGCCACGTGGAGATCGCCCTGGACCTCGTGGGCCTGTCGGACCGGCTCGACCACTACCCCCGGCAGCTCTCCGGCGGCCAGGAGCAGCGCGTCTCCATCGCCCGCGCCGTCGTGGCCGATCCCACCTTCCTCCTCTGTGACGAGCCCACGGGCGACCTTGACCGGAAGAGCGCCGGCGAGGTCATGGCCCTGCTCGAGCGCCTTTCGGCGGAGTTCGGCAAGACCATCCTCATGGTCACCCACGATCCCCGGGCCGCCGAGCGGGCGGGAACCGTGCTCCATCTGGAAAAGGGCGAACTGGTAGAGGGGCAGGGAACAAGTTGAAAGTTGGGCGTTGAGAGTTGAGGGTTGAGAGTTGAGAGATAAGGAAAACAGCCCGCGGAGTCCTTCAGTGTTTGCCTTTGAGCGCCTTGAGGTCTACAAGCGGGCGAAGGCCATGGTGAAGACCGTGTACTCGGCGACCGCCGCATTCCCTGCGGAAGAGCGGTATGGCCTCACCTCTCAGGTACGCAGAGCGGCCATCTCCGTGGTGTCCAATCTCGCGGAAGGGTGCGCGCGCACCAGCCGAAAGGACCAAGCCCACTTCACGCAACTGGCCTACTCAAGCTTGATGGAGGTGCTGTGCCAACTGGACCTCGCACAGGATCTGGGCTTCTTATCCGCTGACGCCTACGCCCTCGTCCGCGGGGACATTCTCGCCATCTCGAAGATGCTCAGCGGCCTTCGGGCGTCTCAGTTCAACAGCTCCGGCACACCCTGAGGCCTCCCATGGGATCGTTCCCCTCTCAACTCTCAACTTTCAACGCTCAACTCCCCCCATGGGCCTCCCCCCAGAGACAATCGTTCCTCTCTCAACGCTCAACCCTCAACTCTCAATTCCCCTCATGGGCCTCCCCCCAGAGGCCTCCATGAAATTCTTCCGCTTGGTCTGGTCCAACCTGCTGCGCAAGAAGACCCGCACGACCCTGACCATCGGCTCCTTCGCCGTGGCCCTCTTTCTGTTCGGGCTTCTGGTGACGATTCAGACGGCCTTCAACCAGGGCGTGGAGGTGGCCGGGGTGGACCGCCTGGTGGTGCGCAACAAGATCTCCCTCATCATGCCCCTGCCCCTCTCCTACCAGCAGCAAATGCTCCAGATCCCCGGCGTGAAGGCCGTCACCTTCGCCACGTGGTTCGGAGGGTACTACCAGGACCCCAAGAATTTCTTCCCCCAGTTCGCCATACAGAAGGAGACCTGGCTGAAGATGTACCCCGAGTTCCAGGTACCCAAGGACCAGTGGAGCGCCTTCCTGGCGGACCGCGAGGCGTGCATCGTGGGCCAGAAGACCGCCCAGAAGTACGGCATCAAGGTGGGTGACCGCATTCCCATCGTGGCCTCCATCTGGGGCGGTGTCTGGGAGTTCAACGTTCGGGGCATCTACACCGGCGTTCGCACGGAGGACGACACGACGCAGCTCTGGTTCCGGTGGGACTACCTCGACGAGCGCCGGCAGTGGGGCAAGGGCACGGTGGGGTGGTACGTGGTGCGCGTGGAGAACCCCGACGACGCTATGGCCGTGGCCAAGGCCATCGACGGCCGCTTCGCCAACTCCTCCTGGGAGACCAAGACCGACACGGAGCGCGCCTTCGCGGCGGGCTTCGTGAAGCAGATGGGGAACATCAAACTCCTCATCCTGGTCATCGGCGGTGTGGTTTTCTTCACCCTCCTGCTGGTGACTGGAAACACGCTGGCCATGTCCGTACGGGAGCGGACGGGGGAGCTGGCCGTCCTCAAGACCCTCGGCTTCACGGACGTGGCCGTGCTGTGGCTCGTGCTAGGGGAGTCCCTTCTGTATTCGGCTCAGGGAGGGATTCTCGGCCTGGCCGCCGTCAAGCTCTTCACCCTTCACGGCGATCCCACGGGAGGGTTCCTGCCCCTCTTCTACCTGCCGCCCTCCAAGATGATCCTCGGGCTCCTCGTGGCCCTCGCCACGGGCGCCGCCGCGGGCATCATCCCGGCGGTCCTGGCCATGAGGCTGCGCATCGTCGACGCGCTCAGGAGGGTGTGAACAAGTTGAGAGTTGAGAGTTTAGGGTTGAGAGGTGACAGGTGAGCCCGTGAGAATTCCCCTGCTTTACACGATCCGGTCGGTGCGGGCGCGGTGGGCGAGCAACCTCATCGCCGTGCTGGGGATCGCGGGGGTGGTGGCGGTCTTCGTGGC
>JAKBES010000283.1 GCA_021833665.1 Acidobacteriota bacterium
CCTAAGCCCGTTAATCCATGGCATCCAATGGCCCGTTGACTCATACAGAACAGCGCGAAAGATCGAGAAGCTGCCGCTGGATGGCAAGCCCGCCACGATTCCGCCCCGGCTCATGATGGGATTTTTCAACGTCCATGCGCATTTTGAGGGCATCCTCACCGGCGACGATTTGCTGGAAATGATTCTTTACCAAGAGGACCATCCGCTCGTGTCCGAGCTGCTTGCAGGAAATGGTCCCGACAAGCTGGAGTCATGGATCAAGCAGCGTTGGGTGCTGCGGGACGATGCCTCCTCTGGCCACACGGATGAGGTGCCAGCAGACGAACATGCATCCATAGAATTTGTGGATCGGAAGTCGTCGAGCGGGCAGGAAGGCGCGGAAGGCCGGCCCGATCATGAGGGAGGGGACACGGCCGGCCACCCCGGGACAGGCTCTCAACCCCAGCTTCCTTTGGAGCTTTCGCTGTGGGACTCGCTGAACAGTGCCCACTCGCACAGGTGCCGGCTTGGCAAGCCCCTGCTCAAGACAGTGCTCGGCCAAGAAGTGGCCGTGGACATGCTGACCGATGCCTATTTCAGGCAGACGCTTCGATGGGACGCTTCGGCGACGCGAGGCATTTTTACCTTCATCGGCCCGCCGGGCGTGGGCAAAACGCTGTTGGCGGAATCGTTCGCCGCCGCCCTGGCCAACTTGGGCAGTATGCTGGAAATTCTAAAACAAGGCCGGACATGAACTCCTACCGCACTGGGAATATCCGGGATCCGAACTAATAAAAGACGACCTGCAGGGGAATACTGGCAAATTGCTTCGCTGAAAAGGGAGGAGAAATGACTCAAGAATGCCAGACTTTTCGATACTGGAAGAATAACTGGGTCTTTCACTGTCTTCTCGGTGGCCCTGAACTCAGTTACTTGCGGTTCGGCATGCGGTTCGGCATCATTTTAGCTGGTTGGTACTTAACCGCCTATCTCGTGTGCTGGGGTCAAGACTGCTTGAGGTTACCCAGTCCGAACGTAGGACTCCTTCAAGATCCGGTCATGGCCTCGATGAGCTTCTTTCTGCCTGCGGTGATTCTGCTCTCCCTGAACGTAATTCGGAAGACCGAGGCGCTGCTCAATCAATTGCCTACGATTGTCGACCATGCTTCTGTTGAAGGCGAGATTGACGCTATTCGGCGGTTTGTAGCGCGAGAAAGCAGGACCGCAGTTTATTGCTATTGGGCGCTACAAGGTGGGATGCTCTTGTTGGTATTTGTATTCCAGATTGCCCTTTCTGTCTTCGTAAAACCGGATCCAATTTCCTGGTCCATGTGGCCAGCGAAGTACCCATACGCCTTCTATTTCGCCACGGTCTGGGGAGTCTTCTGGTGGGCAGGGATTGTAACGAATTCCCTTTGGTTTGTTGCGGCCTCATTCGGACAAATCATTCTCTTTCTGTTTCGACATTCGTCCTCAAAGGCAAACCACATCATCATTGTGCCACTGGCTGCCGATGGACGTTGTGGTCTTTCCGGAATAGGATCGTATGCCTTTGCTGTAACTCTACAGGTCAGCTCAGGGCTTCTGATTGCAATCCCATGGGCGCTTTGCTTTGGTGTTGACGCCCGCTTCATTCTTAGTTCAGTTCTTTTTGCAATCCTGCTAGCAGTTGTCTTCCTTCTCCCACTCTTCTCGATCCATGGAGCTATGAAACGATCGCAATTGAAGGAATTGGAGTGGCTTTCCGAAAGGTTCCAAACCATGTATTCTAAGGTCTCTAGGGAAGGGCAACTGATCGTGGATCATGAGACCGTTTCCTACCTTGCGAACTTAGAAAATCTTTACACGCGTGCAGAATCGCTTCCGGTGTGGCCATTCAAGATGAAGACCTTTCGCCGCTTCATGGCGCTCATTGTTCTGCCCATCGCCATCTTTGTCCTTCAGATGATCACTCAAAACGCCTTGATGGAGCATATTCGGGCATTTGTAAATGCGGTTCTAAAGTGAAGAAGGTAGCACTGGTCTTAGGCAGCGGCGGGGCACGTGGACTTTGTTTTATCGGAGTCTTGAAGGCTCTTTCAAAAAATGGTATCCCGGTATCGCATGTGGTTGGAACAAGTATGGGGGCTCTGCTTGGAGCATCCTTTTGTGCTGGCGTTTCTTGCAGCGAACTGGAAGAGTTCGGTGGTCAACTAAGGAAGCGCGATTTCGTTCGACCGCGTCTTGGACGGGTAGGGTTACTGTCAAACCAAGGGTTCCACGATGTGGCAAAGCGACTCATCCGTATGGAATGCTTTGAAGATCTCAAGATTCCGCTCACGGTTATATGTACCGATCTTGATAATGGTCAGCCGGCTGCCTTCTCCTCCGGTCCACTTCTAAATCCCGTGGTGGGCAGCTGTCTGGCTGCCGGTTTTTTCGATCCTGTTCTGCACGAGGAGAAATATCTTGTCGATGGTGGTTACACGGAGCCTGTCCCCATCAGTTACGCGCCCATCGACTACGTGGTAATCGCCATTGATGCGATGGTCAGACCAGACTGGCCCATAGGCCATGACCGAATTCGGCGGCAGTGGATGCTGTTTAATGGGAAGCTACTTTATCTTCAGATACTCAAGTCCTTCGACTGCGTTCTTTACAGGCTTAGCGAAGAGAAGTTGAGAGGGATGCAGGGCATTCATATTGTTCCGGCATTAGGTCAAATGAAGTTCATGGACTTCGGAAGCGGAGCCGCTGCGATCAGGGCAGGCGAAGCAGCAGTCCTCGGTATGCTTCCGGAAATCGAAAAGGCTATCCAGGGTTAGATTTCATAGGCCTGGAGAACCGCCCCTAACTCGCCGGATGATGAATAAAGCTATTCTCCCTCCGCAAAAGGCAAGATAGTCATTCCCTCTAAGTGGAGCAGAATAGCGTCGTTCATATATCGTCTCATTTCCTTTGATCCTAGCAAGCAACTTCCTGAAGCTGTTGCACGATCTCCTGCCGGACGACGAATCTAGCACTCGTCCAGCCGGGGCAAAGGCCCTTTGGAGGTGGTCGCACCTTTACTCAGTACACCTGGTGTACTGGGATGATCGGGGCTACTGGGTGGACCAGGTAACTCTTGTTTACTCGGGTTACTGGCCTTACTGGATGGACTTGGGGTACCCGGCTAGCCGACAGTACTAGGTTTCCTAGGATTACTCGGTGGACTGGATTTACCGGCGTCTTCGCTACGCGTCTCGGCTGGGTCGCCATTGGCCCAACCGAGGGGGTCTTTCTTCTGGAATGGGTCAGAACCCATGCGCGGTTTGTTGGCCATGATCTATCTCTTCGCGACGGTTTCTTGGGAGAGGGCCCAGGCTCGGCGGGCAGTCCAGAAGAACGAAGTCGTAGGGCGGAAGATCTGCGAAGGCTTCTTTGAAAGGCTACTCGCTGTCGGCCATGCCTGAGCGCGCCATCTCCTCAGAGGGCAACAAACGGCCATCCGAGGACAGATGAGGCAAGGGGAAGCGCGTCTGAGCCGGAATGAATGACGTATCCCCGTTGCACCCGGTCGCCGTAGTCCTTGCGGAAGGCTTCGATGCCCTTCGCCATGGCCGGGTTCGGCGTGGCGGCAAGCTTGACCTCAACCGGGACCAGGCCAGCCTCGGTTTCGATGACCAGGTCCACTTCCGTGCCCGTCGCGGTTCGCCAAAAGTAGAGCCTGGGCTCGACGCCGCGATGGGCCATTGTGCGGCATACCTCGCCGATCACCGCCGTTTCGAAAATGGCTCCGCCCATAGGGCCTGACATGGCATGAAGAGGGTCACGTAAGCCGGCGAGGTAGCACAGCGTCCCCACATCCATGAAATAAACCTTAGGGGCCTTTACAAGCCGCTTCCCGGCGTTGGAGAAGTAAGGCCTTAGGATGATGACCTGGTACGTCGCCTCCAGCACGGAGAGCCAAACCTTGACCGTATTAACCGCCACTCCGAGGTCGCGGGAAAGGCTGCTAAGGTCCAACAGTTGCGAGCTGCGTCCCGCCAGGAGCCGGAGGAAGGCTTGAAATTGGCTGAGGTCGCCCACCTGCCGGACCGATCGTACGTCTCGCTCCAGGTAGGTCTGGACATACCCCCCTTGCCATAAGGCCTCGTCCTTTCGGGGCGAGGTTGCGGGCTCGGGATAGAAGCCCCTGAGGAAACGATCCCATAGCTTGCCTGGCGGGAGGGCATTTCCAAGGTGCGGAACCCCCTTCCTTTCCCATGGGAACGGTGCCCCGGGCCTGCGGTCCAGCTCCCTGCCGGTCATGGGCAGGAGCCGAAGGATGGCCGCTCTCCCAGCGAGGGATTCGGTGAGGCCTTGGGCGAGCTGGAGATTCTGAGACCCCGTGAGGAGGTATTGGCCGGCCCGGTCCCGCCGGGCGTCGATCCGCTCCTTGATGTAGGGCAGAAGCGAGGGCGCGTGCTGAACCTCGTCGAAGATCACCGGCGGGGGATAAAGGTCAAGAAACCCCCTGGGGTCCTCCTCTGCGGCCGCGCGCACGTCGGGAAGCTCAAGGGAAACGAGGCGGAGCTTCTTGGCAAACAGGTGCTTCAGGAGGGTGGTTTTACCCGACTGCCGGGGCCCGGTGACCACGACCGCCGGGAACTCCTTTGCAGCCTTGGTGATCACGGATTCGAGCGACCTCTTGAGATAGGTCATCGGCACACCTCATGTGTGTAATATTGCATTCAAAATGCAAAATGGCAAGATTTACGCCGGAGATACCAGCCTCGGTGTCGTGTTCCACAACAATAAAGTTGGCACGGGTCAAGCCGGGGCGAAGGCCCTTTGATGCGGTACTGCCCTTTGGGAGATTACCCAGTCCACCCGAATGATCGGGAGTACTCAGTGGACGCAGTAAATCGTGTTTACGGGTGTTACTCC
>JAKBES010000284.1 GCA_021833665.1 Acidobacteriota bacterium
TGGCGCTGGGCTTGCCCAGCCACTCGGGGAGGAGGAAGGCCTTTCGTGCATCTGTGGGACTCATGGCGTGCAGGGGCTGGAAGTTTCCCGCGATGGAAGCAGGTGAAAGCAGCAAACAGTTTAGAAGGAATGGCCATTGAGTTTCAAGCCGCGCTCACGTATCAAGGGATTGAGGCCGCCTCCGAGCCTGGCGAGGAGGCTCAAAGGGTGGGGTGGGGTCCCCGGCGGGCTTTGCCCGCGGGGCGGGGCCCCGAAAGGCACGATCCCGAACCGGACGGCTTTGCTGGCGGTTCGGGACGAGGGCCCTATGGCCCTCCCCGTCTCTGAGGTCACATCGCGGACACCTAAAGCCACCGGCTTTTCGAAGGCAAGAGAATTCCATCGCGGAATTTGGGATGGATGGCCCCCCTTTTCTGATCAGGTTGAACGCGACGAGTGGACGGTCCTCGGCCTCGGTTCCCCTGGCGGCCCCGGCGTCTTGCCCGGAGAGAACTTCGTCCCTCTCCTCCCCGCCGCCCGCTTCCTGCTCCCGCCTGGTCCGCATTTCCTATTCCGCCGCACCCTAAGCTATTCTGTCCATCTTGATCGGACAGACGGCGAGGAGGGGAGGCCCCATGGACGAGAAACCCGTGAGCAAGTTGGATGAGGCCGAAGCGCGGGAGAAGGACTGGCTCCAAAACGTATACAAGGGAGGCCGTGAGGCCGAGCTGACGGTTCGCTCGGTGGTTCTCGGCGCCCTGATCGGCGCCATCATGTGCCTCTCCAACCTCTACGTGGGTTTCAAGGCGGGGTGGAGCCTGGGGGTCACCATCACGGCGGCCATCATGGCCTTCGCCATCTTCAAGGCCCTCCGAACGGTGCTGCCGTTCCTCGTGAGGCGCGACATGGGGATGCTTGAGAACAACATCCTCGTGACCATGGCCGCCGCTTGTGCCTTCATCGCCTCCGCCGGGCTCTCCAACGCTGTGCCGGCCCTCACCATGGTCTCCGGCAGGACGCTCCCCACGTGGCAGCTCGCGCTGTGGGTCGCGGTGATCCTCTTCCTCGGCCTGTTTATGGCCATCCCCATGAAGCGGCAGATGATCAACGTGGAGAATCTCAAGTTCCCCACGGGCTTCGCCACGTCGGAAGTGCTCAAAGGCATGTATGCGGAAGGCGGCGACGCCGTGAAGAAAGCCAGGGCCCTCTTCGGCGCCCTGGGCATCGGACTGGTCATCTCCTGGTGGCGGGACGGCATCATAGGCCTTCCCAGGCGCGTGGGAGGACACTTCGCGAGGGAGATGGGCGTCCTTCAGTGGAACAGGTGGCTTCCGGCCATCCCGGCCACCCTGGTTCCCTCCTCCTGGTCGGTCTTCGGCATGCCCCTCGCTCGGCTTACCCTTACCTTTGAGGGGAGCCTCATCATGGTGGGAGCCGGAGCCATCATGGGGATCCGCGCGGGCATAAGCCTGCTCCTGGCGGCGGTGCTGGGTTACGGCGTCTTGGCACCCATCTACATTGCCAAGGGAGACATCCCCCACGATCCGCCCGTGGTGGAGGCGTCCGCTGGATTCGGCCATCAGCCGCGGGTGGAGGCCGCCTCGGACGCGGGGTTTCCCGCCTCCGTGCCCGCGGGCGGGACGCTGGCTCTTGCCATCCGCGAAGCGGGCCGGCCCGCGCGGACCGTCTCCTACACGTGGCCCGCGGACGAAAAGTTCAAGAACGGGAAAGCCCTGGTGGCCGCCTTGAACGCCCTGCCGCCCTTTGCGGGCCAAGTGGCCTTCGGTGTGGACCGGGCGCACAACCGCCTCTATGCGGAGCTCACCCAAGAGACCGGCGTGGACACGGTGCTCGCTGTCGAGGGGGGCGCCTCACTGCCCGTCTTGGGGTTCGATGCCGGCACCGAGGCGCGGGCCCTCCGTTTTCCAGTGGTGATCCCCGCAGGCGCGACCCTCTCCTTTTCGGCGGGGGAGGGGAAAGGCCCCTCAGGCCCCATGGATACGCACCTGATGGCCGCCGCTTTCCCCCAGGGAGCTGCCTTTGCCAGCGAGGCGAGCCTCCTGGCGGCACTCAATGGTGAGCGTCTCCCAGACGGATCGCCGAATCCCTTCTTCTCCAAGATCGCCTTCAGCTTCCGCCGCCACCACCTCACGGCCAGCGCCGGAGCCTATCGCACGTGGGACGCGCACCTTCTCGTGGAGAATGGCCCGGCGGCGCGGGCCCTCGGCTTCTCAGCGGGCCAGCACCAGAGCGTGCCCTACGGCGGCTTCAAGAACATCGTCCGGTGGCTCATGTGGCCCGGGGTGGCCATGATGGTCACGGCGGGCCTCCTGAGCTTCTTCATGCAGTGGCGCACGGTCCTTCGAGCGTTCTCGGGCCTTGTGGCCATGTTCAAGAAAGCCAAGAGCACTACAGCCCACGAGGACGCTCTGGCGGCCGTGGAGGTGCCCGGCTCGTGGTTCGCCATGGGGGTCGTGGTGACGGGCATCGCCGCCGTCATCCTCCAGATCTGGTTTTTCGGGATTCATTGGTGGATGGGTATCCTGGCCGTCTTCATGTCCTTCTTCCTCGCCATCGTGGCGTGCCGGGCCACGGGCGAAACCGACATCACACCCGTGGGCGCCATGGGCAAAATCACGCAGCTCATGTACGGAGGCCTCGCACCAGGGAACATGACCGCCAACCTCATGACCGCCAACGTCACGGCCGGCGCGGCCACCTCTTCGGCGGACCTGCTCCAGGCCCTCAGATGCGGGTATCAGGTGGGGGCCAGCCCGCGCAAGCAGTTTTTCGCCATGCTCTGCGGCGTGGTGGTGGGATCGATGGTGGCCGCGCCCGTCTACAACATTCTGGTCCCCAACGCGGACGTCCTGGGCACGGACAAGCTGCCCGCCCCCGCCGCCCAGACGTGGGCGGGTGTGGCGCTCCTTCTTTCCAACGGCCTGCACGCCCTTCCCGAATCAGCCCGCTGGGGGCTCCTTTGGGGCGGCTTGGCGGGGATCGTGATCACCCTCTGCGAGCGGCTCTGGCCCAAGAGCCGGACCTTCCTTCCCTCGGCCACCGCCATGGGCATCGCCTTCGTCATTCCAGCCTACAACAGCGTGAGCATGTTCCTTGGCGCCTTCGTGGCATGGGTGCTGGAGAAGCGGGCGCCGGCGTTCGGGGAGACGTATACGGTGCCCGTCGCCTCCGGACTCATCGCGGGAGAGAGCCTCATGGGTATCGGTGTGGCGATCTTGATCGCGTTTAAATTGATGTAGAGAGGCGAGACGCCAGACGCTAGACGCTAGACGCGGCGGCTGGCCACCTGGCGGGTTGATCACCCGATCACTACTCCCGGGGCGCCTCACGCGCTATACTTCCCGCATGTACGGCGCTTTCCTCGACCACCACGTCCACAGCGCCTCCTCCTGGGACAGCGAATCGTCCCTGGAGGCCCTCGCCGGGCAGGCTCGGCACCGGGGCCTACCCGGGTTCGTCCTCACCGATCACGTGGAGTTCGACCCTACCGACCCGGGTTTCGGGACGTACCGCTACGAACCGTCACGGCTTGCCTGGGAGGACCTGCAGGACGTGACCCCCGACCTCAAGATTCGCTTCGGGGCGGAGATCACCCACCAAGAAAAGCACCTGTCCGCCATCCGGGATTTCCTCCATACGCATCGGTTCCACTGGGTCATCGGTTCAGCGCACTACGTGGGCCGCGAAGAAATTTCCTCCTTCATGGCCCGCGTAGAAGCGGAGGGTATTCCGCTGGAAGACTGCCTGGGCGAGTTCTTCGAGGCATGCCTGAAGGCGGTGGAGAGCAACCTGTACGACTGCCTGGGCCACCTCGACTTCCCCAAGCGCTATTCGCGCCGAGGTCCGGCCCTGACGGGAGCGTTCTGGCTCGAACACTATCGAAAGCCCATTCTCGACACCCTGGCGGCATGCCTGGACTATGGCGTCTTCCTCGAAGTGAACACGGGCACCTACCGCGTGGGGTTCGACGAGCCGTATCCGGGGTGGGCGATCCTGGATGCCTACCGGGAACTCGGAGGCCGCGAGATCGTCCTGTCTTCTGACGCCCACCGCCCAGAAGACGTGGGCACCGCCTTCGGTGTCGTGGTGAAGGAACTGATTCGGCGCGGACTCTCTATCAGAAACGGCGTGGCCTAGCAGCCGGATCCAGCGGCTCGCGAGCTCCCTCCCCTCCGGAGGGAGCGCCGGGCATTCGTCCTCCAAGAAAAGAACGTATACCTGGTTATCATGTTAGTATGCTGATAAATAAGCCTGTTGATGTTACCTATTGCAATTTACGTGTAGTGAGTTTATATTGATTGACAGTTAGTGCTTGGGGGGTTGTCATCTCGGTCGCCCAACTCCATGGTCACCCCCGCCCCTAAAGGGCGGTTCCGCAGTGGGACGTAACAGCCCTCCCGCAATGGTGCGGGCGGGGTGATGTGCGGAGGGTTCAGGACAATGGGAGGTGCCGTGTGATGAAAGGGAAGGGGTTAGCCAAATGCGTCGGGGTTGCCCTCGCGATCTGCCTCGCGGGGGGGGCGGTGCAGGCCCAAGTGGTGAAGCGGTCACCGTCATCCTTGGAGGACCTCACGACGGCCACACCGCGGATGCAAGTTCAGCAGGAAGTGGTCTACGGCGACCAGTTCCGGGGAGAATCCGCGGCGGTGCAAACACCTGAAACGGAGTCCGTACTCGCCGACTGGGACCGGTTCCAAACCGAGACGGGCGGACAGTGGCTCCTTCAGATCGACCGGCGGACGGGCCGGCCGGCCGTCATCGAAGGCTCAGGGATTCCATGGGTGGCCGGCAAGGGGAATACCCTGCGTTCCGAGGGTCTCGCGGGCTCTGGCCGCGCG
>JAKBES010000285.1 GCA_021833665.1 Acidobacteriota bacterium
CCGATCTCCTGGCGGTGAGACTCGGGAAGGCCGAGGGGGTCGTTTCGGGGGCGACGCACACGACGGCCGATTCGGTCCGCGCCTATCTCCGGTGCTTCGGACCGGCCCCCGGCATCCGCACCGTGTCCTCCTTCTTCCTCATGATCACGCCCAAGACCGAGTACGGCGAGGGAGGGACTTTCGTCTACTCGGACTGCGGCCTGGTGCCCTACCCCGACAGCGCCCAGCTCGCCGAAATCGCCCTTTGCGCCGCCGATTCTTTCCGCCTCCTCGTGGGAGCCGAGCCGAGGGTGGCCTTCCTCTCCTTTTCCACCAAAGGCTCCGCCAAGGACCCCAACGTGGACAAGGTGGTCAGGGCCCTCCAGACCTTCAAGGCGCGCGCTCCGAACGTGGCCGCCGACGGCGAACTCCAGGGCGACGCGGCCCTGGTGCCCAAAGTGGGAGCCAGCAAGGCTCCGGGCAGCCCCGTGGCTGGCCAGGCCAACGTGCTCATCTTCCCCAACCTGGACGCGGGCAACATCGCCTACAAACTCACCGAGCGCCTGGCGGGAGCCGTGGCACTCGGGCCCATTCTCCAGGGACTCGACGCCGCGGCCAACGATTTGAGCAGGGGCTGCACCGCTCAGGACATCGCCGACGTGGCGGCCATCACCGCCGTCCAGGCCCAGGCCCTTGACCGGGGGGGGCGAGCCAGGCCGTGACTTTCCCCTCCTGCACCGTTCTCATCCCGTC
This sequence comes from Acidobacteriota bacterium, assembly GCA_021833665.1. Taxonomy (GTDB): domain Bacteria; phylum Acidobacteriota; class UBA4820; order UBA4820; family DSQY01; genus JAKAJA01. Next base: position 733 of record JAKBES010000285.1, read on the forward strand.
TTACAACGGCGGGGACCACCTCCTCGGCGTCCTGGAGGACCTTCGCCCGATGGGCCTGCCCGTCCTGGTGGTAGACGACGGGTCCACCGACGGAAGCGGCGAGGAGGCCGGCCGCCGGGGCGTCCGTGTCCTTCGCCTGCCCCAGCGCTCGGGCAAGGGGAACGCCGTGCGGCGGGGATTGGACGTCCTCCTGCCGGGCCACGCCCCGGAGTGGATCCTCTTCATGGACTCCGACGGGCAGCACTTGCCTTCGGAAGTGCCCCTTTTTCTGGAAGCCATGGACGCGTCCTCCGATTTCCTCATCGGTTCCCGCATTCAAAACCGGAGCCGATTCCCCAAGATGAACCTGGTCACCAACCTCGTGGGCAGCGAGATCCTGCGGTGGATGAGCGGCCACGCCGTGCCCGACACCCAGTGCGGCTTCCGCGCCCTTCGCGCATCGCTGCTGGAACGTATGGCCCTCCGGTCGTCAGGCTTCGAGATCGAAACCGAGGTGCTCCTCAAGGCGCTGCGCCTCGGGGCCCGGTGGCGGGCCATTTCGGTGAGCGCCGTCTACAACGGCCAAGGGAGCCATTTCGTCCCCGTGGCCGACACCTTTCGCATCTGCATGGCCGCCCTAGAGCATGTCCGCGGATAAGGTCTATAAGGACTGGCAGGCAACCGGCTTTAACAACCGGTGGGTCTTCCGCCTCGCTCACTGGGTGTGCGGGCTCTTCCCGCGGCCGGCTCTTTATACTATCTCCGACAGCGTCATGGAGTGGTTCCAGGGCGCCAACACTGCGGTCGCGGGCGCCGTCGCCGACAACCTCGCGAAAGCCTTCCCGAACCAGCCCCCGCGGCTGGTGGAAGCCCACGCCGGGAGAACCTTTCAGAACTATGGCCGAGGGGTGGTGGACTACCTCACCTCCGATGGACATGGCCTGGAGGTGGTTCCATCGGAGGGCGCCCTTGGCACCATGTCTTCTTTGCAGGGAGGTGCCATTCTCGTCACGGCGCACATGGGCAATTGGGAGGTTGGCGGGGAGTTCCTGGGCAGGGCCGTGGGACCTCACACCATGGTGGGGTTCCCCGAAAGGGACGCGGGCGTGGAAGCCTTTCGCCAAAGCAAACGGGGCGCCTCGGGCCACACCACCCTCAGCGTGGGCATGGGCCTGGAGGGCATGCTTAAGCTCAGACGGGCCCTGGAATCGGGAGAGCGGATGGTGGTCCTGGCGGACCGGGCCGTGGGAAAGGACTGTGTGGAGGTGATCTTCCGGGGGCGCCCCTCGAACTTTCTTAGGAGCCCCGCCGTATTCTCACATCTGACGGGCGTTCCCCTGGTCCCCGTGGCGGTCATGTGCGACGGCTCCGGCCGCTACTCCGCCTGGGTGGGTACCCCTTTCCGGACGGCCGATTGCGACGGCCCGGAGGCGGCCATGCAGAAGGTGGCGGACTTTTTCTCGGGAGTTCTGGAGCGATACCCCGATCAGTGGTATAATTTCTTTCGATACTGGCGGGAGGGGCCATGACCTTTCTGGACATCGCATCGGAAGCCCGCGGGACGGCCTGGATCATCCACCTGAAGGGTTTCCTGGACGTACATACCCACGAGATGCTCCGGGAGACCATCCGGGAACACATGGCCCATGGCAGGCATCAGATTCTGTTGGACATGGAGCAGCTCACCTATATCGGCTCCTCGGGCATCGAGGTCATCCTGTCCACGGTGCAGCCCCTGCGGGACCAGGCCGGCGACCTGGTGCTCACGGGCATGTCATCCAAGATCTTCAAGGTTTTCGACCTGCTAGGCCTTCCCGCCCTCCTCACCATCCGTCCCACCGTCGAGGAGGGGCTCCAGGCTTTCAAACCCTGAACGCCATGGACCCTTGGTCCTACTTCGCGCCGGCAGCCACGGCCACGGCGGAGCTGAAAGAGCAGGGCTCCCGCTTCATCGCCCACGTGTCCCCCGCCTCTTCCCCGGAAGAAGCGCTCGCCTTCCTGGACTCCCTTCGAAAGCGCTACCACGACGCCACCCACCACTGCTGGTCCTACCGGCTGGGCTGGGGCGAGTCACTCCTCAGCCGGTCTTCCGATGACGGAGAACCGAGCCACACGGCGGGGGAGCCTATCCTGAAGTCCCTGGAGGAGAAGGGCGTTTCTGAAGCGTGCCTGGTGGTGGTCCGGTACTTCGGCGGGGTCAAGTTGGGGACGGGGGGGCTGGCACGGGCGTATCGCGCCTCCGCTCGACTGGCCTTGGACACCGCCCGCCTTCTGCCGCGCGTCCTCACGGAGACGTGGGAAATTGACCTGCCCTATGGAGCCCAGGGGAGCCTCCACCACACCGCGGCAGCTTTGGGTGTAGACTTGGGCCAGCAGGTGTTCGGAGAAAGTGTTTCCCTGGAGGCTCGGGTGCCCAAGGGGGCGAGCCAAGCCTTCGGCGGGCGCATGGATCAACTCCGGGAGCTGTGGAAAGGAGCCGTTCGGTGGAAATTGAAGTGAAGGTGCCCGTGGCAGGTGTGGCGGCGGTCAAGGCACGGGCCCAGGCGCTGGGTTACGAAATCCACCGGGAGCGGCACTTCGAGGCCAATATTCTGTACGATTACCCCGAGCGGTCCATCTCCCTTTCCGGGTGCCTCCTGAGAGTCCGGGAGACCCCGCAGGGAGCCCTCCTGACCTTTAAAGGCAAGGTCGTTCATGATCCCACGTTCAAAGTGCGCCCCGAAGAGGAAACCACCTGCGCCGACGGCGGGGCTCTCCGGTCCATCCTGGAGAGCATCGGCCTCAGGCCTTTCTTCCGGTATGAAAAATTCAGGGAGGAGTACCGGGGAGAGGGTGGGCTCCTCTGTCTTGACGAGCTGCCTTTCGGAGACTTCCTGGAGCTGGAAGGCTCCCCGGCCGCCATCGAAGCCCTCGCGCGGTCCCTGGAGCTGGATCCGGCCTCCTTCGTGAAGCGATCCTACGCCGACCTTTATGGCGAACATTGCCGCAAGCTGGGCGTGCCCTTCGGAAACATCGTCTTCCCGGAATCGGGCCATGCCCATCCGTGAGGCGGTGATCCTCGCCGCGGGCCTCGGCCTGCGGATGCGGCCCCTCACGAACTTCTGCCCCAAGCCCTCGCTCCCGTTCCTCAACCGGCCCATCCTTCATTGGCTCCTGGATTCCCTCCGGGAGGCCGGCGTGAAGCGCGTCTACATCAACCTCCACCACCTGCCCCAAGCCCTCAGGGCCACCGCGGAATCGGGGGCCCGCGGCCTGGACCTGCGGTTCTCCTTCGAACCCGAGATCCTGGGCACGGCGGGCCTGTTCGGGCCCTTGCGGGGCCTCATGCAGGAAGAGGCCTTCCTGGTGGTGAATGGGGATATGGTTCACGACATTCCCTACGCCAGGCTCGAGGACGCCCTCTCGGCCAACCCCGAGGCCCTCGCGGCCCTCGCCCTCAGGCCATTGGAGCCGCCCTACACACCCGTGGCGATGGGCGAGGACGGCCGCATTACGTCGTTCGGCGGCCGCGGGACGTTCATGTTCGCGGGAATCTACGCCGCCCGCCGTGCCCTTTTGGATAGGCTCCCTGGACCCGGCGTCCGGCAACTGGTCCCCGACCTCCTGCGCCCGCTGCTGCCTGCGGGCGCCATTCGGGGCGTCCCGTGCTCCGAGCGCTGGCATGACCTGGGTTCGCCCCCGACCTTCTTGAGCGCGTCCCTCGCCTCGGCGCGCGCCATGGCCGAGGGCCGCTGTGCCATCCCCGCCGGATCGGTTCTGGAGATACGGGACCGCCAGCCCCTCCTGCGCCATGCCAGCGCACTGATCTCCAGGGACGCCGTCCTCACGGGTCCCCTCGTAGCCGGGGAGGGTACCCGTGTGGAGCCCAGGGCCCACGTGGGGCGCGCCGTTCTCCTTGATCGGGTCCGGGTGGGGCCAGGGGAGCGCCTGGAGGACTGCCTTGCCATGGCCGTGGCCGCGGACCGGCTCGTGATCCCCGCCGGGGCACGCTTCTTGCCTACGTAGGATCCTTGGGAGACGGATGCCCGTGGGGCGGGTGTTCTGCCTCTGGAGGCGGGGCAAATCCCCAAAACACTGGGGGAATTGCCCCACAGACACCGATTCGAGAGAGCCGCCATCGGTGTCG
>JAKBES010000286.1 GCA_021833665.1 Acidobacteriota bacterium
GCTGTAGAGGCAACCGTCGCTCCGCCGGTTCTATTGCATCGGGGAGGCGGCGGAGAAGACTTCTGGGGCGAGGCTGACGTGAGGTGGCGGCCGGGCGTAAGATCGGCACGGTGCCGCGAAGACGGCGGAGCCACCCCGGGCGGGGTGGGTCCTCTGAACCGATTTCAGGGGTAAGCCTGCTGGTGCAAAGGACAGGTCTTGTGCCATCCGTCTCCGGCGGGAAGAGTAAACTAATGAGCGAATCGCCCATCTGGCCGCTCGAACCGGAGCGCCAGTGGCGGCAAAAGCGATGATGCCGTGGTAGGGAGGAAATCCTAAGATGACAACCGTTCGTCATGCGCTCGTAAGCTTGGTGCTGGGATGCACTGCGATCGCCGCTCTCGCGGGCTACTACACCGTCCAGGGGGATTTCTCGTATGCCCTGAATTCCGTCAACAACGTGGTGGCGGTCAATTCAAGCGGCTCGCTGGCTGTGTCGTTGACAGGGACCATGCCCGTTAACGGCCAGAACGCACTCATCACCTCCTTCGATCCAAACACGGGCACGGTGCTGGATAGCACGTATGTGGGCTTCGGGCCGCTGGGGGTGGAGCTTGCGGAGCGCGACGGGTGGGCGCATGTCGCAGCCCTGACCTCGGAGGGCGGACCTCTGGCCATCTCGATTCTGAATCTGGCAGCGAACGGGGATCTGTCACCCGTTGCGAAGGTCACTCTGACTCAGTCCAGCGTAGACTATTACTCCAACCTCCTGATCAGCCGCACAGCACCGTTTGGCTTCACCATGGCTTACGACAATAACAGCCGCGGCCCGGAGTTGATCACCTTTAGCGTCGAGGATGGACATGTCGTGAGCGAGACCCCGGCGGAACAGAGCCTCGGGGACCTTGTGCTCTGCGAGCACAAAGGAAAGAGGCTGGTGGCCTATACAGCGTTCGATCCAGCCGGTATGCATTTGGAGGTGCTCGATGCCACCGACGTGAGCGCTGTGGCGGAATGGGCCAGCATCCCGCTTCCGGTGAACGGGAACCAGAGCGCTACCGTGGAAAGGGGTGTGATTTTCAGCAAGAACGGACGGTATGTATTCGTCTCCAACGGGTTCATCAACTTGAGCGCCGTGGACCTTCAATCCAAGAGCGTGGTCGGGGTTCTCGGGGGACCGTATTACTTCAGCACCATCCGGCTGTGGGAGGGCACGCTCAACGGGGTTCCAGCCCGCCTCCTGGCGGTAGAGGCTGCCCCCACCGACGGAGGGAGCCAGGCGCCGCACGACCTGCTGATCGTCAATGCAACCAAACCGAAGAACCTGAAAATCAAGCGCCAGTTAAACGTACCGAGCGGATTCTATCCAAACATGTCGGATTTTGATTTCGCAGCGGCGGGCAAGAAACTATGCCTGGCCGTTAACGGTGAATATCTGGAGCTATCGGTACCAAAGCTAGGCACGCTCGTGACCAGCCAGATCCCCACTCAGAATGACGGTGCGGCGCACGAGCTAACCGTCTACGGTGGTGGCCAAAAGACGCTCGTGGCATGGGGGGATTTCGCGGCCTTGTTCGGATCATACCCTTGATAGGGGTGCGCGGGGCCTGTAAATCAGCTAGCCGAACCTGACGGGAAATGCGATCATCGGGTGTAATAGACGGGGTCGGAGACGCCTCCGTCAGCATTCCGTACGACGAGTTGAACGACGACTCCGATGGGCACCATGGCCTCCAGGGTGGCTCCACCTTTCGCCACGGCAAGCGTCTTGCTAAGAAAGGCCGTCCTGGGTACCGCCACTCCATTCACGAGGACCCTGCAACCCTCACGGAAGTTCGCGCCAAGGACCTTCAGCCGAAACGGTGAGCTTGCCTGAGCCACGGACGAAATCCACGGAACCGGGTCGTAAGTGAACTTCGCGGCCCCCCTGGCGGCACTCGCCCCGCTGGCTGTCGTGACCACCACGTACGCGGGCCCCTGCAGGTGCGGCGGACTGGTCGCCACAATCTGGGTGTCGCTCCGCACGTCAAATGGGGCCGAGGAACTGCCGAAGGTCACCAAAGCAGCGTGCGAAAAGCCTGTTCCGGAGATGGTCACGGTGGTCCCTCCGGCCACAGGGCCCGCGGCGGGGGCCATCTTGGCGACGGTTGGCGTGGGGGCCGTCAGGGTGTAGGAATAGATGCCGTCATCGGTGCCGGCGTAGACCGTCGTCGGGGCATTCGGCAGGATGGCCAGTGCTTCGACGTTCAGCGAGCCGAGACCGGCGTTCATGGCCGCCCATGTGTCGCCTGCGTTGGTGCTCAGGAAGACTCCGCCCCCGGAGGTGCCCGCGTATAGCCTATCCGGAGCGGATGGGTCAATGGCTAAGGCCAGGACGGAAAGATTCGAGAGGCCGAGGTTGGTTGCGGCCCAATCCGCACCCCCATCCGTGCTCTTGAAAACCCCGTCACCCGTTCCTGCGTAGAGCGTGGCGGATGTGCTCGGATCTGCGGCCAGCGCAAAGACCATACTGTAGGGGAGGCCGTTGCCGAGAGCAGTCCAACTTGTCCCGCCGTCTGTGGTCTTGTAAACCGATGATCCGAGCGCGTAGAGAGTGGCCGGGCTGGATGGGGCCGCGGCGAAATCGGTCACAAATTGTGGCGCATTGAGCAACGGAGACCAGCTGACTCCGGCGTCCGTAGTCTTGAACATCCCGCCGGCATTGATCGTGGCGTAAACCGTGTTGTGGTCAGTTCGGTCCGTGGCCACGGACCAGACGGTCCCGTCAAATAGGGGCGAGTTGACTGCGGCCCAGTGCGCGCCCCCATCGATGCTCTTGGTGACGCCGTTGTCCCCGCCCGAATACAGGGTGGTGGAGCTAAACGGATCGACCGCCAGGGTGTAGACACCCCAAACCAGGCCGCTGTTCGCCGGAGACCAGCTCTCGCCCGCATCCGTGCTGATAAAGACGCCGCCCGCCTCGCTGCAGCCATAGAGGGTGCTCGGCAGTGAGGGATTGGCGACGATGCGTCGTACGTCGGTTCTCGGAAGCCCCAGGCTCGCGCTGTTCCACGCGTCGGCGCCATTTGTGGTCTTATATACGCCGTTGCTGCTACCTGCGTAGAGTGTGCCCGGCGTGGAGGGATCAGCTATGAGCGCCTGCACGAACACGCTCATCAAGCCGGTGTTAATGGCGGACCAACTATTTCCTCCGTCGAGACTCTTAAAGGCTCCACCGAATTGGGTGCCGGCGTAGAGGGTGGTTGGGGAGAAGGGGTCGATGGCTAGAGCTTGGACATTCGCCTCCGTGATCCCAGTTGCTGAGTTAACCCAGCTCGCACCGGCGTCGGTGCTCTTGAAAACGTCCTGGCCGGACGCAGTCGCGGTGGATGTACCGGCGTAGATGGTTGTCGGTGTGGAGGGATCAATGGCCAGGCAATTCACATAAGGATTCGGCAACGCCGGGTAGGCGCTGGACCAGTGCTGTCCGGCGTCGATGCTCTTGTAGAGGCCGCACCCAGCCGTTCCAGCATAGATGGTATCGGGTGCCGACGGATCGATGGCCAGGGCCATGATGGAACACCCATTCAACCCGGCCGACGCCCAGTTCATCCCTCCGTTCGTCGTTTTAAACACGCCATACACGGCCGTGCCGGCATAGGCAGTGTCGGAGGCCGAGGGATCTATGGCCAAGGTGTGGACCGTGAGCCCAGCTCCTAGCCCTGAATTTGCGGCACTCCAGCTCGTTCCGCCGTCAGTGCTCTTGAACACTCCCCCATTATAGGCGCCCGCGTAAAGGGTGTCTGGCGAAGATGGACTAATAGCCAATGCGATAACATTCGCATTCGCGAGGCCGGAGTTGGCAGCGGTCCAAGTACTTCCACCATCGACGGTCTTGAACATCCCCTTACCGAGGGTACCGGCGTAAACGATGGTAGGGATGGAGGGATCAATGGCCATCGAAGTGATGTTCCCTCCGTAGGGCCCATTGCTGGTCCACGTGTTGGTGCCGGCAACGAGGCTGCTTGGAACTACAACGAGCACCAGAACCGCCATCAGCGTGAGTCGGTAGCCGACCCGTGACCACTCCGTTTGCTTCACGAAGATACCCCCCTCAGCTTTGGAGAGACGACAGACCCCATTTTGCCTACTCCGGGACTGATGTTCCCGCTACTCCTCCTCTGAAGACAGTTAACAGAGGCGCGTCCCACCTCATTTTACCCTTCACTGTCGCCCTGGCAAGTGGAAGCCAAGAGAAGGCCCCCTCGATCGGCACGCCTAACCATTGGCTCGCTATTCGGGGGGGGACGATAGGCCCGCGCTCCTGGTATTAGGCAGCCCTACGCCTTGTGAATGAAGGATCCCTAGAGATCCATACGGCCAAGCGTCTGAGGGCAGTGGTGCACCTCGTCAGCGAAGCAGCTCCCCCGCGGGCGAGGCACAAGTATCCGTTGCCGCCCGCGATGAGGTGGTCGAGGATCGGCGCGTGGAAATGGTTGAGGAGGGCCTTCAGATCCTCGGCGCGGGCAACCGGTCGAGAAGCTCCTGCAGGGCCGCGGCCAGCTTCTTGGTCGGCGCGGTGCCGCGAAGACGGCGGAGCCACCCCGGGCGGGGTGGCTCCGATCTACCGAGGTGCACATCGGGCCTCGGACTGTCCGGGGGGCGCGTGGGTGGGGAGATGGGCAGGCGGCGCCCGCGGCCGGCAGGATGGTCAGCCCGTCGCCTCGCGGCGCGCGGCGACGGGACGAAGTCACGACAAAAATCGGGTCAGTGCCGCATGCCCCCTTTCAGGATGATCTGGGAGGCCAGCACGCTCCCGTCCGCCTGGGTGGTGCCCCAGACCTTGACGTGGCGGCCGGCCGTGAGGGCGGCTGTGC
>JAKBES010000030.1 GCA_021833665.1 Acidobacteriota bacterium
GGTCACATGCCCCACCGCAGGGATCATCAGTATCATCTTGATGGTTTGCGCCGGGAGGGTGTTATCTTATACTACCCGACCGGTCCTTCGACCGGTTCTCCCAGAAGGGAGCGGGGCATGGATGAGACAACCGGAAAGGGACGAGCCGTGATCAGCGCCGATACGTGCGCCATGGAGCGTGTTCTTTTCCCGCGGCGCGTCACCATCCTCGCAGGACATTTCGGCAGCGGCAAGACGGAAATCGCCCTGAACGGGGCTCTCGGACTGGCCGCTGGCGGGCTTGAGGTTTCCCTCGTGGACCTGGACGTCGTCAAGCCCTACTTCCGGTCCCGGTCCGCTCGAGAGTTCTTGAGGCAGGCAGGCGTCGAGCTTGTGGCGCCAGAGGGGGAATTCTTCTCCTCGGATCTGCCCATCATCCTCCCCCAGGTGCGCGGCGCTCTGGGCGACCGGTCCCGCAAAGTGCTCATGGACGCGGGCGGCGACGACACGGGGGCGCGGGTCGTGGGTTCACTGACGGATGCCATTCCCGTAGGGGAGACGGACTTCCTGCTGGTGCTCAACTTTCGGCGGCCCTTCACCCCGGACGCGGACTCGGCCCTGGTCATGGCCAGGGAGATCGAAGCCACGGCCCGCTTGAAGATTACCGGCCTCATTTCCAATACGCATCTGATGAAGGAAACCACTCTCGATGTGGTCATGGCGGGGCACAATATGGCGCTGAGGACCTCCAGCCTCTTGGGGATTCCCCTGGTGGCCCTGACCGTGAAGGACGCCCTGCTGAACGCCGTCCAAGAGGCGGGGCCCGGGTGCCCCGTGGTCGCCCTCAAAACCCTCGTGAAGCCCGCCTTTGAAGAGGAGCGGGGGCAGCGCAAGGTGGGGCCGCTCTTCGTGGTGGGATGAGGGCGCGGTGAAGCGTGAGGCGCGCCTGGTGCGTGGCAAGCGAAGAGGGCGGAGATAGCCGCCCGTCATCATAAGGAGTCACCCGTGCCGCAGATCGTCATTGACCGGGATCAGTGCAAAGGGTGCGAGTTGTGCGTCCACGCCTGTCCCCAGAAGATTCTGGGGATGGCTAAGGAGATCAACGCGAAGGGCTACTTCTTCGCACGGGTGGAGGAGCAGAAGCGCTGCATCGGCTGCCGCCTGTGCTGCATCACCTGCCCCGACTTGGCCATCGAGATGCACGTGCACGGCACCATGGTCCACTACTTCGCCTACTGACGTGGAATCTGGGGATTGCTGATTGCGAATTACGGATTGCGGATTGCGGATTTGGGGTTTGGAGTTGCTTTTCACTTCTCACTTTTCGCTTTTTACTCCTCACTCCTTACTCCTCACTCCTCACTTGTTGTAGAGGATTCCATCCATGGCTAAGAAATTGATGAAGGGCAGTGAGGCCATCGGAGAGGCGGCGGTTCGCGCGAACTGCAAGCTCTTCTTCGGCTACCCCATCACGCCGCAGAACGAGATCCCCGAGTACATGTCCCACCGCCTGCCCCAGGTGGGCGGAACCTTCGTCCAGGCCGAGAGCGAAGTGGCGGCCTCCAACATGATTTACGGCGCGGCGGGCACGGGGGAGCGCGTCTTCACGTCCTCCTCCTCACCCGGCATCTCCCTGATGGCGGAAGGCATCTCCTACCTGGCGGGAAGCGAACTGCCCGTGGTCCTGGTGAACATCATGCGAGCGGGCCCGGGGCTGGGAGGCATTCTACCCAGCCAGGCGGACTACTTCCAGGCCACCAAGGGAGGCGGCCACGGCGACTACCGCCTGCTCGTCCTCGCCCCTTGGTCGGTGCAGGAGGCGGCGGACTTGGTGCAGGACGCCTTCGACCTGGCGGACTTCTACCGCAACCCCGTCATGATCCTGGGGGACGGCCTCATCGGCCAGATGATGGAGCCCGTGGAGTTCAAGGAAAACCGCGTACCGTGCAAGCCACTCAAGCCCAAAGACTGGGCCGCGACGGGCTGCAAAGGCGACCGGCCCACCAACATCATCAACTCCCTCTTCCTGGACCCGCAGGTCCTGGAGTACCACAACCAGAAGCTCAAAGCCAAATACGACACCATGTCGCGTGACGAGGTGCGGTTCACCGAGTACGGAACCGGCGACGATTACGACCTCCTCATCGTGGCGTACGGCACCGTCGCGAGGGTCTGCTCCACGGCCATCGAAGACCTTCGGGAGGACGGAATCAAGGCCGCCATGGTTCGGCCCATCAGCCTCTTCCCCTTTCCGTACGAGGCCGTGCGGAGGGCCGCCAAGAAAGCGAAGGCGGTGCTGGTGGTGGAGCTCTCCTGCGGGCAGATGATCGAGGACGTCCAGCTCGCCCTGGAAGGAAGCAGGCCGGTCCACTTCTACGGCCGCCAGGGCGGCATGTTGGCCTCGCCAGAGGAAGTCGCACAGAAGGCCAAGGAAGTTCTCGCCGGGACAAGCCAGGAGGTGCGCCATGCCTGAAACGGTCTTTAGCCGCCCGGAGGCGCTCCAGCAAGTCACGACCCACTACTGCCCGGGTTGCACCCACGGCGTCATCCACCGCCTCGTGGGCGAGGTGGTGGACGAGCTGGGGCTGCGCGAACGCACCGTGGGCATCGCGCCCGTGGGGTGCTCCGTGCTGGCCTATAACTACTTCGCCACGGATTTCCATGAGGCCTCCCACGGCCGCGCTCCGGCCGTGGCTACGGGGGTCAAGCGGGCCCGGCCCGACCTCATCGTCTTCGCGTATCAGGGAGATGGCGACTTGGCTTCCATCGGCATGGCCGAGATCATGCACTGCGCCAACCGCGGCGAAAAGGTCACCGTGGTTTTCGTGAACAACGCCATCTACGGCATGACGGGCGGACAGATGGCCCCCACGACCATGCCCGGCCAGATCGCCACCACCTGCCCCTTGGGCAGGGACGTGTCCTTGGCGGGGTGGCCCATCCGCATGGCCGAGCTCATCTCGACCCTGCGCACGCCCGCCTTCGTGGCGCGGGCCTCCGTCCACGCCCCCCTGTACACGGTCAACGCCAAGGCCATGCTGAAACGCGCCTTTCAATACCAAGTCGAAGGGACCTGCTTTTCCATCGTGGAGATCCTCTCCACGTGTCCCACCAACTGGGGTCTTCCTCCCGCGGAGGCGACGGCGTGGCTTGAGGACAACATGCTCCCCTACTATCCCCTGGGCGTCTTCAAGACCCCGGGAGGCGAGGACCGCGCGCCTCTGCCGCTAGGGGGAAGAATCGGAGCTTCCCATGCAAAATGACGTGATCATGGCGGGGTTTGGGGGCCAGGGCGTCCTGCTCATCGGCAAGATGCTGGCCTACGCGGGCATGCACCAAGGCAAGGAAGTCTCCTGGCTGCCCTCCTACGGGCCGGAGATGCGCGGCGGAACGGCCAACTGCACGGTGGTGATCTCGGACCGAACGGTGGGCTCGCCCGTCATCCAGTGCCCCCGGGCCGTCGTGGCCATGAACCTGCCCTCCCTGGAAAAATTCGAGTCCAGCATCAAGCCCGGCGGTCTCCTCCTCATCAACTCCTCCCTCATCGCCAAGGAGCCCGGGCGCACGGATGTGAAGGTGCTCAAGGTGCCGGCCAACGACATCGCCAACGATCTCCACAACCCGAAGGGCGCCAACATGGTGGCCCTGGGAGCTTACCTGGGCGCCACCCACGCCGTGGCCCTGGAGGAGATGGAAGCCCTCGTGCGGGAGACCTTCGCCAGCAAGCCCAAGGTGGTAGAGGCGAACATCGCCGCCCTCCGCCGCGGGTACGAGCTGGGTGAAGAGGGAATGAAGTGAAGGGGCCCGCCATGGGCCTGAGAGTTTAAGGAGCGGTCATGAATTCAATCTCCTGCGCGGACGGCCAGCCCATGGAGGCCATCCTGGAGCGGCACCCGAGGGAGGAAGCCTCCCTCATCCAGGTGCTGCAGGACGTGCACCGGGCTTACAGCTATCTGCCCTGCGACGTGCTCGTCCAGGTAGCCAAGGCCCTGGACGTGCCCGTGGCCAAGGTTTTCTCCGTAGCGACGTTTTATAAAGCCTTCTCCCTCGACCCTCAGGGCAAGACCATCATCAAGGTGTGCACGGGAACGGCCTGCCACATCAGAGGATCGGGCCAGGTCATCGAGGAGATTACCCGGCAGCTGGGCATCGGGCCCGGGGAGACCACGAGCGACATGGGGTTCACCCTGAAGACCGTGAACTGCGTCGGCGCGTGCGCCATGGCGCCCGTGCTCATCGTGGGCGAACAGGTCCACGGCGGCGTCAAACCGGCCAAGGTGGCCAAGGCGCTCAACCAGGAGGGCCATCGCGATGCGCATTGACTCCAAGGCCCAGTTCGATTCGGCGGTCCGAAACGCCAAGAAAGCCGCCGCAGGGCGAAAACTGGACATCCTGGTGTGCTGCGGCACGGGGTGCCTGGCCAACGGCAGCGCCAAGGTGGCCGAGGCCTTCGCGAAGGAAGTGGAGGCGAGGGGCCTCGCCGCCAGCGTGGGACTCTTCACCAAAAAGACAGGGTGCCACGGCTTTTGCGAGCGCGGTCCCCTGGTGGTGCTCAAACCCTCTGGCGTTCTCTACACTAAGGTGAAGCCCGAGCACGTCCCCGAAATCCTGGACAAGACCGTGGCCAAGGGTGAGATCATCACCAAGCTCCTCTACAAGAACCCCGCCACCAAGAAGCCCGTGGAGCAGTACACCGAAATCCCCTTCTACAAGAACCAGACGCGCGTGGCCATGCGCAACATCGGGCAGGTGGACCCCACGGATCTGGAAGATTCCCTGGCCCACGGCGCCTACGCGGGACTTGCCCGGGCCCTCTTCCATAAGACCCCCGAGGAGGTCATCGCCGAGGTGGAAGTTTCGGGGCTCCGCGGCCGGGGAGGCGCGGGATTCCTCACGGCGAGGAAGTGGCGGGCCGCCAGGAAGGCGTCCGGGGAGCGCAAATTCGTCCTGTGCAACGGGGACGAGGGCGATCCGGGGGCGTTCAAGGACCGGTCCATCATGGAAGGTGACCCCCACGCGGTCCTCGAAGGCCTGATCATCGGGGCCTACGCCGTGGGCGCCCACGAGGGATTCATCTATGTAAGGGACGAATACCCGCTGGCCGTGGTGCACCTTGCCCTCGCCATGGAGCAGGCCCGTCAGCGCGGCCTGCTCGGCAAGAACATCCTGGGCACGGGCTTCGACTTCGACGTGAAAATATCCCGGGGCGGCGGTGCCTTCGTGTGCGGGGAATCCTCCGCTCTCATGCGGTCCATCGAAGGCAAGACCGGCGAGCCCAGGCAAAAATACACCCACGCCACGGACCGGGGCCTCTTCGAATGCCCCACGGTCCTGAACAACGTGGAGACCTGGGCCGACGTGGGCGCCGTCCTGGAGCACGGGGGCCCGTGGTTCGCCGCCATGGGCACGGAGAAATCCAAGGGCACCAAGGCCTTTTCCCTCGTGGGCAAGGTGAAGAACACGGGGCTCATCGAGCTGCCCATGGGCACCACCCTGCGGCACATCATTTACGACATCGGCGGCGGCATTCTGGACGACCGGCCATTCAAGGCCGTTCAGACGGGCGGACCCTCGGGCGGGTGCCTCCCCGAATCTCACCTGGACAGTCCCGTGGACTACGAGAAGCTCACCGAGGCCGGCTCCATGATGGGCTCGGGCGGCATGATCGTCATGGACGACCGCACCTGCATGGTGGACGTGGCCCGGTACTTCCTGTCCTTCCTGGTGGAGGAGTCGTGCGGCAAATGTACGCCTTGCCGCGAGGGACTGAAGCAGCTCCTCGTCATCTACGATGGCCTGGTGGCGGGCCGAGGCAAGCCGGGCGACGTGGAGCGCATCGAGCGTCTCGCCGCCGGCATGCAGCTCGGGAGCCTGTGCGAGCTGGGCAAGTCCGCCCCCAACCCCGTCCTCTCCACCCTGCGGTACTTCCGGGAGGAGTACCAGGCTCACATCGAACAGAGGGCATGCCCGGCGGGCATCTGCCGCGACCTGACCGCCTACGAGATCATCCCCGAGGACTGCAACGGCTGCCACGCCTGCTTCAGGGCCTGTCCCGCCGATGCCATCACGGGCGAATCCAAGAAGGTTCACACCATCCATCAGGGCAAGTGCATCTCCTGCGGAGCCTGCTACACGGCCTGCCCCACGGACGCCATCCGGTTCTTCCCCAAGGTCGCGCTTGCCGCCGCTGCCTCCGGCGGGCAAGGAGGTGCCTCATGAACACCCTGATCGTCAACGGACGGCACGTGAAGGCCCGCGAGGGAGCCATGCTGCTGGAAGTCATCCGCCAGGCGGGCGTATCCCTCCCCACGTTGTGCGACCACGCCGCCCTGGAGCCTTGGGGCGGGTGCCGCCTTTGCCTCGTGGACGTGACCCGAAACGAGTGGGACGGATGGGCCAAGATGGTGGTCTCCTGCATGTTCCCGGCCGAAGACGGCCTCATCGTCCGCACCGACAGCCCGCGCGTGGTCGAAACCCGGAAGGTGGTCTTGGACCTCCTTTTAGCCCGGTGCCCCGACACGCCCCTCGTCCAAAAGCTGGCGCGCGACCACGGCATCGAGCAGACCTCCTACCAGCCCAATCCCGAGCCCACGGACTGCGTCCTTTGCGGGCTGTGCACCCGGGTGTGCGACCACATCGGGGTGTCGGCCATCGCCACCGTGAACCGGGGCGCCGGGCGCGAGGTGGCACCGCCTTTCCACGAGGCTCCGCCCGACTGCATCGGGTGCCTGGCATGCGCGGAAATCTGCCCCACCTCGTGCATCCCCTTCACCACCAGCGATTCCAAGCGCACGATCTGGGGAAAGGCCTTTGAGATGGTCCGGTGCACTCAATGCGGACGCGCCTTCATCACCAAGGAGCAGGCCGCCTTCTACGACGGCCGGAACGGGGTTCCGGCGAGCTATTTCGACACATGCGACGAGTGCAAACGCAGGGCCCAGGCCCAGCAGTTCAGCCGGCTGTCGGCGGGCGCGGGACGATAAACATGATGAACCACCAAGGCACCAAGACACCAAGATCCTAGAGGCCTGGCCCTTGGGGTGTCCCGTCTCTTGGTGATGAATTCCTTCGGAGCGCATGGATGGAGAAAATCTACCGAGTCATCGTCGAGCGGTGCATCGCCTGCGGCAAGTGCGAGCTGGCCTGTGCTTTCGCCCACGGGAGCGAGGGAAAGCCCAGCAAGACCCGCATCAACATTTATAAGCGGGGACCTGAGCTGGGTACTCCCGTGGTGTGTTTCCAGTGCCATGACGCCGCCTGCGTCGCCATTTGCCCCACCCAGGCCCTGGTGCGCAACGAGGCCACGGGCGCCATCGACATGGCCCGCGACCGCTGCATCACCTGCCGCCTCTGCGTGGCCGCCTGCCCCTTCGGCAACATGCTCTGGGATGAGGCCTACCAGTGCGTCCAAAAATGTGACCTGTGCGGGGGAGACCCCAAGTGCGTCCCCTTCTGCCCCACCCATGCCCTCGAATACGTCCCCGCGGCGGAGGCCGCAGTCACGCCCGAGCCGCTGGTCTGGGAGGAAATCGGGAAGTTGGGGAGATAGGAAGCTAGAACGTCAGGAAGTGAGGAAGGGAGCAGGCGGCCGGATCTCTTGTGCCCCTGTCCCCTGTCCCGCGCAAAGCGAGGAAGCCATGAGCGACCCGAAGGACCACGTCCGAGACATCCTGCGGAAGGCCTACCAGATCGAGGTGGATGGCTATACGTTCTACAGCATGACGGCGGACCAGGCCACCCACCCCGCCGTCCAAGAGCTCTTCGAGAAGCTCGCCAAGGATGAGGTGGAGCACAAGGCGTACCTGAAGGAGATCATGAAGGGGGTGGAGTCCAAGGGTGCGGCCGCGTTCGCGCTGGACCGCCGGACCCCAGACCTCAAGGCCTTCAGCGATACGATCTTCACGCGCAAGTTCAGGGAACAGGCCGCTGGCGCCAGCTTTGAGATGGGCGTGCTCTCCGTAGGCATGACCCTGGAAAATAACGCCATCCGGCTGTTCTCCGAGTCCGCCGCCCAATCGGGCGAACACGAGGTCAAGGCCTTCTACCAGTTCCTCGCGGACTGGGAAAAGCAGCATTTCGATGCCCTTCAGGGCCTGTTCAGCAGCGTCCGGGAGGACTTCTGGCACGCCGGGGGCTTCGCGGCGTTCTAAGAGAACGGGGGAGCAGGGAGCGGGAAGCGAGAACCCCCTGAAATAGAAGGCCCTTCCACCAGTCTGGCGCCCCTTCAGGCCATCAACTCGGCCCCGCGCTGGCCGTCCTCCTCTCCGCATCGCGAATTTCGCCTTCCACGTTCTCCGTCTTCCGCCCCCTGGCCCCTATTTCCTTAAACTTCAGCTTTTCCTGCCTAACACCTTGAAATCCTTGACAGGCCTTTCAAGGGTTCCTTATACTTACCGTGTTGCGGTGTATCCAGGAGGGGAGGGCGGGCGACTTCCATGGCTGAGCGTTTAGGCGAGCTCCTCATCAAGGCCGGACTGGTGACGCAGAAGCAGATCGAAGACGCGCTGCAGCTGCAAAAGACCAACGGCGGCAAGCTGGGGTATAACCTCGTCAAACTGGGACACGTGAAGGAGGAGGACATCACCTCCCTTCTATCGGAGCAGTACGGGGTCCCGGCCATTCACCTCGAGCACTTCGAGATCGACGAGTCCATCCTCAAACATATCCCTTCGGACGTGGCCCAGAAGTACCTCCTCATTCCCATCGAACGCACCGGCGCCACCCTCACCGTGGCCATGGCCGATCCCTCCAACGTGTTCGCCCTGGACGACGTGCGGTTCATCACGGGATACCAGGTAGAGCCGGTGGTGGCCGCCGAGGCCTCCATCCGCGAGGCCATCGGCAAGTACTACGGCTCCTCTCACGACATCCAGCTCAAGGAGGTCATGGACGAGTTCACCAAGCAGGAGGTGGCCGACCTGGAGGTGGAGGACGACGACGGCGAGATCTCGGCGGAAGACATGGAGGCCGCAAGCCAGGAGGCCCCCGTCGTGAAGCTCTGCAACCTCGTCCTGACCGATTCGGTGAGGAAGGGGGCGAGCGACATCCACATCGAGCCCTACGAGAAAGAACTGCGAGTGCGGCTGCGCATCGACGGCGTCCTCTACGAGATGCTCAAGCCGCCCATGAAGCTCAAAGAGGCCATCGCCTCTCGCATGAAGATCCTGGCCAAGCTGGATATCGCCGAAAAGCGCCTCCCCCAGGACGGCCGCATCAAGATGCGCATGAAGCTGGACAACAAGACCAAGGAGATCGACTACCGCGTCTCCACGGTGCCCACCCTCTACGGGGAGAAAATCGTCCTCCGGCTCCTGGACAAGGAGGGTCTCAAACTCGACCTGACCAAGCTCGGCTTTGAGCCCGAAAGCATGGAGAAGTTCGAACGCGCCATCCTCAAACCGTACGGGATGGTCCTCGTCACGGGCCCCACGGGCTCGGGCAAAACCAATACGCTTTACTCGGCCGTGGGCCGCCTCAATACGCCCGAGACCAACATCATGACCGCCGAGGACCCGGTGGAGTTCAGCATCACGGGCTGCAACCAGGTCCAGATGAAAGAGGCCATCGGCCTGAACTTCGCCTCCGCCCTCCGCGCCTTCCTGCGGCAGGACCCCAACATCATCCTGGTGGGCGAGATCCGCGACTTCGAGACGGCGGAGATCGCCGTGAAGGCCGCCCTCACGGGACATATGGTCCTCTCCACCCTTCACACCAACGACGCCCCATCCACCATCAGCCGCCTCATGAACATGGGCATCGAGCCCTTCCTCGTGGCGACCTCCGTGCACCTCATCCAGGCCCAGCGCCTCGTGCGCCGAGTCTGCAAGGAGTGCCGGGAAGAGGTGAAGATGCCCAAGAAAGCCCTGCTGGACCTGGGCTTCCGCGAGGACGAGGTGGAGTCGGTGACGATCTTCAAGGGCAGGGGCTGCCCCGTCTGCAACAACACCGGGTGCAAGGGCCGGACGGCCCTCATGGAGGTCATGGAGATGACGGACCAGCTCAGGGAGATGGTCCTCATGGGCGCCAACGCCGTGGAACTCAAGCGGCAGGCCCTGGAAGACGGCATGGTGACCCTCCGGCGTTCGGGCCTGATCAAAATCGCCGCGGGCACCTGCCCCGTCGAAGAAGTCGTTCGCGAAACCGTCAATTAGCGGAGTGAGGAGGGCCCCATGGCCGTGTCCATCCACCAGCTCCTGAAATACATGGTCGACAACCAGGGCTCAGACCTCCACATCACCGTTAACTCACCGCCCCAGGTGCGCATCCACGGCAAGCTCACGCCCATCCCCAACACCGAGTCCCTCACGGCGGCCGAGACGAAGCAGCTCTGCTACTCCATTCTCACGGACCAGCAGAAGCACAAATTCGAGGAGACCCTCGAGCTGGACCTGTCCTTCGGCATCAAGGGCCTGAGCCGGTTCCGCGGCAACGTGTTCAGCCAGCGGGGCGCCGTGGCCGGGGCTTTCCGTACCATCCCTTACGAGATCAGGGGGTTCAAGGAGCTGGGCCTCCCGACGGTCGTGGAGCGGCTCGCCGAGAAACCGAGGGGGCTCATCCTCGTGACGGGCCCCACGGGCTCGGGCAAGTCCACCACGCTGGCGGCCATGATCGACAAGATCAACCGCGAGCGGAACGACCACATCGTGACCATCGAAGACCCCGTGGAGTACCTTCACCCGCACAAGTCCTGCATCGTGAACCAGCGCGAGATCGGGTCGGACACTTACTCCTTCAAGGCCGCCCTCAAAAGCATCCTGAGGCAGGACCCGGACGTGGTGCTCATCGGCGAAATGCGAGACCTGGAAACCATCGAGGCGGCGTTGCGCATCGCCGAGACGGGCCACCTCACCTTCGCGACCCTGCACACCAATTCCGCGGTGGAGACCATCAACCGCATCATCGACGTGTTTCCCAGCCACCAGCAGGCCCAGGTCCGGACCCAGCTCTCTTTCGTCCTCCAGGGCATCCTTTGCCAGTCCCTGCTCGTGGCCCGGGGAGGCAAGGGGCGCGTCATTTGCGTGGAGGTGATGGTTCCCAACCCGGCGATCCGGAACCTCATCCGAGAGGACAAGGTCCACCAGCTCTATTCCGTCATGCAGACGGGACAGGGCGGCAGCGGCATGCAGACGTTCAACCAGTCCCTGGCGGACCTGTACATCCACGGCAAGATCGACCTGGACACGGCCCTGCAGCGGTCGTCCATGCCCGAAGAACTGCAGGAGCTCATCAACCGGAACGTGACGCTCGGGGGGCGGCAGATGAACGTCCCGGCCCCCGGCATGCCCGGAGCGCCAACGCGCGGGCCCGTCGTGGCGCGCAAGCCATGACCATCGAGTGAGGAGGGTGGGAGATGCCCCAGTTCGAGTGGAAGGGCCGCAGGCGCACCGGTGAAATGATCGACGGTTCCATGACGGCGGACAGCAAAGACGCCGTCGTGGGCGCCCTCCGCCGGCAGCAGATCGTGGCGGTCAAAATCAAGGAGAAGGGCAAGGAACTGGCCCTGCCCAAGATCGGCGGAGGGGTCTCCACCAAGGACTTGGCCATCTTCACGCGCCAGTTCTCGGTCATGATCGACGCGGGCCTCCCCGTCGTGCAGTGCCTGGAGATTTTGGGTTCTCAGCAGCAGAACAAAGCCTTCCAACGGGTCCTCTTCGAAGTGCGGGAGGACGTGGAAGCGGGCTCTTCCCTCAACGAGGCCTTTAAAAAGCATCCGCGGGTTTTCGACAATCTTTACTGCAACCTCGTGGCCGCGGGTGAGGCGGGCGGAATCCTGGACACGATCCTCCAGCGGCTGAGCGTCTACATCGAGAAGAACGTCAAGCTGGTGGCCGCCGTGCGGTCGGCCATGATCTACCCCATCATCGTGGTGACCGTGGCCATCCTCGTGGTGGTCGTCATTATGTGGAAGGTCATCCCCACCTTCGCCAGCCTTTTCGAAGGGGTAGGGGCCAAACTGCCCCTGCCCACGGTCATCGTCATCACCATCAGCAATTTCCTGGGACGGTGGGGCTGGCTGTGCATCCTCTTCCTTGTCGCCATCGGGGTCACGCTCCGGCTCTATTACCGAACGGAGAACGGGCGGTACACCATCGACAAAATCATGCTGAAGTCGCCCATTTTTGGCGTCGTCCTGCGCAAAATCGCCGTGGCGCGCTTCTGCCGGACCTTGGCCACCCTCGTGTCTTCGGGCGTTCCCATCCTCGAGGGGCTGGACATCACGGCCAAGACCTCGGGCAACGCCATCGTGGAGGAGGCGATTCTCAAGACGCGCAAGTCCGTCGAAGAGGGCAAGACCCTCACGGAGCCTCTCGCCGCCTCAGGGGTCTTCCCCGGCATGGTGACCCAGATGATCAGCGTGGGAGAATCCACCGGCGCCCTGGACGCCATGCTCTCCAAGATCGCGGACTTCTATGAGGATGAGGTGGACGAGGCGGTGGCCAACCTCATGTCCCTGCTGGAACCCGTGATCATCGTCTTTCTCGGCGTGACCATCGGCGGCATCGTCATCGCCATGTACCTGCCGCTCTTCACCCTGATTCAGCAGATCCAGTAAGCATGAAGCCCACGGGCCCACGAGTCCACGAGTCCGCGAAGGAAGGAAACGATTCTTCTCGAGCCTCGCGGGCTCCCGGGCTCGTGGGTTCGTGGGACCTTGCTGGCCGGCATCGGGCGGTGGGGCGCCCACCCCTCCGATGCAGGAGGGCGCTGCCGGCCAAGCCATGGAGCCGTTAGAGAAACAGGCCGTCCGGCTGATGGCCGTCCGGACGGTGGTGGCTCTCACTTTTTTCCTCAGCGCCCTGGGCATCCAGGCCTTCTCGGGGGCCGAGTTCAATCTCTGGCCCTTCTTATATTTCACGGCCTTCGTGCTGGGCCTCAACGTCCTCTACAGCGTCTTCTATCTGGCGTTCAAACCATGGCGCCAGCGGCCCCTATTCATCTACATCCAAATCACCGGCGACATCCTTTCGGTAACCCTGCTGGCCTTCCTCACGGGAGGGATCAACAGCATTTACACGTTTCTCTATCACGTGCTCATCGTGGTGGGCGGGTATCTTCTGAAACGGCGGGGCGCCTTCACGGTGGCCGTCCTGGACTCGCTGGCCTACGGGCTCTTCTGCGTCGCCATGCTCTACAACTGGGTGGACCCGGAGCACTTCGGTGACCACCTCCCCTACGATGCCCCCACCGCCAGTTCGGCCTTCTATGCCCTCCTGGCCCATTACGTCGGGTTTTATCTCATCGCGGGCCTCATGAGCATCATGTCCGAGCGCATCGAAGCCACGCGCCGGGCCCTCGGGGCCATGGAGAAGGACTTCACCTCCCTGCGCAGCCTGAACGAGCAGATCCTCTCCTCCCTGGGCTGGGGCGTGGTCACGACGGACCTCCAGGGCCGGGTCACCTTCGCCAACCCGGCGGCCATGCGGCTGCTTGGCGAGACCATTCCCGCAGGCTGGAGCTTCAACGGACGGCTCGCGGAACTGGGTTCTCCCGGAATCAGCTTCGCCCCCGAAGACCTGGAGCGGGAGCGGGACTACGATCTGGTGCTCGGCGCCAACAGCCGATTT
Organism: Acidobacteriota bacterium; assembly: GCA_021833665.1. GTDB lineage: Bacteria > Acidobacteriota > UBA4820 > UBA4820 > DSQY01 > JAKAJA01. Next base: position 13,545 of record JAKBES010000030.1, read on the forward strand.
CTGGCCGTGGCCGTGGCTCCCCTGCGCACGCTAGAGACGTCCCTGGGCCAGCTCATCTTCCTGCGGGACCAGACGGAGGTGGTCAAGCTCAAGGAGCAGGTCGCCCTCAAGGACCGCCTGGCGGCCACGGGGGCCATGGCCGCCGACATCGCCCACGAGATCAAAAACCCCCTGGGCAGCATCTCCGGGGCGGCCCAGATGCTTCAGCGGCAGTCCTCTCCGGAGGGGGGCGAGTTCGCCTTGCTGGGCATCATCCAGGAGGAGAGCCGCCGCCTGAGCAGCACCCTGGACAATTTCCTCCGTTTCGTCAAACCCGCTCCGCCCAAGAAGCGGAGTCTGGACCTGGCTTCCCTCACGGACGAAGTGGTCACGCTCTTTCAGAATGATCCGGCCATCGCGGGCCGCCTTCACGTGGATCTCCACCTCGCCACGACCCCTGCGCAGGTCCACGTGGATCCGGACCAAATCCGCCAGGCCCTGTGGAACCTCCTCCAAAACGCCCGCAAGGCCGTGGGAGAGGATGGACGCATCACGGTTTCCTTAACGCTGGAGGGTGAAGAGGCTATACTGGACGTGGAGGACAATGGGATCGGCATGCGCCAGACCGAGGTCGCCGAGTTCTTCCAGCCTTTCCGCCGTGGTTTCGCTCAGGGCTCGGGCCTCGGGCTCTCCATCGTCTACCGCATCCTGGAGCAACACGGCGGCCGCATCCACATCGATTCCATCCCCGGCAAAGGCACCCGCTGCCGTCTCACCCTTCCTCTGGAACCGGCCCCATGAGCGGGCAGATCCTCATCGTCGACGACGAAGCCTCCATGCGGAAGATGCTGGACATCCTCCTCACCCAGGAGGGATATGAAGTCCAAACCGCCCCCAACGCCGAGGCGGCCATGGACGCCCTCAACCTCCATCCCTTCGATCTGGTCCTCTCCGACATTCGCATGCCGGGCCTTTCGGGCATCGACCTCCTGCGGCGGCTCAAGGCGGAGGATTCACAGACGGAGGTCGTTCTCATGACGGCCTACGCCAGCACCGAGTCGGCCATCGAAGCCATCAAATTGGGCGCCTTCGACTACGTAACCAAGCCTTTCCAGGTGGACGAGCTCGTCAACATCGTCCGCCACGCCTTGGAGAAAAAGGCCCTCAAGGAAGAGAACGTCCTGCTCAGGGTGGAGCTGAGCCAGCAGGAGCGCTTCGGAGAAATCGTGGGCGGCAACCCCAAGATGAGGCAGGTCTACGCCCTCATCGAACGCATCGCCCCCGCCACGAGCAGCGTCCTCATTCAGGGGGAAAGCGGCACGGGAAAGGAGCTGGTGGCCAAGGCCATCCACCAGCGTTCCCTCCGAAACCGGCATCCCTTCGTCGCCATCAACTGCGGCGGCCTCCCCGAGACGCTGCTTGAAAGCGAGCTCTTCGGCCATGCCAAGGGAGCTTTCACGGGTGCCATCGCCACCAAGAAGGGCCTCTTCGATACGGCCTCGGGGGGAACCCTGTTCCTGGACGAGATCGGCGAGACGTCTCCCGCCATGCAGGTGAAGCTCCTTCGCGCCCTCCAGGAGAAGCGGATCCGTCCCGTGGGTGGCAATGAAGAACACCCCGTGGACGCCCGAGTCCTGGCGGCCACCAACCAGGACCTCCAGAGGATGGTTCAGGAAAAGCGGTTCAGGGAGGACCTGTACTACCGCGTCAACGTCATCTCCATCGTCATGCCTCCCCTGCGCGAGCGGCGCGAGGACATTCCCCTGCTGGTGCGCTTTTTCACCGAGAAGTACGCGCGCCTCTGGGGCAAGGAGGTCCCGGCCCTCACCCAGGAAGCCATGCGGGCGCTGGAAAAGTACGCCTGGCCGGGCAACGTGCGCGAACTGGAGAACGTCATCGAGCGCGCCATGGCCCTGGCCCAGGGCCCACGCATCGAGCGGCGCGACCTTCCCGACGAGGTTCGGGGCTTCCAGAGCCCCTCCGATACGGGGGGCATCGACATCCCCGAGTCGGGATTCCTCCTGGACGACGTGGTGGAGCGCATTCGCGCCGGCTACGTCCAGAAAGCCCTCGAACTGGAAGGGGGCGTGATGGTGAAGGCCGCCCGGCGGCTGGGCATCACCTTCCGCTCCATGCGGTATCTCGTGAAGAAGTACGGGCTCAACGCGAGGGAGAAGTGAGGGTGGATTTGGGATTTCGGATTTGGGAATTGGGCATTCGGAAGGCGGTAGGAGGAAGGAACATTCAGCACCAAAACACAAGCAAAGAGGAGTGGAAATAGCGTGAGCACAGGCGAGCTCTCCACCCCAGAAATCAGCCTCATGGTGCCCCTCTATAACGAGGAAGGGAACGTGGAGCCTCTGCTGGACCGCATCGCTCAGGTGATGGCCGCCCTGGGCCGCGCCTACGAGGTGGTCCTGGTGGACGACGGCTCCACGGACCGGACGGTGGAGCTCCTCAAGAAGGCCGTCGCCGAGAGGCCCCACCTTCGAGTGGTCTTTTTTCGCCGCAACTCGGGGCAAACTTCGGCCCTCGCCGCGGCCATCGACCACGCCCGAGGCGAGATCCTCATCCCCCTGGACGGCGACCTTCAGAACGACCCCGGTGATATCCCGGTTCTGCTGGGAAAGCTGGCCGAAGGCTACGACGTGGTGAGCGGGTGGCGCAAGAACCGCAAGGATCCCTTTTTCACGCGCACCCTTCCTTCCAAGCTGGCCAACGGCCTCATCTCCCTCATCTCCGGCGTGAAGCTCCATGACTACGGCTGCACGCTGAAGGCTTACCGGCGCGAGGTCATCAAGCCCGTGGTCCTGGTGGGCGAGATGCACCGGTTCATCCCCATCCTCGCGAGCTGGCAGGGAGCCCGGGTCACGGAGGTGGTGGTCAACCACCATCCGCGCGTTTCGGGCAAGAGCAAATACGGCCTCATGCGCACGTTCAAAGTGGTGCTGGACCTGCTCACCATCAAGTTCCTCGGCTCATTTCTCACCAAGCCCATCTACGCCTTCGGCGGCGCCGGCGTCATCCTTTTCGGCTTCTCCTTCCTCCTGGCCCTCTACACCCTGTGGGAGAAGTTCTTCGAGGTGCCCACCGTGTGGGTCCACCGCAACCCCGTCTTCCTGGTGGCCATCTTCTTCGCCCTCGCCGGCATGCAGCTCATCATGATGGGCCTCCTCGGCGAGCTCCTCATCCGCATCTACTTCGCCTCCTCCCAAACCACTCCCTACGTCGTGCGGGAGGTGATGGAATCGAAGGAAGTGAGGAGTGAGGAGTGAGCAGTAAGGAGATGGGCGAGCCTCGTGGGGCTGGCGCCCCCGCCTGCCATCTTCTTCCTCCATCCCGCGGCCGAGTGCGGCCGCGCCACGGCGTGTGACCAGCCATGTGCGGCATCGCCGGCTTTAGGATGAAGGGGCTGGCTGACGCCAGGACCCTCTCCGCCATGACCTCGACCCTCACTCACCGGGGGCCGAACGGCATGGGGTACTTCATGGAGGAGGGGGTGGGCCTGGGCCACCGGCGCCTCTCCATCGTGGATCTGGCCACGGGCGCCCAGCCCCTCTCCAACGAGGACGGCTCCGTGGTGGTCGTCTTCAACGGGGAGATTTACAACCACCTGGACCTTCGAAAGGAACTTGAGGCCAAGGGCCACCGATTCGCCACTCGGTCGGACACGGAAGTCCTCGTGCACCTCTACGAGCAAGAGGGCGACGCCTTTCCCGCCCACCTGAACGGGATCTTCGCTTTTGCCCTCTACGACCGAACCCGCCGCCGACTCCTCCTGGCCCGGGACCCTTTCGGCGTGAAGCCCCTCCACTACGCGAAGGTGCAGGGCGGGCTGCTCTTCGGCTCGGAGATCAAGGCCCTTCTCACCCACGGAGCCTGTCCTCGCGAGCTGGACCATGAGGCCCTGCGCGCTTTCCTGGTGTGCGAGTACGTCCCCGCGCCCCTGACCATTTACAAGGGCGTGAAGAAGCTCCTTCCGGGCCACCTCCTGGTCGCCTCGAATCGCGGCCTGGAGATGACCCGCTACTGGAACCTGCCCTGCCCCCTACCCGTGCCAGCGGACCGGCGCGACGCCGCCGCCCTGCTCCGGGCCGAGATCCAGCGCAGCGTCAGAGGCCAGCTCATGTCCGACGTCCCCATCGGCGTCTTCCTGAGCGGCGGAGTGGACAGCAGCGTCGTGGCCGCGGCCATGTGTGCCGCGGGGGGGCGCGTGGAGAGCTTCTCCATCGGCTTCACCGACCCTTCGTTCGACGAGAGCGCCTTCGCCCGGCAGGCCGCGCGGCACCTGGGCTGCGATCATCACGAGCACACCTTCTCGGAGGCGGAACTGCTGGCCGAAGTACCCGGCGTCATGGCTCGCTTGGACGAACCCTTCGCCGACCCGTCCATCTTCCCCACGGCCCTCCTGAGCCGCTTCGCCCGGAGGCGCGTCACGGTGGCCCTTGGGGGCGACGGCGGAGACGAGATCTTCGCCGGCTATCCCACCTACTGGGTTCACGCCGGCTACGGGCGCTACGCCTCCCTGCCCCGATGGGCGAGAACCCGTGCGCTCGCCATGGCCGACGCCGCCCTCCCCGTGTCCCACGCCAACCTCACGCTCCCATACAAACTGCGCAAGTTCAGGGACGGAGCCGAGCATCCCATGCCCCTGCGGCACCACCTCTGGCTCGGCGCATGGACGCCGGACCTCCTGTCGGCCCTTATGCCCGGCACCGAAGGTGCGCCGGTCTTTCCCGAAGACTGGATCCCGCCCGCCCCGGCCACCGACCCGGTCACGGAAGCCCAGTGGCTGGACGTGCACACGTACCTCATGGAGGACATCCTGGCCAAGGTGGACCGGGCCAGCATGATGGCCTCCCTCGAAACCCGCGTGCCCCTCCTGGACCCCGGCGTGGCGTCCCTCGCCTTCTCGCTTCCCATGGCCTGGCGCCTTCAGGGAAGGCGGGGCAAGGTGCTTCTCAAGGAGGCCTTCGCGCAAGACCTGCCCCCTGGGTTTCTCGACCGGCCCAAGAAGGGCTTCGGCATCCCCATGGCGGCGTGGCTCTGCGGACCCCTCCGGCCTATGGCCGAGGAGATCCTGTCCGACGGCGTCCTGGGTAAAGTCCCATTCCTCGATGCCGCTGTCCCCAGGCGCCTCTGGCGCGAGCACCTGAACCGCAAGGCCGACCACCGCAAGCCCCTGTGGGCACTGCTGTGCTTCTTGGACTGGTGGAGGAAAGAGCCGCGATGAATTTCGGATTTTGGATTTGGGCTTTGGGATTTGAAAAGCGGGAGCGGGAAGCGTGCGGCTGAAGACTCCTCTTCCTCCGCTGCCGCCCATGGAAGGACCCGCGTGGCGTGAGTATGGCCTGCTGGGCTTGCTGCTCGCCGCGGTGTTCCTGGCCTGCCTCAAGCCCATGGCGGACCCGGACACCTTCTGGCACCTGGCGGTGGGCCGGGAGATGTGGCAGACCCACGCCCTGGTTCGTACAGAGACCTTTTCCTTCACCGATGCGGGAGCGCCGTGGACCGATTTTGAGTGGCTCTTTCACGCGCTGGCCTACCCGCTGTGGTTAGCCGTCGGAAGCACGGGAGCGAGCCTCTTCACAGCATGGTGCGGGGTCCTCGCGGTGATCTTCGCCTACCGATGCGTCCGGCTCTCCGGCGGCCAAGCCTTGTCCTTCTCCATTTTCCTCCTGCCCTTGCTTCTGGCCTACGCGGACCGCGTTCGGTTTCGGCCCGATGCCTTCTCGCTGGTTTTCTTCGCGTTTGTACTTGAGGTCTTGCTGAGGTGGCGGCTGAGGTCTTTCACCCCCGGAGCCGAGCGTTGGCTCCTGCCGCTCGTGTTCCTGGTGTGGGTGCAAATTCACGGCGGCTGGGCCTACGGCGGCCTTCTCATGGCGGCCTTCCTGGCGGGGGCACTCCTGGACGCGTGGAAGTCAGGCAGCCCCGTCGCAGGCCTCCTCCGCTCCATGGCCGTGCCTTCGGCCCTCTCTGCCGCGGCCCTCTTCGTGAACCCCTTTGGATGGAACCTGCCGCTCCTGCCCATCCGGCACCTTTTGAGCTTCTCGGACAAGGGCTTCGTCCCCATCGCCGAGTGGGGGCACACACCCTTTGAGGGCCCCTACGCGTGGTTCATTGTGGTGGCGGCGGCGGCCTTCGCGGCGATCCTCCTGGTTCGCAAACGCTTCTGCTGGACGGAGGTTCTTCCCGCGGCGGCCCAGCTCGCTTTGGGGCTCTACTGGGTCCGATACGCCGCCTTCGCGGCGCTCGCCTTGGCCCCCTCCGCGTCCACCCGCTTGTCGCTCCTGCCGGTCAAGGAAGCGGCTAAGCGCATTCTCTTCGCGGCCGCAGCCTTAGGCGCCGTGGCCTCGATGGCCGTCCAAATGTCTCGCCTGCTGCAGCCTTACGATCTTGCGGCCCGCTATCCCGTGCAGGAAAGCGCGTTCCTCAAAACGCATCTGCCCGGCGCCAACCTCTTCCACGAGT
>JAKBES010000287.1 GCA_021833665.1 Acidobacteriota bacterium
ACGGCCAAGATTCTCAGCATGAGGATTCTCCAGGCGATCGTCATTTCGGCCTAGGCCTTGAGGGTTGAAACGGGCAGGTTGTTTGGGTGTGCAGCTGATCCCGGAGCGCCCATCTGTACCTCCTCAAACCGGCTCTTCGCTACCCAGTTCGTAGGAGTCATCAGCCGCGAGGGCGGTTAAGGGCGAACTCCATCGCCGCGCCCCGACTATAGAGAAACCGGCGTGGACCTGTCAATCCCAGAAAGCGCTGAACATCCAGCCTGCAATAGCTGGCGCTCATGCGCGCCCTGGGTGCCTCAGCCCAGGTCCGACGTGCAGTGACCGCATTTCTTGGCCGCCACGGGAATGGCGGTGCAGCAGTAGGGGCAATCCTTCGTGGCGGGAGGGGCGGGAACCTCCGCGCGCTTGAGCCGGTTGAGCTGCTTGATGAGGAGGAAGATCACGAAGGCGACGATGATGAAATCCAGGACCGTGTTGATGAAGATCCCGTAGTTGAGGGTGGCGGCACCCGCCTCCTTGGCCGCCTTGAGGCTCTCGAAATGCTGGCCCGAGAGGCTGATGAAGAGGTTGGAGAAGTCCACCTTGCCCAGGAGCAGGCCCAGGGGCGGCATGAGGATATCGCCGACGAAGGAGGTGACGATCTTCCCGAAGGCGGCGCCGATGATGATGCCAACGGCCATATCCATGACGTTCCCGCGAGCCACGAACTCCTTGAATTCCTTCAACATGGCACTGCCTCCTTCCGGGCCGAGCCCGAATCCATTCGCCTGCACTCTGGGACCAAGTATAAACCAAGGGCGGCGGGAATCCAGCAGCGCGCCGCCGAGGGAATCAGGGGTATGCCTTAGATGTTGGCCAGAACGGGAGCATCAGCGAAGGTGATACCGGCAGGGCGGGCTCTGCGGGAGATGGAGAGATCAGCCGGCATGCCCCGCCAGCGGCAAAACACAAGGAGGCCAAGCTCATGCGTGCTTCGCGGACCACCATGGCCGCACTTGCGGCGGCGTTCGTCGTGCTTGCCCTGGGCGCTGTGGCCCAGGTGGCGGAAAACACGGGAAGCTCCATCGGCAACGTGGACCCGAGTGACACGATCATGCTGAGGGGCAACGTCCCGCCCCTCGCCCGGCCCGAGTTCGACATCGGCCCCGCCAGCGCCTTTCTTCCCATGGACCACCTCATCCTCGCGCTCAAGCTCAGCCCCGAGAAGAAAGCCGAGCTGGACCGCCTCCTCGCGGCCCAGCAGGACCCCTCGTCGCCCGAGTTCCATCGCTGGCTGACGCCCGAGGAGTTCGGAACCCGCTTCGGCCCCAGCGATGGGGATCTGGCCGCCACCACGGCATGGCTGCGGTCGGAGGGATTCACCATCGGCGCTGTGGCCAGAGGGCGCATGTGGATCAATTTCTCCGGCACCGTGGCGGACGTGGAGCGGGCGTTTCACACGCGCATGGACGACTTTCAGGTGAACGGGGTGGTGCGCCACGCCAACGCCACCGATCCCTCCATCCCGCGGGCCCTGTCGGGCCTCGTCGCCGGCGTGGTGTCCTTGAACAGTTTCCCGCTCAAGGCTCTGCACACGCCGCCCAGATTGGTTTCAGGGCAGGGAATCCGGCCCTCCTTCACGTACGGAAGCAGCCATTTCCTGGCCCCCGCCGACTTCGCCACCATTTACAACGCCAACCCCCTCTATGGAACCGGGATCAACGGTACCGGGGTGACCATCGCCATCGTGGGCCGGACCCATCCCTCCACCGCCCTCACCGACTGGAACGGATTCCGAAGCTCTTTCGGCCTGCCCTACAACCCGCCCACCATCATCGTCAACGGACCCGATCCGGGCGATCAGGGCGCCAGTGAAGACGGCGAGGCGGCCCTGGACGTGGAGTGGTCCGGCGCGGTGGCTCCCAGCGCGTCCATCGATTTCGTCACCTCGGCCTCGACCTCCGCTACGGACGGCGTGGACTTGTCGGCCCAGTACATCGTGGACAACAATCTGGCGCCCGTCATGAGCACGAGCTTCGGGTTGTGCGAAGCCGACCTCGGGGCCGGGGGCAACGCCTTCTACAACACCCTCTGGGCCCAGGCGGCCGCACAAGGCATCACGGCGTTCGTGTCCACCGGTGACAACGGCGTGGCGGGGTGCGACAGCGCCAGCGCCAGCAGCGGCACGGCCCAGGCCGTGAACGGGCTCGCCTCCACGCCCTACAACGTGGCCGTGGGCGGCACGCAGTTCATGGATTCCACGAGCCCTTCCACCTATTGGTCCTCCAGCAACGATCCTTCGACGGGCGCCTCCGCCCTCTCCTACATCCCGGAGGAGGCGTGGAACGAGAGCGGAGCGGCCAGCGATTGCCCCTCCGGTGACACCTGCGCCGACCTTTGGGCTACCAGCGGCGGCGCCTCCACCCTCTATGCCAAGCCTTCCTGGCAGGCAGCTCCGGGCGTGCCGGGCGACGGATGGCGAGACGTTCCGGACGTCTCGCTCACGGCGGCCTCGCACGACGGATACCTCGTCCAGCTCTCGGGCAACCTTTACGTCATCGGGGGGACCTCGGCTTCGTCGCCTTCTTTCGCCGGTCTTATGGCCCTCGTCGTCCAGAAGGCAGGCCAGCGGCAGGGCAACGCCAACCTCCGGTTCTACCAGCTCGGAACCGCGCAGTACGGGCAGGGCGGAAGGGTGGTGTTCCATGACACGACCGTCGGGAACAACACGGTACCCGGCGTCGCGGGCTTCTCCTGCGGGACCGGCTACGACCAGGCCACGGGCCTCGGCTCCGTGGACGCCAGCGCCCTGGTGAACGGGTGGGGGAGTTGTCCGGCCATCACCCTCGCGCCTTCGTCCCTCCCCGGCGGGTCCAAGGGAGCGGCGTACAGCCAGGCCATCACGGCAAGCGGCGGGACGGGCCCTTACGCCTATCAAATCACCGGCGGCACCCTCCCTCCGGGAGTGGCCTTCAGCTCGGGCACTCTCTCTGGAACGCCCACCGCGGGGGGGACCTTCAATTTCACGGTGACGGCCACGGACGCCAATGCCTGCACGGGAGACATGGCGTACTCCCTCACCATCGTGGTTCCGCCTCCCGTCATCGGATCGCTGAAGAAGCTCACGCCCTTCGGCATCAAAGTGACGGGCAGCAACCTCCAGAACGGCATCCAGGTCTCCATCAACGGCACCCCCTGGGCCAACACGCAGTGGAAGACCACGTCCAAGGTCAAAATCCTGGGCGGCAAGTCACTCAAAGCAGTGGTTCCGAAGGGCGTCGCGACGGCCTTCCAGTTCGTGAACCCGGACGGGGGAGAGGCGAGCTTCACCTGGAGCTGGTAGCCGCGCGGCCCCTCGGGGCGATACACTCCCGAACACAGAAGAAGGGCGGGGATCGCTCCCCGCCCTTCGCTTTGCAGTCAGCTTATCCTGCTTCCTGCTTCCTGCTCCCAGCTTCTCTGTTTAGATAAACAGCGGAGCCAAAACCAGGGTGATCGTGGACAGCAGCTTGATGAGCACGTGCAGGGACGGGCCGGCCGTGTCCTTGAAGGGGTCGCCGACGGTGTCGCCCACCACGGCCGCGCCGTGGGTCGGGTTCTTGACCTTGTTGCCATCTTTGTCCGTGAGGTACTTGCCGCCGTGGGCGCCCATCTCGATGTATTTCTTGGCGTTGTCCCAGGCGCCGCCGCCGTTGTTGAGGAAAAGAGCGGTCAGGATGCCCACGATGGTGGCCACCATGAGGAATCCGGCGACCGATTCGGCGGCGATGAGCGGGTCCGCATCCGAGGCGAAGGCATACTTAAAGATCAGGCCGACGGCGATGGGGGTGGCCACGACGAGGATGCCCGGGGCAACCATCTTGCGCAGGGCCGACTTGGTCACGATGTCCACGCATGCGCCGTAGTCGGGTTTGAAGTCCTTCGGGAACTGGATCATATCGTTGAGGCGGGGCAGCTTGGCGTACTGGCGGCGCACTTCGGCGATGATGGCCTGGGCCGCCGAGCCCACGGCGCGGATGGCCATGGCCGAGAAAAGGAACACGAGGGCCGCGCCGAGCAGGCCGCCCACGAACACCACGGGGTTGGCCAGGTTGACGGTCATCAAGGGCTTGCCGGCGTACTGTCCCACTTCGTCCATGTAGGCCTGGAAGAGGAGGAAGGCGGCGAGGCCGGCGGAGCCGATGGCGTAGCCCTTGGTGAGGGCCTTGGTGGTGTTGCCCACCGCGTCCAGGCGGTCGGTCTTCTTGCGGATCTCCTCGGGCTGCTCGGACATCTCCACGATGCCGCCCGCGTTGTCGGTGATGGGGCCGAAGGTGTCCATGGCCAGGATGTAAGCCGCCGTGGCGAGCATGCCCATGGTGGCAACCGCGGTGCCGAAGAGGCCGCCGTTGATGTTGCTTCCGGCGGGGAAGGCGGCCATGCCCACGTAGTAGGAACCGAGGAGGGCGGCGGACATGGTGAGGGCGGGCATCCAGACGCACTCGAAGCCCACCCCGATGCCGGCGATGATGTTCGTGGCGGGGCCGGTCTTGGAGGCTTCAGCGATGGACTGGACGGGGCGGAACTTGTATTCCGTATAGTACTGGGTGATGTAGACGAAGGCCACCGAGGTCAGCACGCCCAGGATGCCGCAGATGAAGTAGTGCCACCAGGCGTCGGGCGCCTTCTCCGTGTAGAGCAGCCACCGGGTGGCTCCGCCGAAGGCCGCCATGGCCAGGATCGCCGTGACGTAGTAGCCGCGGTTCAGGGCCTGCATGGGGTCCATCTTCTCTTCTTTGTCCATGTGGACCCACATGATGCCGATGATGGAC
>JAKBES010000288.1 GCA_021833665.1 Acidobacteriota bacterium
GGTCCCAGCCGCCAAGGCTATCGTCCACCGGGACGGCCTTGAGGTACTCCCCTCCTCCCTGAGCCTATCTGCCGCCGAAATCGAATTATCGGCCATGGCCGGGAGGGAGTTTCTCCTCAAGGAGGCCCTGGCGGAGCTTCCACCCCACGACTTCGTTCTTTTGGACTGCCCGCCGAGCTTGGGCCTGCTTACCTTGAACGCCCTCACGGCGGCGCAGGAGGTCTTCATCCCCCTCCAGACCGAATTCCTGGCCTTGCAGGGCATGAGCAAGCTCATCGACACGGTGAACGTGGTCAAGAAGCGGCTCAACCCTGAGCTGACCATCTCGGGCATCATCGGCACCCAGTTCGACTCGCGAAAAAACCTCAACCGCGAAGTCGTGGAGAAGATCCGTGAGCACTTCGCCGACAAGCTCTTTGAAACCCTGATCCACGACAACGTGGCCCTGGCCGAAGCCCCGAGTTATGGCCAGACCGTCTTCGAATACCGGCCCGATTGCCGCGGGGCCCAGGACTACCTGGCCCTGTCCCAAGAAGCTGTGGCGCGGAGGTAGACCATGGCCAACAAACCCCGCATGGGCTCTGACCCCTTTCAGAAGAAAGATCCGCTTGGGTGGATCGACGGCGACCAAGCCGAGACATCCGGTGAAAACGCCGGCAAATCCAGTCCACCGAGTAATCCCAGGAACCTTAGTAATGCCGGTAAGCCGAGTACCCATAGTCCATCCAGTAAGCCCAGTAACTCCAGTAAACACGAGTTACCCGGTCAACCCAGTGCACCCGAGCGTCCTAGTAAACCAGGTGTACCGAGTAAAGGCACCACGACATCCAAGGGCCTTCGCCCCGGCTGGACGCGGGCCACCTTTATCGTCAAGGAGGAAACTGTCCAACAGCTCAAGGCAGTTGCCTACTGGGATAGAAAAGAGCTGAAGCGGGTCGTGGAGGAGGCATTTCGCGCGTACCTGAAGCAGAAACCCCTCAGCCCCATTCCACCCGAGAACAGCGTAGAAGACTGAGAGAGAAGGTCAACCATATGGACAAGACGCCACCTTCTCAGGCATTGACAGTACCCAATATGGGTTGTATCGTTCCCATTATGGGAACGATACGCACACCCACTCAAGTCTCACCAAACCCGACCCCGGGGATTGCTGACGCGCTATTCACTAAAGTCCAACAGCGCGTGTTGGGCGTCCTATTCGGGAATCCGGGCCGAAGTTTCTACGCCAACGAGATCATTGCCCTAGCCGATTCCGGCACTGGTGCCGTTCAGCGCGAGCTGGCGCGACTCGCGGGAGCGGGATTGTTAACCGTGACGCGAGTGGGCAACCAGAAGCACTTTCAGGCCAATGCTTCCACGCCCGTGTTTGAAGAACTTCGCGGAATCGTGATGAAGACCTCCGGGCTCACCGATGTACTGCGGACGGCCTTGGCCACTTTGGCAAGCGACATCACGGCAGCATATGTATTTGGATCGGTGTCCAAGGGGCAGGACACCGCAACCAGCGACATCGATCTATGGGTCATCAGCGAACATCTCACCTACGCCGATCTTTTCTCTGCCCTCGAATCGGCCGGCGCGAGGCTTGGCCGGAAGGTCAACCCAACCGTCTACTCACGGGAAGACCTGGCTACCCGTCATCGGCAGGGAAACGCCTTCGTCAAGCGGGTTCTGGCACAGCCCAAACTTTGGGTTATCGGGGGCGAAGATGACCTCCCCTCTTGATGCCCTGAGCGGCCCCGGGCAATCCCTTCGGCGCGAGCCGCCCGACGCGCAGGAGTTCGCTGGCTTGCGGACTTCCGCGCTGGCGCGCCTGCGCGACGCGGAGAACCCCGACAACTCCCTAGAAGGGCGCTTCGATCTCGCCTACAACGCCGCCCATGCTTTGTGCCTAGCAGCACTGCGGTGGCATGGGTTCCGGGCAAGCAACCGCTATATCGTCTTTCAGACCTTGCCACATACCCTTGGTCTGGGTCCCGAAGTCTGGCGGGTGCTCGCCAAGTGCCATGACGTCCGCAACCTGGGCGAATACGAAGGCGGCATGAATGCGGACGAACGCCTCGTGACTGACTTGATTACAGCCTGCAAGGCTGTCGCCTCCAAGCTGAACGACCTGCCACCACTGAGTCCATCCAAGTAAATTCTCTGCACCGTGGAAGGAGGCGGCGAGGTCCTTGGGGGCATCGTTCGTCATACCACCGACTCCAGATAGGGCCGCATCACGTTGGTGACGCGGCAGACTTGGGCGAAACGCCAGAGGTCATCCATCGTGACCCTTTTGTGCCGCCATGCATCCCGGAGCGCCTCTAGGGCCACATCCAGACCGATCTGGTTGCGATATTTGAAGCAGTCCACGACAGTCTTTGCCGGGCAGTAGACCTTCAGCTCCACTCCCTCTACCCGTTTCCTTTCGATGCCGGCCTCGTACGGAGCTATCGAGAACTGAAAGATCCTCAGGGGAGGATGCTCCAGCCTCGGATAGGTGGTATGGCGTGGCAGGGTGATGTAGACCTGATGGGGGATCTGGGTCGTGAGGTTGTGGTACGCGAGAGCGGAGAGAAGGCAAACCACAGCAGAGGGGATCTTTGCGGCGACAGTCGCCAGGTCGGGGTCGGACAGATCTGGGGCGTCCGCAAGGCGGTACAGACCCCCGAGCGACAGCAACGATTTGGCCTTCTTCTCGGAGGGTGTAGAGCGTCCGAAAATGAATGCCCAGCCGGAGCGCATTTGCCGTGCGGAGCATTCCGTGGTGCTTTGAAAATTGTCGGATTGCTTCATCTTTCGCGCGCATCAATCTCACCCTGGATACTAATACAGTCACTTATCACTAAGTGCAAGTCTATTTATCCATTTCAGCGAAAGGCCTGATGGGACACACTGGTTGCCAAATATCAGACCATCTAGGCATACCCTCTCGTTATGGACGATTCCGATTGAAGATGCTCCCCGCGTACCCGGCGATAAATTCCTCCTGCAGCCTATTTTCTATGGCACCTGGCCGGGCCTTCCGAACGACATTAATCGCATCGTCGGGGGAGGTACCTATGGCTGTGATCAGGCAACACGCCGAGAAGGTCCCGGCGCGGCCGAGGCCTCCCCGGCAATGGACCACGACCGTCTGCCCTAAACCAACAGCCGAGATGGTGTCGCAAATGAGCTCCCGGTAGTGGGGGGCTCTGGCCGCAGACGGAGCAGAGCCGTCTGGGACAGGGAAGCGGAACACCCGCATACCCATGCTCTCGGCGCGTGGCACAAGATCAGGGATTTTGAGATCTTCCATTTCCTGGTCTTCGAGGAGGCATACGAGAGTCTGTGTGTCATAGCCCCTTCGGAGCCTCTCCAAGTCCGTGACCAGGTCGCGGTCCCACGGCGGCCCGTACTGGCTCCAAGCCTTCTTGCCCGGGGCGAGGGTCAATCCCAGCCTTCCGGAAAGTGGCAGGACTTCGGCCGGCAGGAAATCAACCACGATTGGGCACGTATCGCTTGTCCTTACGGGCTGCCTCGCGCCAGTTCCCATCTACTCTCCTTTCCACGCTTTCACCACTTGCACCTTCTAAGCATCCTCTCTGCACCGCGGCGTCCAGATCATACTCCCATGAATCGCTACTCTCAGCATCTGCATAGTCCAGATTATGACGACGAATGGTGCGAGCTCACGTGCGAGAGTCGGAACCGAGTACGTTACGTCCATCTTGTAAGGACAGTAATGCGAGTAAACACGCATTACTCGGTCCACTGAGTACTCCCGATCACCTGCCCGCCCACGGAAAAGAACCGCTGCGCCTGAGGCTCATTCTTGCGTTGGTCCTATCTCTTCCCGGTGCACCCATATTTTCGAGTGGGGCAAATGCCGCCCCCTGCATTGCCCCTATATGCCCTGCGCTTCCCTGCCGTCACACGGGCTCTAATGCCCGTCCATATTGACTTGCATTGCATTGTTGAATGATGTATGTTTCCCCGTGCATTGACTCTTTTCTCCCATTGGGGCATGCTATTGAATAGCGAGACCGGCCAACGAAAAGAAAGGAGACGACCATGGAACCGAAGTATGACGACGCGACGATTCAGGAGTGGATTGAGGATGTGGCTGTGGAGGAGAGCATGAACCAGAGCATCTACTCTCACGCGGTCCAGGTCCTCACACCCATCGAGCTGCTCGGGCAGGTGGACAACATGGTGAAAGCCGACAGGCGACTGACCCGGCCCATCATCTTCAGGCGAGCCTTGCGCCTTTACCTGAAACTTCTCAAACAGTCCGGCCACACGGCCGCAAAGACCACCCGGACCCTTAAGAAGCCAACATAGAGGAGGAGACCATGACACAGTCCACGCGGCGAATCTTCACTTCCATTTACACCCTGGGCTTTGCCACCGTGGCGGCCCAGGCCCAGCAGGACCCCCTCCAGACGACCGCCCAGAAGGTCATCGACGAGTTCAACACCCTCGCCCCCTACATCGTCACCATCGGCATCATCCTCGGAGGCCTGACCATCATGTTCGGCCACTCCGAGGGCTGGAGCCGCCTCGGAAAGGTCATCATCGGCGCGTCCATCGTCATCGGCGCGGCGGCCCTGATCAACGTCCTCATCCACTGATCGGGTTGCTTCGATGGCCCTTCAAGAGCGGCGCCTCTACCGCTCCCTGAACGAGAAGTTCACGATCGCGGGCTACAACGCGACGGAGGTCGTGGCCTGCTACTTCGGCTTCTACTACGGAGTGGCCTTCAAGGGGCTGGCTGCGGGCTTCGTCGTCCTCGCCTTGCTCTTCGCCGTGATGAAGTACG
>JAKBES010000031.1 GCA_021833665.1 Acidobacteriota bacterium
CCGCTGAGCCTCCTTGCCCTGGCGTATCTGCCCCTCGAGCTCCACGCTCTGGGCCGTGAGCATGTCCATCCTGCTCTGCCACCCCGAGAGGGGATAGAACCACGCGGCCGTGCAGATCAGAATGCCCGCGAGGAGGACGGCCACGAATTGGCCCCACCGGGGTAGCTTTGCGAACTGGTCCATGGCTCCCTCCTCCTACTCCATCGAATCCGCGGCAGCCTTTTTGGCCTTCGGCGCGGCCTTGGGCGCCTGGACCGGCGCTGCCACCACGGGCGCTGGCTTGCCCCCGGGATAGTACTTGAAGCTCACTTTGTAAGTGTAGACTTCTTCCGGGCCGGAAACCTGGGTCACGTCGCCCAGCTGCACATCCCCGAACTCATTAATGGCCACGAGGTTGTCGTAGAGGGTGGAGACCGTCTTGATGCTTTTGGCCTTCCCTTCGATCGTGATGGTCGGGGAGGTCTGCTTGACGGAGGTGTACCATGCGCCCTCCGGCAGCACTTCCACCAGCCGGTTCATGAGCTTCACGGGCACACTCTGCTGGTCCTTGAGCTGTTTGATTTGGTCCAGCTTGGAAGTGTACTCGGCTTTCTTTTTTTCGAGCTCCGACACTTTCTCGCGGGCGCCCTCGTATTTCTTGAGTTCGACCTGCTGTTCGGCGATGGTGACGGACAACGTGTGGTTTTTCATCAGGAGCCACCCGCCGTAGCCCGCCGCGCCCAGGATGAACAGGGCCAGGATGGCGATGTACAGCGGCCATGGGGGAGCCCCTTCGGCTCCCGCCGCGGAGACGGGCCTTGGTCCCGGAAGCCCACCCGCCTTTTTGGCACCCCGCCCCTCGGTGAGCAGATTAATCCGGATCATCTAGTCCCCCATCTTGCGTTGGGCAAGGCCCACTGCGACGGCGAAATGCGGGGCCAGCCGGTTGATGGTGTCCAGAGGAAACTCCCGCTCGTCCACGACGATGTTCTGGAACGGATTCATGATCTCCACGGGTACCCCAAAGAACTGGCTGAGGTACCGGTCGATGTGAGGCACCTGGGTGCCCCCTCCGGAAAGGATGATCTTGTGGATCACGTTCTCGTTCGTGGTCACGCGGAAAAAGTCCAGCGTCTTCTTGAGCTCGGCGCCAAACTCCTCGGTGACGGCGTTCAGGATGGGCACCACCTGTTCGGGGCGGACCCCCTCAACCTGCTCGCCCTTCTTGGCCATTTCCGCCTGCTGGAAGGACAGATTCATTTCACGCTGGAGGGTATCCGTGTAGTTGTGCCCTCCAGCCTGGATGTCACGCCAGAAGAGCGGGCTGCTGCCCTTGAGAACGCCGATGTTGGTGGTGCTGGACCCGATGTTCACCAGGGCCGTCACCTCGTTGCCGTTGATGGGGTAGTTGATTTCGTAGGCGTTCTGAACGCAGAACACGTCCACGTCCAGGGCCGCCGCGCCGAGGCCCGCCTGGCCCAGGAGGGAAGTGTATTCTCCGATGAGGTCCCGTTTGACCGCCACCAGGAGCACGGAGATGTTTCCCGTGGCCGGATCCGTTTCCAGGATCTGGTGGTCGATCTTGACCTCCTCGATGTCGAAGGGGATGTATTGGCCCGCCTCCCATTGGATGGCCTCGGCGAGTTCCGCCTCGCTCATGGCCACCATCGAGATCCTCTTGATGATGACCGAGTTGCCGTCCACGGAGGTAGCCACGGCCAAGTTCTTGATGTTGTGCTCCCGGAGCAGCTTGTGGACGGCATCGATGACCGCACCCGAATCCATGATGGTGCCTCCGACGATGGCTTCCGCCGGAAGTGGTTCGATGCCGAAGGCCTTGAGCTGGTACCCCTTCCCCTTGCCCAGATCTTTGAGCTCCACCATTTTGATGGCGGACGACCCGATGTCCAGGCCCAACAGGTTTTTAGGTTTTCCGAAGAACACTGTGGATTCCCCTTCTCAAAGGGTGTTAAGGCCTCCAAACTTAATGCTCTACTTTAACATATCGAAGGCAAACCCGAAAGTCAAGTGCTTTTCCAGGGTTTGGCCCCCTCCCTGCCCAAGGCAAACCGATACGAGGCATTCTAACACCCTTCTATTCCATTGCAAGTCAAGGGTGCTTGGCCCGCTTGCCAGGGGCCGGAGATGGTGGTAGCGTAGGCTCCCCGGGGCGAGGCCGCCCCGGAAACCCGTCACCAGGAGACGCCATGGCCGAGCGGCCCGCTGGCCGAGAGAATGGGACCCTGAAACGCGTGGAGGAGGTCCTCCAGCGCCAGGGCCTGCCCGCCAACTTGGAAGCGGAAAGGGCCCTCCTGGGAGCCGTCCTCATGAACAACGAGCTCTTCGAGGACGTCCAGGCCCTTGCCTGCGCCGAGGACTTCGCCCTCCCGGCTCACCAGCGGATCTTCAGGTCCATTCAGGCCATGCGCCTTCAGCAGATGGGCGTAGACCTGGTGAGCATCACCGAGTGGCTCCACACCAAAGGCGAACTGGAGGCCGTGGGCGGCCCCGAAGCCATCAGCGACCTGGTCTCGGGCATGCCTCGCATGACCAGCGCCAGCCAGTACGCTCAGATCGTCCGAGACCGCTCCCTTCTCAGGCAGGTTATACAGAACGCCACCCGGATCATTACCGAGGCCTACTCCAGCACGAAAGAGCCGGAGGAAGTCCTGCGGGAGGCCGAGGACTCGATCCTGCGTATCGGCGAAAAGAACCTGCGGTCCTCCCTCCAGGGCATGGGGGAGCTCGCCCGGCGCATGGAAGCCCTTCTGGGCGAGCTGACCATGCGGGACCAGCACGTGACGGGGGTGGCGACCCGGTTTACCGAGTTCGACGACCTGACCTCGGGACTCCAGAAGTCGGATCTGGTCATCCTGGCGGCCCGCCCCTCCGTGGGGAAAACGGCCTTCGCCCTCAGCATGGCCATCAACGTGGCCCGGGAAGGGAAGGCCGTGGTTCTGTTCAGCCTCGAAATGAGCGCGGAGCAGCTTTTCTTCCGCCTCCTGAGCATGCGAAGCGGAGTGGATCTGCGCCAATTGCGGACCGGGAGGGTGCCTCCCTCCAAGCGGGCCGAGGTGAACCTGCGCATCGACGAGCTCGCTTCCCTTCCCATCTACATCGACGACAGCCCCACGCAGACTCTCCTGGACGTGGGGGCCAAGCTCAGGCGCCTCAGAGTCCAGCGGGGGAGCCCCCCAGGCCTGGTGATCATCGACTACCTCCAGCTCATGCGGGGCGTGGGCCGATTCGAGAACAGGAACGTGGAGGTTTCCTCCATCTCCCGGGGCCTCAAGGCCCTGGCCAAGGATCAGGAGGTCCCCGTGGTGGCGCTGTCCCAGCTTTCGAGGGCCCTGGAAAAGCGGGGCGAGAGCAAGGAGCCGATCCTCTCCGACCTGCGCGATTCGGGTTCCATCGAACAAGACGCCGACCTGGTCGTCTTCCTGAGCCGCCACACGATCTCCTCCCCGGAGGACCCGGAGCGGACCGCCAAGGCCAAGCTCATCGTGGCCAAACAGCGCAACGGCCCCACGGGGACGGTGGACCTGACCTTCATGGAGCGGCAAGCCCAATTCGTGAACTCCGCCCATGCCGCCGACGGGGAGACCTATGGCTGAGACGATTCAGCCCCTTCCCCATCGGTCCACCCTGCTCACGGTGGACCTGGACGCGCTGGGACGCAACACTGAACTCCTCTCCCGCCATACGGGAGGAGGTCCCATCTTGGCCGTCGTCAAGGCCAACGCTTACGGGGCCGGCGCCGTTCCCGTCTCCCGCGCCCTGGCCGAGGCGGGGGCCGTCTGGCTGGGAGTCGCCCTGGCGGAAGAGGGCGTTCAGCTCCGGCAAGCGGGGCTCACGCTCCCCATCCTCATGCTGGGCCCCGCCGGCCCGCACCAGTGCCCGTCGCTTATCCAGCACGGCATCACGCCGGCCATCTATTCGGTGGCGTTTCTCATGGCCCTGGACGATGCGGCCTCGGCCGCGGGGTGCACCGCCGAAGCGCACCTCAAGGTGGACTCGGGCATGGGCCGGTTGGGGTTTAGGGAAGAGGAGATACCCGCCTTTCTGTTGGCCCTGGCCCGAGCTTCTCACGTCCGCATCTCCGGCCTCTTCTCCAATCTGGCCAGCGCCGACGATCCGAGTTCACCTCAGACCGCCGACCAGGTCGAGCGATTCCTTTCCATCCTCCACGCTTTGCGCCGAGGGGGGGTGGACCCTGAATGGATCCACTTGGCCAACTCATCGGCCCTTCTGGCCCACCCCTCAGCCTACCTCACCCTGAGCCGGCCCGGCCTGAGCCTCTACGGCATGCGCCCCTCGGAAGCCCTGCCTGACCCGGGACTCGGCGCCGTCCTGTCGTTCCACACCGTCGTGGCCCAGGTGAAGGACCTTCCCGCGGGAACACCCGTGGGCTACTCCGCTACCTACCGTACTCCCGCTCGACAGCGCGTGGGCATCGTGCCCGTGGGGTACGCCGACGGCCTGCCCCGGGGAGCTTCCCCGGCCGGACACGCCCTCATTCAAGGCAGGCGCTGCCCCTTCCTGGGCCGCATCAGCATGGACCTGGCCGCGGTGGACCTGGAGCCGTTGGGGGACATCCACGAAGGCGAGGACGTGGTGCTCTGGGGGCGGTCGGGACAGGAGCAGCTGGGACCCTGGGATTGGGCCAAGTGGACGGGAACCATCCCCTACGAGATCATGACGGGTGTGGGATGCAGGGTGGCGAGGCGCTATCTCAAGAACGGTTCGGAGCAGACCGTCATCCCTATCTTCTAACCCGGCTCGGACTCTCTGGGAAACCACCGGCACACCACCCCCAGCCCGATAGCGACCAGGCCGGCCAGCGCCGCGAGAAGGAGGACGCCGAAAGAGGCCTTCTCCATCCCGGCTCCCAGGCTCACGATCCCCAAGATGGCGGCGTTGTGGAGGGCATGGCCCGCCACGGCCAACCCGATGTTGCCCGTCCGCAGAACCACCTGGGCCAGGGCCCACCCGAGGATGGCCACGGGGAGGAACTTGAGCCAGGAGCCGTGGACCGCGGCGAAGGCCAAGCCCGAGACTACGCTGGCGGTCGTGGCCCCCCAGGGCCGGATGGCCCAAAGGAAGGCGCCGCGAAATAGCGCCTCCTCGCACAAGGCGGGAGCGAGGGCGAAAAAGAGGAACCGCCACAGGGGCCCCGCGGACAAGAGGAGAGCCCTCAAGGCCGGCTCTTCCCGCTGGGCGCCGGGAAGGCCCGAGAGGAACCCCGCCAGGCTCAAGGCCAGGAGGGAGCCACCCATGGCAAGGGCCGCCGCGACGAAGACTTGGCGGAAAGTGGGGCGGCGAAGGGGAAAGGCCTCGCGGCCGCCCCCGCGCCACAGGACCCACGCCACGGAAGGTGCAAGGAATGCCACCGCGGGAAGGATCAGGAACCGGGCCACCATGCCCTCACCCTGCACGAGGGCCGCGCCCACGGTGAAGAGGGTCACGCAGAGGCCCACCAGGAGAAATCCTTCCCACGGTTTCGGCGGGAGGGCTCGGAACGACTCGTCGGGTGGAGACATGAAGGGAACGGGATCCAACGGCCCTCCAAGCCCCGGGCCACCCCGGACGGGCGGATCTAAGGGTTGGGTGTGGCCCCGGGAAGCCGGGACCTTACGGCGCTGAGACAATCGCGGAGCAGGTCCTCCGCCTCGGCGGCCGGCACTGGATCCTTCTCGCCCATCTGGTGAAGGACATCGCGCGTGGCCCGCATGGACTCGACGTATCTCCTGCACGGAAGGCACGCCTGCATGTGCCGTGTGATCTCCTCGCACGTGGCTTCATCCAACTCCCTGTCCAGGAAGGGGGAGATGAGATCGAAGAGTTCTCGGCAATCGCCGTGGTCGTGCACGCAAGCCTCCCGAAGGTCTTCTTCTTCCCACAGGGGGCTGTCTGCTGTCAAGGGGCCGGGCCCCCGACCTCCGGGACGGGTTTTTCTGCTAGACTTGATTTCATCTGGACATGCAGGAGAGACGCTTGCTAAGTGAGGGAGCAGGGAGCAGGGAGCAGGGAGCGGGGAGCAGGGAGGTATCGCCTCCTGGATGTCATAGTCCCCTAGTCCCCTAGTCCCCTAGTCACGTAAGTTCACCGGGCCATTGGAATAAGGAGTTCTCTCATGACAGAACCGAACCAGCCCCTGGTGGCCGTCCTCATGGGAAGCGCTAGCGACGCCCCCGTCCTGGAGGCATGCCTCGACGTCCTGCGGCAGTTTCAAATTCCGTACGAAGTGCGGGTCCTTTCCGCGCACCGGACTCCGGAAGAAACCGCCCGCTTCGTCCGCGGTGCTCAAGGGCGCGGCATCCAGGTCGTCGTGGCCGCGGCGGGCATGGCCGCCCATTTGGCAGGCGTGTGCGCCGCCCACACGACACTTCCAGTGATCGGCGTCCCCGTGGCCAGCGGTCCGCTGAACGGACAGGACGCCCTGCTCTCCACCGTCATGATGCCCCCCGGGATGCCCGTGGCCACGGTGGCCATCAACGGGGCCGCCAACGCGGGGCACCTCGCCGTTCAGATCCTGGCCCTGGGGAGGCCCGAGCTAGGGGAAAAAGTTGAGCGGGCAAGGGCGGCCATGAGAGAGAAGGTACTGGATCAGGACGCGGGCCTTCGAAGGTAAGCGTTGAAGCATTTGGGATTTCGGATTTGGGATTTGGGATTTGTAGGGGCGAGGCAAAGGGGCACGGCCTTCTTCCCTGGCTTCTAAATCCGAACTCCCAATTCCCAAAGCCCACTTTCCCGGGGTTCTCATGCGCATCCTTCCCGCCTCCGACCCCGCCTGTCTTCCCGAGGCCCTGCACCACATCAGGCACGGCGGCATCGTCGCCCTTCCCACCGAAACGGTCTACGGACTGGCGGCCGCCCTCATGCCATCCGCCGTGGATCGCATCTACGTGCTTAAGGGGCGCCCCGCCGACAAGGCCCTCCCTTGGCAAGTGGACACATGGGAACGGGCTCTCGCCGCGGGATTCGCCTTTTCTCCGGGCGCGCTCTCCCTCGCCCGGCATTTCTGGCCCGGCCCGCTCACCCTCCTCTTGCCTCGCCCCTCGCAGTGCCCGGCCTGGTTCGCGCCCGAGGCGAGTCTCGTGGCCCTCCGCATCCCTCGTCATCCCTTCGCGCTGAACGTGCTCCGCGCGGCCGGAGGTCCACTCGCGGTCACCAGCGCGAACCGCTCAGGTGAATCGGAATGCAGGGACGCGGGCGCCGTGGCGCGGATCTTCGCGGGTGCAGAGGACCTCCTCGTCCTGGACGCGGGCCCCTCCCCGGGCGGTGCCGCATCGACGGTGGTGGACGCCTCGGGCCCCGAACCCCGCGTGACGCGGGACGGACCCATCGGCCTTGAGGAGATTCTGCGTGTGTGGGAGGCAAGGGGCTGAGCGAGACGGGAGACGGGAGACGCGAGACGCGAGACGCAAAACGCAAAACGCGAAAAGAATAAGGGCGGACCGAGCTTGATCGTTCCTTGATCCGAGAGATTCCGATGGAGAGATGCACATGAGCACATCGTCTCCGCGGGGTTCAGTCGCCGTCCTCACGGGCGCGGGCATCTCGGCCGAAAGCGGACTTTCGACCTTCCGCGGCGCGGGGGGCCTGTGGGAGGGCCACCGAGTAGAAGAGGTGGCTCACCCCCGCGCCTGGGCAAGAGATCCTGTGACGGTGTGGCGCTTTTACGAGGCCCGGCGCGTCCAGGCGGCCACCTGCGCCCCCAACAGGGGACACCTGGGATTGGCCCGGTTGGAGCGCCGGCTCGGCGGCCGCTTCACCCTCGCCACGCAAAACGTGGACGGCCTGCACGGGCAGGCGGGAAGCACCCGCGTGCTGGAGCTGCATGGGAGCCTCTGGCGCGTCCGGTGCACGGCCTGCGGACGGGAGGAGGAGAACCGGACGGTACCCCTGCCCCTTCTCCCTCCGCGGTGCACCGCGTGCGGCGGCGTCCAGCGCCCGGCCATCGTGTGGTTCGGTGAGACGCTCCCGGAGGACGTGTTCACCGCCGCCATGGAGGCCGCCTCGCGATGCGCCCTCTTTCTCATCGTGGGGACGAGTGCCGTCGTCCAACCCGCAACCAGTCTCGCCGTGATCGCCGCGGACGCGGGCGCGCAGGTCTGGGAAATCAATCCCGATGAAACCCCCGCCACGGGCGTGTGCGACCGCATCTGGCGCGCCCCCGCCGGGGAGGTCATGGACGAGGTGGTTGAAGAGGCCATCCGGTGGGTCTCGGAAGCAGGCAGCAGGTAGCAGGTAGCAGGAGACCCGGGTGGCGGCCGTCTCCGGATGTTTGCGGTTCTCTCATCCTCCCTCCCCCCTTCCTGCTCCCTGCTCCCCTCTTTGACGAAAGCGCTTGCGACTGTTAGAATTAAGGGCTCGTTACGGGGGACGTCTCTCCCACTGAAATCTGGAGGCAGCGCATGGCTAAGAAACCAACGGTCTATAAGAACTACATCAACGGAGAATGGGTCGCCTCGGTGACCAAAAAGACCTTCGCCAACGTCAATCCCGCCGACACGAGTGACATCGTCGGCTATTTCCAGGACAGCGACGAACGGGACGTGAACGCCGCCGTGGCCGCCGCCAAGGCCGCCTATGAAAAGTGGCGCCTCGTACCCGCGCCCAAGCGCGGCGAGCTGGTCATGAAACTCGGCTGGTGGCTCATGGAGAACAAGGAAAAGCTCGCCAAGGACGCCACCCGGGAGATGGGCAAGATCCTCAAGGAGACGCGGGGCGACGTGCAGGAGGGCATCGACATGGCCCTATTCTGCGCCGGCGAGGGCCGCCGCATGTACGGGGAGACCACTCCCTCCGAGCTGCCCAACAAGTGGGCCATGACCATGCGCCAGCCTCTGGGCGTCTGCGGTCTCATCACCCCGTGGAACTTCCCTATGGCCATCCCCACGTGGAAGATGATGCCCGCCCTCGTCTGCGGCAACACGGTGGTCATCAAGCCCGCCACCCTCACGCCCCTCACCGTCTGGAACCTCGTGAAGGGTGCCGAGGCCGTGGGCTTTCCCAAGGGCGTGGTGAACTACGTGACGGGTTCGGGCCGGAAAGTGGGGGATCCCCTCTGCAAGCATCCCGACGTGGCCCTCGTTTCCTTCACGGGCTCTACGGACGTGGGCCGTCAGATCAACCTCGCCTGCGCCCCCAGCTTCAAGAGGGTGGGCCTGGAGATGGGCGGGAAAAACGCCGTCATCGTCATGGATGACGCCAACCTCGACCTGGCCCTCGACGGCGTGCTCTGGGGCGCCTTCGGCACGACCGGCCAGCGGTGCACCGCCACGAGCCGATGCCTGGTCCAGAAGGGCGTCTACGAGAAGTTCCTCGCCATGCTCGCCAAACGCGCCAAGGCCCTCAAGGTGGGCGACGGCTCGGACGAGTCGGTGGACATGGGACCGGCGGTGGACGAGGGCCAGCTCAAGACGGACCTGGAGTACGTGGAGATCGCCAAGAAGGAAGGGGCGCGCCTCATCTGCGGCGGCAAGCGCCTGACGGGCCCCAAATACAAGAACGGCTTTTTCCTGGAACCCACTATCTTCGCCGACGTGACCCCCAAGATGCGCCTCTTCAAGGAGGAGGTCTTCGGGCCCGTCCTGGCGGTGGTCCCCTTCAAGACCTTCGAGGAGGGAGTGGCGCTCCAGAACGACTGCCTTTACGGCCTGAGCGGCTCCATCTATACGCAGGACGTGAACAAGGCCTTCGCCGCCATGCGGGACGTGCACACGGGGCTCTTCTACGTGAACGCCCCCACCATCGGCGCCGAGAACCACCTCCCCTTCGGAGGCGTGAAGCAGACGGGCAACGGCCACCGCGAAGGCGGCTGGGAAGCCCTGGAGCTCTTCTCGGAATGGAAGGCCATCTACGTGGACTTCTCAGGCAGCTTGCAGCGAGCCCAGATCGACACGGACGACATCGTGAAGGTGGAGTAGGGGAACTGATGAGTTGAGAGTTGAGAGTTGAGAGTTGAGAGTTGAGAGTTGTGGGGCATGACTCTTGACCGCTCGCTCTTGGCGGCACTTGAACGAAAGGCCCGGCAGTGATGCCGGGCCTTTTTCTGTTCCGCCCGATGCGGCCCCATCCTCAAAAGGCGCTGGCCTTGAACCTCTCTCTTCCTTCTCACGTATACTCGGAGTAGAAGACACCGTCGCCGAGGGAGGGCCTCGTGAAAACGTGGGGATCTCTCAATCTTCTCCTCGTCCTCTTGCTCGCCTCCTGGGCGGTGCCCGGAATCGCCCAGCAGGACGACCTCGTCTTCAAGCACCTCTCCATCGACCAGGGACTCTCCCAGAGCATCGTGGACGCCATCCTTCAGGACCGGCGGGGCTTCATGTGGTTCGTCACCGAGGACGGGTTGAACCGCTTCGACGGGTACACGTTCGAGGTGTTCAAGCACGACGCGAAGAACCCTGCAAGTCTCACCCACAACGAGATCAAGTGCATCACCCAAGACCGCGCGGGCATCCTGTGGGTGGGCACGTTCTTCCGGGGGCTCGAGCGCTTCGACCCGGCGACCGAATCCTTTGCGCACTACCAGCACGACCCGGCGAATCCCTCCAGCCTGGCCAACGATATCGTCTGGACCGTCCTGGAGGACCGCGAGGGCCGCCTCTGGGTGGGAACCGGCGGTGGTGGTCTGGACCGGATGGATCGGTCCACAGGGACGTTTACCCACTACCGGCATAACCCCGCGGACGCGGCCTCGCTCAGCCACAACGACGTGCGAACGCTTTACGAAGACAGATCCGGGGCCATCTGGGTGGGCACCGCCGGGGGAGGGCTCAACCGCCTCGACCCCGCCACGGGCCGCTTCAAACGGTGGGTTCATGACCCAAGGGACGCGCGATCCCTCGGTTCGAACGACGTCAGGGCCATCCTTGAGGATCTCAGCCGCGCCCTGTGGATAGGCACGTTCGGCGGCGGCCTCGCTCACCTCGACGTGAGAACCGGAATTCTCACCCGGTTCAAGAACGATCCTCGCGACCCCACGAGCCTGGCCAGCGACAACGTCACCGCCCTGCTGCTCGACGAAACGCAGCGGCTCTGGGTGGGCACGGACGGCGGCGGATTGAACCGGTACATCCGGGAGCGGGGCACCTTCCTCCGTTATCAGAACTCTCCCAACGCCCCAACCAGCCTCGCAGGAGACCGAGTCGTGTCCCTTTGCACGGATCGCTCGGGCATCCTTTGGGTCGGCACTTACGGCAACGGCGTGAGCCGTTGCGATCTGGCCAAGAAGCAGTTTCTCCACTACCGCCACGACCCCAACGACCCCAACTCCATCAGCCACAATATCGTCTGGACCTTCTGCGAGTCGCCCCCAGGCACGCTGTGGGTGGGGACCAACGACGGCGGCCTCAATCGCCTCGACCGGGCGACGGGACGGGTCACGCGCTTCGCCCACGACCCTGGAAACCCGTCCTCCCTGAGCCACAACTCCGTGAGGATGGTCGTCGCCGATAAAACTGGGGCGCTATGGATCGCCACCAACGGAGGTGGCCTCGACCGATTCGTCCCGCGCACGGGCCGCTTCCAGCACTTCCGGCACCGCGACGGAGATCCGGCCAGCCTGAGCATCGACGAGCTCCGCATGGTTTTCGAGGACCGCGAGGGGGCTCTCTGGGTCGGAACTTACGGCGGCGGGCTGGACCGCTTCAACCCCGGGACTGGGGGATTCGTGCACTACCAATCGGATCCTGCCGATTCGAAGACGATCTCGGGCAACTACGTGCGGACGGCCTTCGAGGACCGCTCCGGCACGCTGTGGTTCGGCACCCACGGCTCGGGGCTCAACCGGTTCGACCGGGCCTCAGGAACCTTCACCCGGTACCAGAACGACCCCCGGGACCTGTCCACCCTCTCCAACGATTTCGTCTTCTGCATCCACGAGGACCGGGCCGGAAGGTTCTGGGTGGCCACCTACGGAGGAGGCCTGAACCTCCTCGACCGTACTACGGGAACCTTCACGGTGTTCAGGAAAGAGCACGGTCTGCCGGACGATGCCCTGTACGGGATCGTGGAGGATGCCCGGGGGATGCTCTGGCTGAGCACCAACTCGGGCTTGGCTCAATTCGATCCCCAGACCCGGACGGTGCGCAGCTACACCATGGCAGACGGGCTCCAGAGCAATGAGTTCAACGGAGGCTCTTACTACCAAACCTCGCGCGGTGAGATGTTCTTTGGGGGCATCAACGGTTTCACCGCCTTCGATCCCGCGCGCATCAAGGATGACGCCTACGCTCCCCCCATCGCCTTCACCCGCCTCGAGATCTCCGGGCGCGAGGTGCCACTGGGACCCGCGGCCGGAAGCGGGCGCCGCCTGTCGCGGGACATCTCCAGCACCCGCCAAATCGAACTCACCCACGGCGACAAGGTCGTCTCATTCGAGTTCACATCCATGGACTACGCCTCTCCCGATAAGAACCTGTACGCCTACAAGCTCGACGGTCTGGATCGGACGTGGACGAATCTGGGAACGCGCCGCTCGCTCATGTTCACGACGCTCCCCCCAGGCCGCTACACGCTGAGGGTCAAGGGCACCAACAGCGACGGGGTCTGGAACGAGGAGGGGACGTCCCTCGGCCTCATCGTCCATCCTCCGTGGTGGAGGGCGATCTGGGCCTACGTGTTGTACGCGTTCTTCCTGACGGGAGCCGTCTATCTCCTGGTCCTCTTCGAGAGGAACCGTGAGCGGGAGAAAGGCGAACTCGTGGAAGCCGAGCTGCGCGCACAGGCCGCCGAACTCCAATCCCGCACCGTCGAGGCCGAAACCCGGGCGCTAAAGCTGGAGAACGAGCGAAAGACCCACGAGCTGGAGTCCGCGCGCCGCCTCCAGCTGTCATTGCTTCCTCCGCAGCCGCCAGATCATCCGCACTATGCCGTCGCAGCGCGGATGCAAACCGCCACCGAAGTGGGGGGAGACTATTTCGATTACATCCAGCGGGCAGACGGCTCACTCGACGTGGTCATGGGCGACGCCACGGGCCACGGCACGCGCGCCGGCATCTTCGTCGCTATCATGAAGACCCTCCTCGCCGGAATGCCCGGCGGGGAAGACCTCCAGGGCCTTTTCAGGGGGTTCAACCGGACGCTGCACGCTCTGGGCAACGACCAGATTTACATGGCGCTGGGGCTCCTGCGGATGAGAGGGCCCGACGTCAGGGCCATCGCGGCCGCCGTCCCCCCCATTTTCCTTTGGCGCCGCGCCTCGGGCGATGTGGAGATCATCACCTTGCGTGGGGTATTTCTGGGCACGGAACTCGAGATCCCCTACGAAGAGGCCCATCTGACGCTCGACCGGGGAGATCAGATCCTCCTGCTGAGCGACGGCTATTTGGAGCAACTCGCCCCGTCCGGGGAGCGCATCGAGGAGTCCCGGGCTGTGGAGTATTTCCGGGAGGCGGCCGGCTCCGAGCCAGAGGCGCTGATCAACCAGCTCCTCGTGAAATTCGAGGCCTGGCGGGGCAGCGCCGTTCAAGGGGACGACGTGACCCTCCTGGCCCTGGAGTACACCGGCTGAGGCCCTCCTCCGCGACGGCCCCGGGGCCGCCGCTCTGGCCACCGCCCTTGGTTGTCCGCCAGGAAGGGGCGCAACCGCCTTCCAAGCCGTCTTCCAAGTTGGCCATGGGGCGCCATTTGGGTTAGCATGACTTCAGCCCTCGGTGGCTTTGATCGGGCGGAAGGAGGATGGCATGCGTCGAGTCGCGTGTGTGGTACTCGCGGGTCTTCTGGTGGGGCTCCTGGCTTATGCGGGAGAGATCGAGGGGGTCGTGTTTCCCAACCAGGTCACGGCGGGAACGGCCAGCCTCACCCTCAACGGCATGGGCGTGCGCGTCAAGAAGGTCGCCTTCATCGGCATCAAGGTCTATGTGGCGGCCCTCTATCTCCCCGCCAAGACCTCGGATCCGGCCAAGGTGCTGGCCGCCGACGAGCCCAAGCAGCTCGTCATGCACTTCCTCTACAAAGAGGTAGGCAAGGAGAAGCTCCTGGAAGGCTGGAATGACGGATTCAAGAACAACTCACCCGACAAACTGGCCGCGCTGAAGGACCAGATCGCCACGTTCGACGGTTTCTGGTCCGACATGAAGAAGGACGACGTGGCCGTACTGACCTACATTCCCGGCCAGGGCACGAAGGTGGAGATCAAGGGCAAGGACATGGGCGTCATCGAGGGAAAAGACTTCGCTGAGGCCCTTTTCGCCATATGGCTTGGCCCCAAACCGCCCAACGAAGACCTGAAAAAGGGACTTTTGGGACAGTAGATCACGATCCCGCACCCCACATGGGCATCACAGGAGGCCCGGCGACCAGCCGGGTCTTCTTGTTTTCACCCGGGAGATGAGTCCACGCAGGGGAGTTCGCCGCCGTGTTCCCGAGGTGTTACCGGCGGTCCTTGTCTGCATCTTAGCTACCTTGCACGGCCGGGGGCCCGGTTACCGGAAGGGAGGTTGGACCCAGGACCCGCCCCGGAGTTGGATATGCCCAGGTCTCACCGAGACCATGGACCTGTTCGCTCAGGGGACCGGTAACCGCGTCGCGCCGCGAATGACGGACCCGCCCTGAAGTCTGCTTGCATTCACGGGGGTGACTCTCTGGGAAGGGGTCCGTCATGAAGTACTGCCGCGTCCTATTCAGGTTCAGCCTTCTCCTCGCACTTTCTAGTTCCGTTTTCGCCGCGCCGGTGCTGGCCGCCACGCCCTACGTGCTCATCGCGTGGAATGACCTGGGCATGCACTGCACCGACGGGAGCGACTTTTCCGTCAGCACCATTCTTCCCCCCTACAACAATCTGCACGCCCAGCTCAAAGACCGTGCGGGCAACCTGGTGACCAACCCGGCGGGGATCACGGTGACCTACCAGGCCATGGCCGACCCCGCGGGCTCCGTCAACGCCACCTCCATCGGCAAGACCAACTTCTGGGACTACGCCGGAACGATTTTCGGATCGTCCCCCGCTCCCGACGTGGGCCTGGCGGGGAAGGCCATGCCAGGGCTCCAGAACGTTCCCCAGCCCATGGACTGGGATCCGTCGCACTCATGGTTCCACGCGGAAGGGATTCCCATCACTCCGTACGACGACCAGGGCCGGAAGAATTACTATCCCATGATGCGGGTCATCGCCCGGGACGCCCAGGGCAACGTGCTGGGCCAGACGGACGTGGTGGTCCCCGTGTCGGACGAAATGGACTGCCGCACGTGCCACCAGTCCGGCTCCGGCCCCGCCGCCATGCCTCCCGGCGGCTGGGTCTACGACGGCAACCAGGCCCGGGACGTGAAATACAACATCCTCAAGCTCCACGACGCCATGCAGGCGGCCGATCCCGCCTTCCAGTCGGCCCTGGCCGCCGCGGGTTTTGATCCCAAGGGCCTCTATGCCACCGTGAAGGCGGGCCGCCCCTTCCTATGCCAGCGCTGCCACGCCACCAACGCCCTGGCTGGCACGGGTGTCGCCGGCGTCCATCCCATGACCCAGGCCATGCACACCCTCCACAGCACGGTGACCGACCCGGCCACGGGGCTTCCACTCGGCGCGGCGGCCAACCGGAACGCGTGCTACCGCTGCCATCCTGGATCCACGACGCAGTGCCTGCGAGGCGCCATGGGTTCCGCGGCCGCCCCCGACGGATCCCGGGAGATGCAGTGCCAGGGTTGCCACGGCACCATGTCGGCAGTGGGAACGGCCGGACGCCAGGGATGGCTCCAGGAGCCCGCCTGCCAGTATTGCCACACGGGCACCGCCGTCCAGAACTCGGGGCAGATCCGCTACACCACGACGCTGGACGCCAGCGGCCAGTTCAGGCAGCCGGCGAACCAGACCTTCGCCACGCAGGCCGATACCCCCTCCGCGGGCTTCAATCTCTACCGCTTCTCCACGGGCCACGGAAGCCTCCAGTGCGAGGCCTGCCATGGCCCCACGCACGCCGAATATCCCACCAATCACGCCAACGACAACATCCAATCCACCCAGATCCAGGGCCACGCCGGCACCCTTTCGGAATGCTCGGCCTGCCACACCACGGTGCCAACGACGGTCACCGGCGGCCCCCACGGCATGCACCCGGTGGGAGCCACATGGGTGTCGAGGCACTCCAATGCCGCGGAAGGCGGCGCTTCGGCATGCAAGGCCTGCCACGGCACGGACTACCGGGGCACCGTCCTCTCCCGTTCCCTGGCGGACAGGACCCTGAGCACGAGCTTCGGAACGAAGACCTTCTGGCGCGGGTTTCAAGTGGGCTGTTACACCTGCCACAACGGGCCGTCCTCGGAAAGCGGCAACTCCAATCACGCTCCCACCGTTTCCAGCGCCTCGGCCGCCACCTCGGGGGGTGCCCCCGTCTCCGTTCCCGTCACGGCCGCCGACGCGGATGGCAATACCCTCACCCTGCGGGTGGTCTCCGCGCCATCCCACGGCACGGCGGGATTCGCCGGAAGGACGGCCACCTACTACCCCGACCCGGAATTCGTGGGCACCGACACCTTCACCGTGGCCGCGTGGGACGGATCCACCGATTCCAACCTTGCCACAGTAACCGTCACCGTCAACCCGCCCGGGTGTGGCCTCTCCTGCGCCGCTCAAGTTCCCGCCAGCGGGCCCGCCGGCCAATCCCTCCCCTTCGCGGCTCAGGCCGCGATCACCAACTGTCTCTCCGCCCCCACGTACGAATGGGATTTCGGAGACGGCGCGCCCCACGCCTTCGCGCCGGCGCCCACGCACGCCTACACATCTGCCGGCTCCTACGGTTGGACCCTTACGGCACGCTCCGGATCGGCGAGCGTGGCCAGACAGGGGACGATCACGATCACCGGAGGAAGTCCCCGGCCCGTCCCCGACAGCGTGGTCCCCACCCTCGTTACCCCTCTCACGGGCGGAAGCACCCTGCGCGTCACCTGGGACGCCACCAACTGCTCGTCTCCCAACTATCACCTCATCTACGGGTACGGGAGTTCTCTGCCGTCCTGGACGGTAGCGGGAGGCCAGTGCGGCCTCGGCACGTCTGGCAGCGCCCTCTGGACCGGAGCGCCCGACCCCGGTGCCGACCCGAGCCGGTTCGTCTGGTTCCTCATCGCCGCGGATGACGGCGCCGGGACGGAAGGCTCGTGGGGGCTCACGTCCTCGGGACAGGAACGGGGCGGCGCCCAGCCAAGCGGCGCCTGCGGATTCACGGCGAAGGCGAGCGGGATCGCGTGCGCCATGCCTTAAGAGCGGGGCAGACTGTTCCACCTCCATGACTCAGGGCCCGGCAAGCGCCGGGCCTTTTTTTGGGTGTCGAAGGCATTTGGTGGTAGAATGCGGCGCTGGGACTTTGGGTTCCGTGCGCCGGAGCCAGCCGCTTCACCTGGAGGAGCCCATGACGCTCGATCGGGAACAGTGGATTCACCTCGCCAAAGCCAACGAAGAAGTGCTCCACGCGGACCTCGACCGTCTCCGGGGCCTCCTCACGGACAGCGCCAGGACCGGCTTCGCCGAGTTCTGGGCCCAGGCCAGGGATATCGCATCCAAGTTCAAGACCTTCAAGCCCCTCGAGGTTGAAGCCCGGGAGACCCTCTGGGCCGATTACCGCGCGCTGTGCGACGCTACCCGGGCCTTGCAGGACGGCGAGCGCGTACAGCTCGCCGAGGCTTCCACGGCCAAGCGCGCGGAGGTCGAAAAGGCCCTCGATGAGGCCGAGCAGGCCGTCACCGCGGCGCAGACCCCCCAAGAGCTTTCACGGGCCCAGGCCCTTCTGGACCGGACCCTGAACCAGATCAGAACCCATCCTCCTCGCGAGAAAGCGCGCGTGGCTCCCAAACTCAAGGCGGTCCCGGCACCGAAGGCTGCGGAAGAGGGAGAGGCCGTTCCTCCGGGCGAGGAGTCTTTGCCCGCCGCGGCTCAATCCCCCGATCTTCCTTCG
Source organism: Acidobacteriota bacterium (assembly GCA_021833665.1). GTDB lineage: Bacteria > Acidobacteriota > UBA4820 > UBA4820 > DSQY01 > JAKAJA01. The sequence goes on from JAKBES010000031.1 coordinate 17,871, forward strand.
GAGTCCACCGGGGACGTGCCCGCCGAGGCGCTTGAAGCTCCCGCGGCCGTGGACGCCGCGGCAGAGGCTCTTGAAGCTCCCACGGCTATGGAAGCCTCCACACCCTCCCCGGCCGAAATTGCGACCGAGGCCACGGCACCGCCCGCTGAAGCCGGCCCCGCCGAACCCGCTGAGGGTCCCTCTTCGGCCGAAGCTGAGGCCGTGCCGCCCGTGGATGCCCCACAAGAGTCCGCACCGATTGCGGCGGCTCAGGAGCCTCCGCCCACGCCCCCCGTTCTCCTTCGATCGGACCGCGAGGCGTGCTGGAACCGTTGGACCCAGTTACGGGATACGCTCAAGGCGAAGCGGGCCGGCTTCCGCAAGGGGATCTTCGAGGAATTCATGGGCCGGGCCAACGGCTTCCTGGCCATGATGGAAGAGCAGGACCCCCGCTCCATCCAGGAAGCCATCCGTACCGCCCAAAGCGACCTCAAGGCCGCGGGGCTGTCCCTGTCCGAGCAGGACGCCGTGAGAGGCGTCCTCCGCACCGCTTGGAAGGCCTGCTCCGACCACATCGAGGCCCAGCGCCAGGAGCGCCAGAAGGCCCACGCCGAGTGGGTTGAGCGGATGTCCGCGCACCTGGCTCGGTGGGAAAAGCAGGCGCTGCGCAACCGCGCCCTCGCGGCCCAGATCCTCGCCGAAGTGGCGGATTTGGAAAGCCAAGCCGCCAGCACCAGCGACGAGACCCGGACGGCCAAGATCCGCCAGTGGGTGGACCGCAAGCGGGCCCGTCTCGCGGAGATCGAAGCCACCACTGCGGAGCTGGATCAAAAGGTGCACTCGGCGCGGGCGAAGCTGGGCAACGAGGCGCCCGAGCCCATCCTCTCCCTGCCCGATGAAGAATTGCTGCCCCGGCGCGAGGAGAGAGCCGAAGAGCGCCGCCGGGCCCCGCGCGAGGAAGGAACCGGAGAACGGCGCCGCCCCGCCAGAGAACGGGAGCCCCGCCGGAGCCGCGAGGCCGCCAGCGAGATGTCCAGAGAACCGGCCCCCCACCCCGGGCTGAACCTGGGCGAACTTCTCGCCCAGCACCTCGGCCTTACGGCGGGAGCCAAGGCCTCCGACGTGAAGGCCCCCGAAAACAAGACCGAAAACGAAGGATAGAGCTTTCTCCCGTCACCATCGCATCAGCCCGTAACGACGAAAGGGCCCGACTCGCGCCGGGCCCTTTTTCTTCTTTCCGCGCTCCCGCTCTATCCCTTCGGTGCGCAGGTCAGTCCGCCGGCTTCCCCGAGGGCACGAACCTCATATTTCTTCCCCATGGGAACCCAGTCGCCCACTTTAAGCTGCATGAGCTTCACGCGGCCCTTGCCCGTCCAGCTCGCGTTGCTGTTGTAGTCCCAGCCCAGGGCCGAGCTGTCCCCGGCGCCGTGGGTGGTGATGAGAAAGCGGTTGTCCAGGCCGCCGAAATAGGCCGCCTGCTCGGCGGGCACGGGCGAATCGCCGCCCGAGGGATCCACGGGGAACCAGCCATAGTTGGGAAGGTAGACCTCCACCCACCGGTGGAAGACGTCGTCGCGGCTCGCGTCATCCCCGCGGATGACGATGGACCCCGCGTAGCGGGCGGGCAGGCCCGCGGCGTGGCACATGGACAGCATGACGAAGGTGTACTCGGAACAGGAGCCCGAACCGCGGGCGAGCACCACGGGGGCCACGTTCCAGCCTCCCGACAGTTCATAGTGCATCTTGTCCTGGATGTATTTGTTGATCTTCCGGGCCATCCAGTAGGGATTTCGCTCCCCGCCCAGGGCCTCCTTGAGGGCCTTCTGGATGACGGGGTCCGTCGTGACGAGCTTGGAGCTGTTCTGCGTGTAGGCCTTCACGATGTCCGCGGGGATGTCCTCCAGGCTGCTCACGGCGCCGGGGTCCACGAACCAGCGAACCTTCCTCAGTTCCGCCTCCACCGTCA